>NZ_JBPPUO010000008.1:0-91589 GCF_053544675.1 Rothia sp. 32237D007AR | reverse complement strand
GGGTTGTATGGGCGGGTGTTTGCGGTGGTGCGGGGGTTGGTGTTTTTGGCTGCGGGTGGGACTTTTGAATAAGCCTCGGTGTGTAGCCATGCAGGTAGCCTTCCTCAAAATACGGCGGGTTGGTGTGCACGCCCTTCAAACAGAATACCCAGCTCCAAGGCTTCAGGGTGTGAAGCTAGGGGCTGGGTATCTATTCTTTAGAAGAACGTCATCTTCATCTAAGCGCGGCGGCGCTTGAGAACATCATCAAGGTTGAGGGTGGCAGCCTCTGCCAGGGTCTGGGTTTGGCTCTGCGGGGCAGCCTCAATTTCAAGTGGCGCAGGAGCTGGGCGGCGGGCAGTTTCTGCTTGCAGGTAGGTGGGCAGGGGCACTGCGGTGACCTGCCAGCGGTTATCGGGCAGGGCTTCGTCCATCCGCAAGCGGGCAGGAGCATGAGGGGCCCTAGCCTCACCCTCAGAGGCAGGGGCGAGGGTAGGCGCTACCATGGGGTGCTGGGTTTTTACCTTGCGCAGGGCCTTAGCAGCGTGACTTACCGGCATCTGTTGACGGGCCCGGGCAGGACGCTGGGGGGCAGGTTTCAGCTCAAGGGTAGCAGCTCGCTGGGATTGCTGGTGAGTACGAGCAGAACTGGGCTCCTGGGTTGGTGAAGGACGCCGCCGGGCCTGTTTCTGTTCAAGAGCTAGCACGGTGCGGGCCCGCCTACGATCACGGTCGCGTAGAGCCAGTACACGCAACCCGGCCAAACACCCCACACTAGCGAGGAATAAGAGTAAAGGAAGAAGCCCCGCTATCTTACCCATCAGAGCTAGCACCCCTGTGATGAGGCTAGCGATGATAAGCACCAGGGCTAAACCAAATAAGGAAACCCGGCCATAGTTGAGGCGAAAGATGGGGGCATGCTCAGAAGGGGCTTCAGGTAAAGCTACCAAGGAACCGGATCGGTTCCCAGTTGGCCCATCAGAGTTCTCAACAATATCAGCTACGAACTTTTCAGCTCCGATACTCGTCATAGACCCTGTAGTGCGACGGCGTACAACAAGCCCCAGGCCAACCAGCACACACACAAGCAAAATAAGGCCAGAGCCACTCAGGAAGCCCATCGCTGCCCCCGTTCTTTATCTCTATGACAAAAGTATCTAGTTCATTCTACCCCAGCGCCCACCACCAGAGCAGGTGAGGGCTTCCCTTAGCCCTGCACCTGCTCAGCAGCAGTATCGAGGTTTACAGCTCGGCTGCGAATTCCTTAATCCAGGCCCGCAGGTCAGGGCCCATATCATTACGCTCAGCAGCGAGAATGACGTTGGCCTTGAGGTAAGAGAGCTTATCGCCAGTATCGAAACGGCGGCCCTTAAAGACCACACCGTACACGCCTTCACCCTCACCGTCACCCTGAGCCAGGGTCTGCAAGGCATCGGTTAGCTGGATTTCATCGCCACGGCCCGGTGCGGTGTTTTCTAGCACCTCAAAGACCTTAGGCGAAAGAACATAACGACCAATAACGGCCAGGTTTGAGGGAGCGTCCTCAACAGCAGGCTTTTCGACCAGGCCGGTGACCTTCACGAAGCCGTCCTCACCTTCAACAGCCTCTACCGCTGCACAGCCATAAGCAGAGATCTGTTCTTCAGGTACCTCCATCAGGGCCACAACAGAGCCGCCAGTCTTCTGCTGAACAGCAGCCATGGCAGAAAGCAAATCTTCTTTTTCGTCAATGAGGTCATCACCCAGAAGCACGGCAAAGGGCTCATTACCTACATGCACCTTGCCACGGAGTACCGCGTGGCCAAGGCCCTTAGGGTCACCCTGACGCACATAGTGGATTTCACCCAAACCATTAGAATCTTCAACGCTCTTCAAGAGGGCATCTTTACCCTGAGCGGCAAGCTGCTGCTCTAGACCGGGAACACGGTCAAAATGATCCTCCAGGGCACGCTTGTTGCGGCCGGTAATCATCAGCACATCATGTAGACCAGCGCGCGTAGCCTCTTCAACCACGTACTGAATGGCAGGGCGATCCACCACCGGCAGCATCTCCTTAGGAGTAGCCTTAGTAGCGGGAAGGAAGCGAGTGCCAAGACCGGCAGCAGGAATTACTGCTTTGGTCACGGTGAGTGATTTATTTTCAGTCATGCTTTTCAGAATACCTAATCTCTAAGCTTTATCTGCATTCTGCACCCTAAGTGACGGTAAATTATGACTAGATTCAGCTAACACCAGAGGAAGGGCTCCTGTGACCGCACCAGAGTCAGGCTCACAAGCCTCAGCCAAGGCCAGCGTCCGCAGCTATCTGCGCAGACGCCGCGCCCACAACCCACCACATGATAAGACAGCCCAGGCCTTTGAGCGCACCCTAGCGCCCCTCTGGGGTGCCCTACCCTCAGGATCCACCCTTGCAGCTTTTCTCCCCCTTCCCACAGAGCCACCCATTCTGCCAGCCCTCACCCGGGCCCTTACTGAAGGTTATCGGGTGCTGGTGCCCATCGTCCGCCCCCAGCATCAGCTGGCCTGGGTTCAGTGGTGGCCTCACATAGAGCACACGACCAATGCGCTAGGTATTGCTGAGCCAGTCGGTGAGCGCCTGGGCTCTGAGGCTTTTATACAAGCAGATGTGCGCCTAGTTCCAGCTCTGGCCTATGACGTCACAGGGCGGCGGCTAGGGCAAGGCGGCGGCTACTACGACCGGCTCTTTGAGCAGCTTGGCCCGCTTGCCTTAGAGCCCTCCACCATAGGGGTTGTCTTTGAGCGAGAAATTCTTGACAGTCTGCCAGCAGATAGCTGGGACGCCCAGCTCAGATATGTGGCCACAGAACAAGGGCTCCACCGCCTCGATGATTCAGGGGGAAGGGCCAGAACAGAGTAGAATAACCAGCAGATTTATCACCTATTTGATGTGGAGTCACACGTGCCTGTTTACGTTTATCAGTGCAAGAACTGCGGCCACCTATTTGAGCAGCACCAGTCCTTCTCAGAGGACGCCCTCAAGACCTGCCCGGAGTGCGGCCAAGATACCCTCCGCAAAAAGTTTGGCCAGGTAGGTGTGGTCTTTAAAGGCTCCGGTTTCTACGCAAACGATAAGGGCAAGTAAGCCCTCACAAGACTGAGGGGCTGCCAACCACAAGACCGTGGTAGGCAGCCCCTTTTGTTGCACCCTTTTTCTTATTGCCCGTAGTGGGGAGGGCGCTGTTCTTTCAGCCAGGTATCGCGGGCGTCCTGCCCTTCCGGGGCTGGGGCGGACGGGCGGGCATCAGTGAGCCCCGCCAGCTTGGGTTCGGCGCCGGTAAAGGCTGAGCCGCCGCTAGCCCGGCGGTGGCCGCGGCGCCGCTTAGGCACTGGGCTATAGGAGGAGGCGGGGTCAGTGCTTGCGGGGTTCTCTTGTGCCTCTTGCTCTCTAGGATTCACGGCTCAACCCCAGGTAGCTTCCGATACGCCCGACCAGGGCTTCGGGGTCTGAGAAGACCTCGATGGTCCAGCAGGTCATGTGGTTCCAGCCGGTTCGTGCCAGCAGCTCAGGAATCAGGCGGGAGCGTTCACGCACACTCAAAGCGGCATAGGCATCTGACCCATCTGACACCACAGCCAAAGGCACCCGCAAGGGGGTAGCGCGGTCAACATCATGCACCATCGTGCGAGCGCGCGGGCTACCCACCGCACCTGCCACCAGCGATTCTTTATCACTTGTGGCAATTAGGGAAATGAGGGGCACCGATGATTCGTGGAGGGTCACCTGGTGCTGCCCTAGTCGGCGTACTAGATCATTGAGCAGCCAGTCCCCCATGTCGATGGCTTCGAGGTGGTCATTGGTGAGGAACTCGTTGACTGGAAGTTTATCGGTAATGGGTTTGGTCAGTTCTTGGGCTGCCCGGTTTTCTTGTTCTCTGCGGTAGGCCAGGAGCAGGCGGTAGATATCGAAGGCCCCGTAGTCTAGGCGCTGGGGGTCTAGGTCTTCAGGGGTGACGCAGGTGACCAGGCGGGTGAGGTGGCGGGCCCGGGTGGTGGCCAGCACGAAGCTCTCCCGGCCGCTGCGTTCTGAGAGGTGCCCGAAGTGGTGGGCTGCCCCTTGGGCTGTTTTACCGGCGCCCAGAGCGAAGATAATGACGTCTCGTTCCATGTCCACGGCACGGGATACGTCAACGACGCGGAAGGACTCGTCGCCCGCTGCAAAGTAGGGGGCAAATTGGGGGTAGCGTACCAGCAGGTGCCGGACGGCCTCGGCGATGCGCTGGGCGTGGCGGGCTGTGGTGGTGACGACGGCCAGGGTCTGCTGGGGGCTACGGTAGGCGTGTTCGATGACCATCTCAGCTACCCGCTGCACCTCAAGGCTAGGCGAATCCAAGGAGGCGTTATCGGAGACTCGCCCGGTCACGTCCACGTATTCAACGGTTAGGGCCGGGGTGCCGTCAGTGATTTCTTCACCCCAGGGGTAGCTGATGAGAGCACCATCGTAGAAGTGTTCGTTGAGGTAGGTAAAGAGGGCCGGGTCTACGGCACGGTTGATGGTTGCTAGGGAGCGGCCAGGTAGCACCTTGGAGAGGGCCTCAAAGGTGCTGACCAGTTCCTGGTTTTTGGCTACCGGGGCGTTGTGGGCTACCGCTGAGACCATAAAGGGTGCAGGGAAGCCGCTATGGGGGTCGCCCAGGGCGATCACCTGCTCTGCCCGAATCAGGGCGGGCAGGTTCGCGGCCAGGGGGGTGGATTCTGCATCGAGCAGGATCGCCGCGTCAAAGCGCATACTGGTGGGCACCTTGCCAGAGAGAGCAAAGGGGCTGGCGATCCACAGCGGTAGCAAGGTGGTGGCCATGGTGGGGGCCTGGGTGAGTACCTGCTGAAGGTTGAATTCGTGGCTCTTGAGCTGGCTTCGTAAGAAGGCAGCTTCCTGCTCGTATTCGTGGATGCGGGCACGCCAGGTATCGGCTATCTGGGCGTGCAGGCGGGCCGGAGCGGACGCCAGGTGCGAGTAGTCGGCCCGGCGGAAGCGGGTCTCTAAGTCGCGGAGGGTGTCTGCGCTCAAGATTTCAAGTTCTTGGGAGGCCAGCATCATTTCTAGGGCTGTCTGCCACCAGGCTAGTTCTAGTTCGGCCGCTACCGCGCTACTCTCTAGCTGGCGTTCGAAGAAGTCAGCCAGGAGTTCTTCTAGCCCCTGGTCGATCAGTTCTTGGGTGAGGCGCACACGCTCAGGCAGGGTGTGCAGGAGCCACTCATCATCAATGAGAGCAGCAAGTCTTTCTTCAAGCTGGCTGAGGGGGGTAGCTGAAAAGTTAGTACCGGCTGGGGAGTCTTCAAGGACGATGGCAAGGCCTGTGAACTCTTCAAGCAGGGCGGTGTAGCGGGCACGCAAATCAGCCAGGTTGGCGGGGATTGTTGGGACGCGGTCGTCCTTTGCCCAGCTAATCCATTCTTCGCGTTGGCTCTGCACGATAAAGAGGTTCTCGTGAAGATCTGAGATGTTAACCCCGGGCACAATGTATTCTTTAGCGGCACGGCGTAGGCGGGAGCGTTGGATGCTGGACATGTCAATGCCGTGTTCTCGCCGCCAGGTTCCGCTTGCGGTCGCGGCAATGAGGTCGGTGACGGGCCGGTCGAAGATGTCGGGGCTGAAGCGGGTGAGGGTGTCGGCGATCCGTTCGAGCAGGTCGAGTTGGGCGCCCCAGTCGTCCATGCTGGCGGCTGGTTTCAAGCCGGTTTCATCAGCCAGCAGGGCCATGCCTGCTGATGCCTCGTTCAGGGAGCTACGCAGGTTTTTGACCAGGGTGTGGGCAGCTGCGGTGTCTTCGGCGCTGGTGAGTTTGGCCTGGTGCCAGGCCGATGCGCGAGTCGAGGGGCGGAAGCCGCCTAGGTCCGCTAGACGCTGGAGCTTGTGGACGGTTTCAGTGCGGCGGGTCAGTGCGTCCATAGTGGTGCGGCTCAGACGCACCTGGGTGGCAGGAGCCGGGTCTTGGGCGGTGAGAGCTGCCAGGGTTTGTAGGGCTTCGTAGACGGAGCATCCCCACCGGGATTCGGTAAACCGCAAGGATTCGGTGTGCCCGCGCAACTTGGCCCGGGTATCTACCAGTTCTTTATGGATATCGGTGACGTTGGGGGCAGGTGCCTTCTCATCACGCACAATCGCTGAGATAAATTCCTGCCGGTAGGCCTCAGAGTCCCGTTCAGTGAGCAGGTTGAAGGTCACATCGGTCAGGTGGGTGCGTTCAAGCAGACGGTTGAAATCGTTGAGGGTGGAGCGTTTCTCCCCCACCACCAGTACGGATTTACCCTGGTTAATAAGGGCTGCTGCAATGTTGATTGCGGTGCCAAGCTGATCAGTGCCAGGGGCCGTTGTAACAGCCAGGGAGTGCCCCAGGTGGGCTAGATCGACGATGTCTTGGCCGCTGGCGTCCGTATCGACAACCAGCATATCGGTAGCAGGGTCACGGCTATCAAGGGGCTCACGGGTGTTGTGCACAGGAGCGATGAAAGGTTGCTCTAGGGGGTTGAGCTTAAGCTGGGCAATATCACGCACCAGCGGGGTGTGGGCGGTTGCCGGTAGCTCCCCGGTGCTTTCCTTCAGGTCTGCGAAGGTGGAGATGAAGTAGGTAGAGCGAATCGTCATGCCCGGCACATACCCGGTGGTGGCTCGCATCCGCTCAATGACCGGCTCGGGGTCGAGCTTGCGCATAGAGTTAGCTAACTGGGCTACGTCCATGGTGCCCAAATCGATGCCGTACTCTTTCTTAATCTGGCGCACCATAGCGGGGTTAAGCTGGGCCGGGCCGGTGAGCTGAACCTCGAAATCATCGCTGGTGGGGTGGGGGGTAATAGAGAGCGGGGCCATTAGAATAGGGGCAATAAAGCGCTTCTCCCCTACCATGCCGTCTTCACGGACGTCACGTGAAAGCCAGGAGGCGGTACCTGCTACGAAATAGCCAGCGTCCAGCCCGTGGCCGGTAGCTAGCTCAAAGATTTTAGTACGCAGGGCACGGGCTGCCACCATGCCAGCCTCAAGTTTTGCTTTATCACGCAAGATGGTAGAGAGGCGAGTTTTACGGCCCATAAACATTTGGGCGACACCCGAGGAGTTGGCGTCGGTCAGGTCAATATGGACATAATCAACCTGGTTGAAGTCCAGCATGGCATCGGGCCCGGTGTAGGTTTCCATCTGCTCGGCCCAGGCCTCAAGGCCAGCCTGCACCTGAGCTATGACCTGTTCATCGGCAGTAGAGTCCCCGGTTTCCTGCGGGGCTTGCGCACCACCTTGGGACCAGGGTGCGGCGACGTCAGGACGTTGGTTAGCGGTTTCAGGGTCTACCTGCTCGTTCACTGAATCTACTCTAGCTTTCTGCACGTGATTACTTCCCTACCATCATAGAGCTTTCAAGCCCACAGCCCCCGCCTATTCTCCTATTCCGGGGAAAGACGGGGGCTGTTACAGTAAACCTGCAAGTGGCGGCTTTACTCAATCAGCCATGCCGCTCGCAGGCTCGCGGAATAACAAAAATTTTATTTCCCCCTGTTGGGGAAAATTTTTGTTATTCCCACTCAATTGTTCCCGGGGGCTTTGAGGTGACGTCCAGAACCACTCGGTTCACTTCAGAAACCTCATTAGTGATACGGTTTGAAATCTTTGCCAGCAGGTCATAAGGCAGGCGTGACCAGTCAGCGGTCATGGCGTCCTCAGAAGAGACCGGGCGCAGCACAATGGGGTGACCGTAGGTGCGGCCATCGCCCTGCACACCAACGGAACGGACGTCCGCCAGCAGCACCACAGGGCACTGCCAGATCTCTTCGTCCATGCCCGCAGCGGTCAGTTCCTCACGCACAATCAGGTCAGCAGCGCGCAGAATATCGAGGTTGTGCCGGGTGACCTCACCAATGACACGGATGCCCAGGCCGGGGCCGGGGAAGGGCTGGCGGGCAACAATCTTCTCAGGCACACCCAGTTCTCGGCCAATGGCGCGAACCTCATCCTTGAAGAGGGTTCGCAGGGGCTCAACTAGCTCAAACTGCAAGTCATCAGGTAGACCACCCACGTTGTGGTGGGACTTAATGTTCGCTGCGCCCTCGCCGCCACCTGACTCGACCACGTCGGGGTAGAGGGTGCCCTGCACCAAGAACTTGATGTCCGCGCCCTCGGTGCCGGCCTCTTCAATCAGCTTGCGCTGGGCAGCTTCAAAGGAGCGGATGAACTCGCGGCCGATGGCTTTACGCTTCGCTTCAGGTTCGGTGATACCGGCCAGGGCGCCCAGGAAGCGCTCTGACTCATCAATGGTAACGACCTTAATACCCATGGTTGAGGCGTAGTCCTGCTCGACCTGTTCACGCTCACCCTCACGGAGCAGGCCGTGATCGATGAAGAAGCAGGTGAGCTGGTCGCCTACGGCCTTGTGTACCAGGGCAGCAGCAACAGAAGAGTCAACGCCGCCAGAGAGAGCGCAGATAACCTGGTCGTCGCCGACCTGCTCACGGATCTTAGCGACCTGCTCTTCAATGATGTTGCCAATAGACCAGGTCTTCTCCAAGCCAGCTACCTTGAAGAGGAAGTTCTCCAGGGCAGCCTGGCCGTAGTCAGAGTGCTTAACCTCAGGGTGCCACTGCACGCCACCGAACTTACGCTTCTCATCAACAAAAGCAGCAACTGCTGCGCCGGGGGTCTGAGCCAGTACCTCAAAACCTTCAGGGGCTTCAGAGACAGAGTCACCGTGGCTCATCCAGACGTTCTGAGTTTTGGGGGTTCCGGTCAGGAAGGAAGAGTTCTCGGCGCAGACCACAGCATCAGTTGCACCGTATTCGCGTTTACCGGTCTTGGCCACGGTTCCGCCCAGGGTCTGGGCCATGACCTGGAATCCGTAGCAGATACCAAAGACGGGTACGCCAGCTTCAAACATGGCGATATCGCCCTTAGGGGCGCCGTCCTCGTAAACAGATGAGGGGCCGCCAGAAAGAATGATAGCGGCCGGGTTCTTGGCGAGCATCTTCTCAGTGGGCATGGTGTGAGGTACCAGCTCTGAATAGACGCCAGCCTCACGCACGCGGCGCGCGATAAGCTGAGCGTACTGGGCGCCGTAATCGACAACCAGTACGGGGCGCTCTTCGAGCTCCTCGATAGGGTTATGGGTAGTCACAGGTGTTTACCTTTTCGGTTGGGGTTTGAGGGTAATCCTTGGGTTCTATTCTAGTGCAGAGTCACTAGAGCTAGTAACGTTTGGTGGCCTGCGGGTTGGCCTCAAGTAAGGCTAGGGTTTCTGCGTAGATACGGCGCTCCACGATGAAAGAGAGGAAGGGCACCACACCACCCAAGGCCATGACAATCATCTGAGGTAGCTTCCAGCGCATCAGCAGCCAGAGGCGGAAGCAGGAGAAAAGATAGATGACGTAGAACCAGCCGTGAATAATCAGAACCCAGGTGGAAATATTCAGCCCCCCGTGCAGGTTACCGGTCTGACGGTTGAGCCACCCAAGGGCCACCGTTTCACCGGTCTGGGCATCTACCCCACCAGCAATCAGATCGTAGCCGAAGATGTGGCGGCTTATCATCTCAGCAACAAGCAGCAAAAGGAAGGTACCTGAAATCCAGGCGCACCACTTATAGAAGGTCAGGGCCCCACGAATCTGGGCTTCTGTTCCACCAAATTTCTTGCGCACGGTAAAACCACCGGCCGTATTCTGTTCGGTAGTGCCCCTAGCGAGGGTCACTTTCTTACCGTCGGTGCGGTGGGTAGGGCGTGGGGTGGGGTTCTGGCTCACAGCAAGTTTCTCCCTTAGCTGGTCTGGTTGGTCTATTCAGTGGGGGGCGGACGCTTGCAGTCAGCTTACCCTTTATCGTCACGGTGGGCTGGGGCATCCGGAATATCATCGAAGTAGTAGTAGGCCCTATCTTCTGGGTCCCAGTAGTAGGGCCGCCCAGTGGCATCATCAACCCAGTACTCTCCCTCATACTCAAAATAGAGGGCCGGGTCGGTATCTTTTTCAACCGCATCTTTGAGCAGACGGTACCAGAGGTAGATGGCAAAGCCGGCAAAAACTAGCCACTCTAGGGCGTAGAAAATATTGAGCCAGTCAAGGGTTTCATCCGTTACCTGCTGGGCGCGGATTGGCTGGAGAGTGCCGCTACTATCGAGCAGACTTGCAGTAGCGGCGATAGCGCCTTGCTCAGTGAGCGGGGTTGGCCCCCTACTTTCAGAGTCGAGGGTCAGAATCCCGTTGAAGAGTGCAGCGTTCCACACGTTCGTAAGGTAGGAAGAATTGGCGGAGGCAAGAACCCTACCATGCCCCCGGTTCTCTTCACTGACGTCCTTACTGGTCATCGGAGGGTCATTGCCTACTACTCGCCCGGCAATAGTCACGGTGCCAGCTGGCTCAGCAAGAAGATCAGGGGTGGAAGTCCAGGCGCGGGCCACCGCAATACCGCGAAGCCCCTGCCCCAAGCTAGTGCTCACCTGCTGGCTACCATCAGGGACGAAAAGGCTGATAAGCCAGTAGCCCTCAGCACCATCTTTGAGCTTATTTTCTACCAGGTAGCTGGAGCCCTGCACATAGCTACCGGTAGCTTCTACCACCGTATCCACCTCAGCCATACTCAACCCATTGTGGGCCTGTAACACCTGACTATAGGGGCGCACCAGATCCTTAGTCGGGTCTGCGCTCACCTGCCCCAAGGTAGAAGCATTAATCTGCCATTTGCTGAGCATAAGGAAACCGCTAGCTAAGGCCAGCACCAGGAGCAGGCCAAGAAGCCAGCGGGGTGTCATAGCAGTTTTTAGCACGGTTGCTCTTTTCAGCATGAGGCAGGTAGACGGCAAGAAACCGGCCCCGCCTGCCCAACAGAGGGAGATAGGCGAGGCCGGCAAGACCCTACTTGACGTAAGGGGTGACGTTCACGTCAATACGCTGGAAGGACTTCAAATCGGTGTAACCGCAGGTTGCCAGAGCACGTTTGAGAGCACCCACCAGGTTAGCGCTGCCATCAGTGTGAGCAGAAGGACCATTCATGACCTCTTCCAAGGGCCCAACAGTGCCCTGGAAGGTGCGAGTACCACGGGGGAAATCAGCCGAGTGAGCCTCATTACCCCAGTGCCAGCCGGCGCCAGGGGCCTCAGTAGCACGAGCCAAAGGAGCACCAATCATGACGGCATCCGCGCCCATAGCCAGGGCCTTCACCATATCGCCAGAGCGGCCCAAGGAACCATCAGCAATTACGTGCACATAGCGGCCACCAGACTCATCAAGGTAATCAGAACGGGCAGCAGCAACATCAGAAATAGCAGTCGCCATAGGGGCCTGAATACCCAGGCCGCGGCGGGTGGTCAAAGCAGCCCCGCCACCAAAACCTACCAGCACACCAGCAGCACCAGTGCGCATCAGGTGAATAGCCGGGGTATAACCGGTTACCCCGCCCACCATGACCGGCACATCAAGTTCGTAAATGAACTTCTTCAAATCAAGCGGTTCACGACGGGTTGAAACGTGCTGGGCAGAAACAACAGAGCCACGAATCACGAAAAGGTCAACACCAGCCTTGACCACCGTCTGGTAGAACTCCTGGGTGTTCTGAGGGGTCAAAGAACCAGCAACAATAACACCAGAGTTACGAATCTCAGCCAGGCGGGCAGTAATCAGCTCAGCTTTAATGGGCTCAGCGTAGATTTCCTGCATACGGCGGGTAGCGGCGGGAGCATCGTCAGCAGACAGGGCGTTAATTTCATCCAGAAGCGGCTGGGGGTCCTCATACCGGGTCCACAAACCTTCCAGGTTCAGAACACCCAAACCACCCAGCTTGCCCAAGGCAATAGCGGTAGCCGGTGACATCACAGAGTCCATGGGGGCACCAATAATGGGGGTGTCGAACTTGAAGGCGTCAATCTGCCAGCTCAGATCCACATCGTGAGCGTCACGGGTACGGCGGGTAGGTACCAGGGCAATCTCATCGAGTGAGTAGGTGCGGCGGGCGCGCTTGGACATACCAATCTGGATGTCGGTCATGGATTTTCCTTTCACCGGCAGCAGGCCGGTTGGTGCAAACGAGCGTGGTAACGTTCGGAAGCCCCGGCCCCTCACCGGCAGGTGAGAGAACCGGGGCCGACCATCAAAATTTAGCGACGGTAGTTAGGGGCTTCAACAGTCATAGTGATGTCATGGGGGTGCGACTCCTTCAGACCTGCTGAAGTAATACGCACGAACTGGCCCTTATTCTTCAGTTCTTCAACAGTGTGGGCGCCCACATAGAACATGGTCTGACGCAGGCCACCTTCTAGCTGGTGCACCACAGAAGAAAGAGGCCCACGGTAGGGAACCTGCCCTTCAATACCCTCAGGAATCAGCTTCTCCTCAGAAGAAACATCAGCCTGGAAGTAACGGTCCTTAGAGAAGGACTTCTTACCGCCACGAGACTGCATAGCACCCAAGGAACCCATACCGCGGTAAGCCTTGAACTGCTTACCGTTAACAAAAATCAGTTCACCGGGTGATTCAGCGGTGCCAGCAAGCAAAGAACCAAGCATCACAGAATCAGCACCTGCCACCAGGGCCTTACCGATTTCGCCGGAGTGCTGCATACCGCCGTCCGCAATCAGGGGAACGCCAGCAGGGATAGCTGCCTTAGCTGATTCGTTGATAGCGGTAATCTGAGGAACACCAACACCAGCGATAATACGGGTGGTGCAGATAGAACCGGGGCCAACACCAACCTTCACAGCATCGGCACCAGCGTCAATAATAGCCTGAGCACCAGCACGGGTAGCAGCCTGGCCACCTACCACATCAACGTGGGCAGCAGCAGAATCTTTCTTCAAGCGAGCAATCATATCGAGCACGCCCTGAGAGTGACCGTTAGCGGTATCAACAAAGAGGGCATCAACGCCCGCTTCAATCAGGGTCATAGCGCGCTCGTAGCCATCCCCAAAGAAGCCGATAGCCGCGCCAACGCGCAGGCGGCCGT
Source organism: Rothia sp. 32237D007AR (assembly GCF_053544675.1). Taxonomy (NCBI): domain Bacteria; kingdom Bacillati; phylum Actinomycetota; class Actinomycetes; order Micrococcales; family Micrococcaceae; genus Rothia; species Rothia sp. 32237D007AR. The sequence continues at coordinate 78,685 of NZ_JBPPUO010000008.1, read as the reverse complement.
CCTCATCCTTGGTAGCGCGCGGGTACTGCTCGCTCTTGGTGAAGTCCTTAACAGTAATCAGACCGGTCAGCTTGCCTGCTTCATCGATGAGGGGCAGCTTCTCAATCTTGTTTTCTGCCAGCAGGGCGAACGCTTCGTCCTTGCTCATACCCTCGTAACCGGTAATGAGCGGCATCTTGGTCATAATGTCGCGCACCAGGGTAGTTTCGAAGGTTGGCTCGGGCAGGTAGCGGGTATCGCGGTTGGTAATAATACCTACCAGCACGTTCTGATCATCTACTACCGGCAGACCTGACACTTTATAGTGGCCGCACAGGGCATCAAGCTCAGCGATAGTGGCATCGGGCCCAACCGTAACAGGGTTAGTAATCATGCCCGATTCGCTACGCTTGACGCGGTCTACATGGTCAGCCTGATCAGCGATAGAAAGGTTACGGTGAATCACACCCATACCGCCCAAACGGGCCATGGCAATAGCTAAAGCTGACTCAGTTACAGTGTCCATCGCAGCCGAAATAATGGGCGAAGCAATAGAGATACGCTTAGTCAGACGGGTAGTGGTGTCTGCATCTGACGGGATTACATCAGTGTTGCCGGGCAGAAGCAGCACATCGTCGTAGGTGAGGCCGGTAAAGCCGAAGGGGTCTTCACTCAGTGCAGTAGGAGTAGACATAAAGGGTTCGCTACCTTTCGAGGGTGTTCAGGTGGGCGCTTAGCGACACTATTTTTAATCTTAGTCGGGTTATCCCCGATGTGCGAGTGCAGGGGCTAAGCACTCAGGCCCCGCTTGCTCACATCGCAGGGGCCGGCCCCCTCTTCTTACTGGGCCAAGCCTCTCCCCTACCTTTTCTCCATACCCAGCTCTCCCCTAGAGAGTGCTCTCAGAGGGCAGCAACTGAGCGTGAGAGTGCAAGCTAGCGTCGGCCTTATTCAAGGCCTCAAGCACCCGCGGGTCAAAATAGGGCCCGAGAGTTTCGATGTAAGTTGCAGTGATGTGATCGTAATCGAAATAGGTGTAAATATTACCAATAGCCACCGGGCAAGAATTCTCAGGGCAAATAAGATCTGAGAAGTTCAAGGCAGCAAAACCGGGGTAGCTCTGCTCCAGAGGGCTCAGGGGGTTGATGGTGACGTCCTGGCCAGGGCTCATAGTACACTCATCAGCCCCACCCAAAGCATCAATGCAGTCCTTATGCTTAGTTTCCATACGCGGTGTATCACGCAAGCCAAGCACCTGAATACCCGCCCCAGTCAGCTCCCCAATATGGGCCTGGGCGTCAATGAGCAAGGCATCAGGCACATTAGGCTGCGATTTGGTGGCCTGGAGCAGGACGGTGCTGGGGGCTAGTTCCTGGATGAAGGCGCTACTATCAGCGGCCCAGGTATCGCAGTCAGAACCGCTAGCATAAGCTGCGTTATCGGTTTCCCCCAGGAAGCAGCCGGGGCGGGTGAGGGCGATGACCGTCCAGCCTTGAGATTCAGCAAGCGGACGCATAGCCGTCATCCACATCTGCATATGAGAGTTACCCCAAGCCACAATGGTCCTACTAGGCTCAGGTGAATAAGCAACATAGGTGCAATCCCCGGCAAGAGAATCAGGGAGGCTCATCTCAGGGGTCACCTGCTGGCAGGCTGCACCCAGATCAGCCCAGTCAGCATCAAGCACCTCTCGAAGAGGAATAACAGGGGCATCTTCATCCCCAGCATATTCAAAATCAGGTTGCAACACAGCCGCCCCCACATTATTCAGGGGCCGTTTAGCCTCAGCCTCTTCAACCTGCCGGTAAATGGAGCTTTGCCAAGCATAGGAAGGCCCAAGGGCAAAACCCACGCACAAAAGACCAGTCACCAGCCCCGCAAACATCGACCGGTTGGGCAGAGCCCAAGACTGTAAAGGCTTTTCAACCACATGAGTAAGAGCCCAGGCCAGCACCCCTGAAAAAAGCAGCAGGCCAAGCCCCGCCCAAAAACCTGCCTTTTCCTGGTGAGTCTGAGCCAGGTAGAAAACCAGCAGGGGCCAGTGCACCAGGTAGAGAGCATACGAGAAACCACCCAAGGCCAGAAGAGGCTTAGCTGTTAGCAGCTTCTCCGGGCCAAACCTGGTTCCGGTATCTCCCGCGACAATGACCAGTGAGGCTGCCACCGTAGGCCAGAGGGCCGCATACCCGGGGAAGGTGCCGTTAACGTCCAAAATGAAACCGCAACTGATAATAGCTGCTATACCGACCCACCCCAGCACAGCACGCACTACAGGGGGAAACTTCACCGCCGGAAGCCACAGGGCAACCAAAGAACCAAGAGCGAACTCCCACAGGCGAGCGCCCGTCTCAAAATAGGCTGCCTGCTGGTTAGCTGCGGTCACCTCCACCGAGTGAAGGAGCGAGACCACAAAAATTGCGGCGAAGACGGCGGTCAAAACCCAACGACCAGCGCCCCTCAGACGCTGACCCAGCACCGCAGCAAGTAGCACCACCAGCAAAGGCCAGAGCACATAGATCTGCCCCTGCACCGAAAGAGACCAAAAATGACGCAAGGGAGAAGCTAAAGAAGTATCAGCGGCATAATAGTCCACCGCGTTCTCAATAGACCAGTTATTGTGCTGGTACAGAATCACGGCCTTAGCCTCATCAGCAATTGAGAGCCAGCGCTCAGCCGGGATAAAGAAATAGGTGCCTAGCAGGGTCAAGGCGACGGTCAAAGAAGCCAGAGGCAAAAGACGTTTGAAGACATGCACCCAATAAGCCAACAGGGTTTTTACACCAAACCAGGTGCCAGGGCCTACCAGTTTGCCCTGCTCTAGCTTGCGCGCAAAAGAGCCTGTCAGCAAGAAAGCTGAAATCAGTAAGAAGACATCAACGCCGCCAGAGACACGGCCAAACCAGAAGTGATAGGCGGCAACCAGCAAAAGAGCGAGGGCACGCAGCCCCTGAATTTCGGGGCGCCAGGCGCGCTCGGCTGAACGGGTGATGGTTGCTATGGTGCCGGTGGCGGGGCGTGTTTCGGTGGCTGGGCGGGACACTGCGGTCTACCTCCTTTGCTGACAAGGGTTGGGTGCCAGAAGGACGGTTACCGTTAGGTAACGAGCAGGAAGACACCGAGTTAAAATGTTACTGCTAGTGACCGGCAGATTGCATTAAACAACAGGCCCTGCCTCTACGGTGTTAGTCACTGTAGGGCAGGGCCTGTTGGGCCGTGAAGACCTAGGAAAGAGTGAAGAGGTGGGTGTGGAAGCCTTACTTGGCTTCGTCTTCTTCTTTCTCCTCAGGCTTTTCAACGACCAGGGTTTCGGTGGTCAGCACCAGGGCAGCAATGGAGGTTGCATTTTCTAGGGCTGAGCGGGTGACCTTGACCGGGTCGATGACGCCGCGGGCGATGAGATCTTCGTATTCACCGGTTGCGGCGTTGAAGCCGTGACCGATGGGCATCTCTGCTACGCGGGAGGTGACCACATAGCCGTCCTGACCCGCGTTCTCAGCAATCCAGCGCAGGGGCTGCACCAGGGCGCGGCGGACGATGTCCGCACCGACCTGAGCATCATGGGAGTCAAGTTCAAGACCATCAAGGGCTGCAAGGGCGTGCACCAGGGCGGTACCGCCACCTGCCACGATGCCCTCTTCAAGGGCAGCGCGGGTGGAGGAAACAGCGTCCTCAATACGGTGCTTACGTTCCTTGGCTTCAACCTCGGTTGCAGCACCCACCTTGATAACGCCCACACCGCCAGCTAGCTTAGCTAGGCGTTCCTTGAGCTTTTCGCGGTCCCATTCGGAATCCACGCGCTCAATTTCGGCGCGGAGCTGATCAACGCGTTCAGCTACAGCCTCAGAGCTGCCACCGCCATCAACGATGGTGGTGTTGTTCTTGGTGACGGTCACACGGCGGGCTGAACCGAGCTGGTCCAGGGTCACAGCGTCCAGGGAGATACCCAGTTCGCCGGTAATGACGGTACCGCCGGTGAGGATAGCCAGGTCCTGGAAGATTGCCTTGCGGCGGTCACCAAAACCGGGTGCCTTCAGCGCCACAACGTCCAGGTTGCCGCGGAGCTTGTTAATGACCAGGGCGGAGAGGGCTTCACCGTCCACGTCCTCAGCGATGATGGTCAGGGGCTTTTTGGCCTGAACAATCTTCTCAAGGACGGGCATAATCTCAGCCACGGTTGAAATTTTGCCCTGGTAGAGCAAAATGGCGGTGTTCTCAAGAACAGCCTCAGCTCGTTCAGGGTCGGTGACGAAAGAGGGTGAGAGGTAGCCCTTATCGAACTGCATACCCTCGGTCACTTCAAGCTCAATCTCAGTCGTCGAGCCATCTTCGATGGTGATAACACCGTCTTGGCCAACCTTGCTAAAGGCTTCAGAGAGCAGTTCACCGATCTGGGGTGACTGGGCGGAGATAGCTGCCACGTGGGCAACTTCTTCACCAGTGACTTCGCGGGCGTTAGCCAGCAGGCGCTCTGAAACCAGCTTGGTGGCGGTTTCGATACCGCGCTTGACCTCGCCGGGGGCAGCGCCAGAGGTGACGTTGCGCAGACCCTCAGAGACCAAAGCCTGGGCTAGGACGGTCGCGGTGGTGGTGCCGTCGCCAGCAACATCGTTGGTTTTGGTGGCTACTTCTTTAGCCAGCTGGGCGCCCAGGTTTTCGTAGGGGTTTTCCAGTTCAATCTCGCGGGCGATTGATACACCGTCGTTGGTAATGATGGGGGCGCCCCACTGCTTATCAAGTACCACGTTGCGGCCGCGGGGGCCCAGGGTTACTTTGACAGCGTTAGCAAGCTTATCGACGCCTGCCTGCAGGTGCTTACGCGCATCATCATTGAATTCAAGCTGCTTTGCCATGAATCCTTACTTCTTTCTTGTGTTTCGTCTTGTCTTCGGTAGAAACAGCGAAAACTTAGGAAACGACAGCCAGTACGTCGCGGGCTGAGAGAATCAGGTATTCGGCGCCGCCGTACTTAACCTCGGTGCCACCGTACTTGGAGAAGATTACGACGTCGCCTTCTGCTACGTCAACGGGGATGCGGTTGCCCTTGTCGTCGATGCGGCCGGGGCCAACAGCGATGACCTTAGCTTCCTGGGGCTTTTCCTTGGCGGTATCGGGGATGACCAGACCAGATGCGGTGGTCTGCTCTGCTTCAACGATCTGAACGACAATGCGGTCTTCGAGGGGCTTGATAGCCATGGTGAGGTACTCCTTTGAGTGGGTCTCAGCGTAAAATTTATGGGGTGACTACAGGGTGCTAAGTCGGTTTTACCCGGTATCGTCGCGGTGTTACCGGGTGCCGTTTTAGCACTATCAGCAGTCAAGTGCTAACTAAAACTTTATTCCTCTGGGCCCCTGGTGGGCAAGATAGGGCGCCGGTTTCGCAGACAGCGCACCCGCTACCCTGCCTGCTCTGCCCTATAACTTGCACCTAAACTTATGTGCATGACCTCTTTCCCCCGCGCCGGCGCCCAGCCCTTCTCAGCCGACCACTTAGCTCTTCTTGACCAGCTCACCCCCTATAACCCCGCAGACTCCCTCCAGGCGGTCAGCAGGCTCAGGGCGCAGGGCATCAGCGCCGAAGATTCCTCTGCCCTGCTCACCCAGGCCCGCCTACGCACCCTAGGAGCCAGTAAATTCGGCCCGGCTGCTAGGCACATGCTTTTCACCGAGGCTGGCTATGAGCAGGCCACCCGCGCAGCTGTTGCCCAGCACCACGCCGCCCGGTTTGTCGCTGCTGGGCTTGCCTCAGTAGCAGATTTAGGCTGCGGCCTAGGGGCAGATTCCCTAGCCTTTGCGCAGGCAGGTTTAGCTGTGACATCCCTAGAACTTGACCCAATCACAGCAAGCCTGGCCGCCCATAATCTCTCCCCCTACCCCACCGCCCAGGTGCTGGTGGGCAATGTGGAAGAGGTCAAGCTTGAAAAGCTCACCACCGTCACCGGGGAGCCTATCTCAGCTCTCTGGTTAGACCCGGCACGCCGAGAGGTCGAAAGCGGGTCTACCACCTCACGGATTTTTGACCCAGAGGCCTTCTCCCCGCCCTTTTCCTTCTTGCAGAAGCTAGCGGCCACAGGCACCCCCATGGGGGTCAAGCTGGGTCCGGCCCTACCCCATGAGGCTATACCGGATGGGGTAGAAGCCGAGTGGGTCAGTCACGGTGGGTCTGTGGTAGAAGTAGTGCTCTGGTTCAACGGTTTAGCCCGACCCGGCGTAGCCCGCTCAGCTACGGTACTGGGTGCGGACGCCGCCACCCGGCAGGTACTGGGTGAACTTACCTCACCGGCACCAGCGTCCACCCCTGAAGAGCCTCTTGAAGTAACAGAACTGGGCACCTACCTGATTGAGCCAGACGGCGCGGTGGTACGTTCCCACCTGGTAGCAGATTATGCGCGGACGATTGGGGCAACCCTGCTCGATGAGAACATCGCCTACCTAACCGCCGATTCCCCCGCTGATAGCCCGCTAGGCCGCGCCTACCGCGTCCTGGGTACCTTGCCCTTGAACGACAAGAAGCTCCGCCGCTGGGTCAAAGAAGAAGGCATCACCGCCCTGACCGTTAAAAAACGGGGCGTCGATGTGCTCCCTGAAAAGCTACGGGCCACACTCCTTGCCGGGATAAAAAAGAAGAAGGGCGCGGGTAAAGAAGCCACCCTCATTCTGACCCGCCTCGGGCAGGGAACGAGCTCCCAGCGGCTAGCAATCTGGGCTGAACCAGCCTAACTGACGGTCAGCTACCTGGTCAGATGCACAACTCCCACCTGACCAAAAATGTCATACTGTGAGCTAGATTCTTCTGCTTCAGCCCCTGCCCATAAGATGGAACCAGCACCGCACCGAGACCCTGGAGCCAGCGTATGATTTTCCATCCCTCAGACCAGTCCACCATTGGAGTGGAGTGGGAAGTTGCCCTCGTTGAACCCACCACCCGCCAGCTAGCTTCACAGGCAGACCACGTGCTAGCACTCCTCAAAGAACAGCACCCCCATATTCTTGAACCCGCCACCAACCGGGCTCACATCACCGGCGAGTTCTTGAACAACACCGTAGAAATCGTCACCGGCATCTGCCGCACCCCAGCCCAAGCCGCTGAACAGCTCACCCAAGCCACTAGCGTCCTCAAAAACGTCACAGACCAGCTAGGCCTCGCCTTCTTCTCAGCAGGCACCCACCCCTTCTCACGAGCCCTCGACCAAAAAGTCGTTGACAAAGACCGCTACCTGCGAGTGCTAGACCGCTCCCAATACTGGGGCCGCCGCCAAATTATTTACGGGGTGCATGTACACACCGGAGTTAACTCCCGGGCTAAGGCCCTGCCCGTCCTCAACGGACTGACCAACTTCTACCCCCACCTACTGGCCCTCTCAGCCTCCTCCCCCTTCTGGGAGGGTGAAGATACCGGTTTCGCCTCCCAACGGGCCCAGATTTTCCAGCAGCTACCCACCTCTGGCCTGCCCTTTACCTTTGAGAAGTGGGAAGACTACGAAGACTACCTCAACGACCTGGTCATGACCGGTGTGATTGATGACCCCAGCGAAAACCGCTGGGACGTGCGCCCCGTACCCAAATACGGCACCGTTGAAATGCGGGCCTACGACGGGCTGGCCTCAATTCGCGATATCACAGCGCTCACCGCCTTCACCCAATGCCTAGTGGAATGGTTCTCCCGCCAACTCGATGCAGGCAAAAGCATTGACCCGCTCAAACCCTGGCATGTACAAGAAAATAAATGGCGGGCAGCCCGCTACGGCGCTGAAGCTACCGTCATTCTTGATAACCAGAACACCGAGCGTCTCGTGACTGAAGATACCCTGGGGCTTCTCAATAAGCTCGAAAATATCGCTGCTGACCTCGGCTGCTCTGCTGAACTGGCTGAGGTGGAGCGCATCTGCCTCACGGGGGCCGGCTACCAGCGTCAGCGTCGCATCGCCACCGAAAACGGCGGGAACCTGCAGGCTGTGGTGGACGACCTGACCACCCAAGCAATCGAGGGGCTATAAGCCTTGAGAGAGGGGCTGCTCCCTTAGAGGGAAATTGTGGTCACCGGCAACGAGGAATCCGCCGTAAAACCGATACCCGATGGTTCACGCCCCTCAGCAACCAGGCGAGCGCCCAGGGCAGCTACCATAGCCCCGTTGTCGGTGCACAGGCTTAGCTGAGGAATGACCAGCTTGATACCGTGCTCGGCACACCGTTGAGCGGTGAGCTCCCGCAGGCGGGAGTTGGCAGCCACTCCCCCGCCCAGAAGTAGGGTGGTGATGCCGCCTTCGGTGCAGGCCAGCATGGCTTTTTTGGTGATGACGTCTACCACGGCCTCTTGGAAGGAGGCAGCAATATCAGCTAGGGGCACCTCTTCGCCGCGGGCTTCAAAGCCCTCTACGACGCGGGCTACAGCGGTTTTTAGGCCGGAGAAGGAGAAGTCGTAGCGGTGGGGGCCAGGTTCTTGGGCTGTGCCCATGAACTTGCGGGTGGATAGGCCCCGGGGGAAGGCAAAAGCTGCCCCGTCGCCGTCCGCAGCGACCCGGTCAATGACGGGCCCGCCTGGGTAGGGCAGGCCCAGCAGGCGGGCTACCTTATCGTAGGCTTCGCCCGCGGCGTCATCTAGGGTGGCACCGAGGAGTTCGACGTCCCCGGTAATATCGCGGACAGCTAGGATCTCGGTGTGCCCGCCAGAAACGAGGAGGGCGCCAATACCTTCGCTGGGTAGGCCATCTAGAAAGTCAGCGGTGTGCCCCTCGATGCCGCAGTCCTCAAGCAGGCCCACCCCCACGTGGGCAACCAGGTGGTTGATGCCGTAGAGGGGTTTACCGGTGGCTGTAGCTAGGGCTTTAGCGGCAGAGACTCCTACCATGAGGGCACCGGCCAGGCCGGGCCCTGCGGTGACGGCGATAGCATCAATTTCTTCTAGACTGACCTGGGCTTCATCGAGGGCTGCTTGTAAGGCTGGGATCATGGCCTCTAGGTGGGCGCGCGAAGCAATTTCAGGGATGACCCCGCCAAAGCGCACGTGGTCGTTCATGGAGGATGAGACGGTGTTGGTCAGCAGGGTTGAGCCTCGCACAATACCGATGCCTGTTTCGTCGCAAGAGGATTCAATGCCCAGCACCAGGGGTTGGGTTTTAGCTGTCATTGTTGCTTTCTCCTTGCAGGGTGTTCTGGTCGGTGAGGTCACGGCGCATGATGAGGGCGTCTACCCCGTCATTGTAGTAGTGGCGGCGCAGGTGAATCTGCTGGTAGCTGTTCTTCAGGTAGAGGCCCTGGGCGCGGGGGTTATCTGCTCGCACTTCGAGGAGTATCTGGTCTGCTCCTCGGGCTTTTGCTTCTTGGGCGAGAAAGTTGAGCATGGCCTGCCCGTAGCCGTGCCCTTGGTAGGCGGGGTCCACTGCGATGGTTTGCACATCGGCTGTCTCAGCTATGCTCATCAGCCCGGCGTAGCCGATGATTTCTGTGCCGGTAGCTGTGGGTGTTTCTAGGACGATGTAGCCCCGTGTTTCGTGGGTGATTTCAGCTAGGAACATGTCTAGGGGCCAGGCGTCAGCGGGGAAGAGCTTTAGTTCTAGGGCGTGAACGGCTGGCAGATCGTGCAGGGTCATTTCCCGTGCGCTAGCTCCCTGGGCTAGGGCCTGTGGTAGGTCTGTGAGGAGCATTAGGCGCTGGCTTTCTTGCGAGCTGCTGGTACTTTAGCGTCTGATTCTCGCAGGTAGAGGGCGCTGGTGTCGGTGCTGAGCTGGGTGAGGCCTAGTCGGGTGGCGGCAGCTAGCAGGGCGGCGGCGTCCGGCTGGGTGTGTTCAAAGCTGGGCTGAACGTCTAGGGCCTGAGGGTAGAGGGAGGTTCCAAAGCCGTAGGCGGGTAAGGAGGGGGTCTCGTTTGCAGGGCCTACGGTGGGGCCGCTCTCTAGCTGGTAGCCGCTCTCAGTGAGCTGGTAGACAGCTGAGTATATTTCTTTGCGGCGGGCATCTGAGGCGACCAGAAAACGGGTGTGGCCGGACGCCTGCGCGGCCGTGTGGGCGCTTTCGGCGAGGGCGGTGAGGCTCATGAGCCCGTAGAGGGGCTTGTTCCAGGCGAAGGCTAGGGTGCGGGCGGTGACGATGCCTGCGCGTAGGCCAGTAAAAGGGCCAGGGCCGGTGCCTGTGATAAGAGCGTCGATGTCTTGGCCTGATACACCGGCTTCAGCCAGAACCTCAGTTACGAAGGGGGCCATAACCTCAGCGTGTGAGCGGGTATCTTCGGTTGCCCGGGAGGCGAGCAAGGTCAGCTGGTCACCGTTAAGGCGGCCCAGCGCAACAGAAGCAATAGCGGATGAATCAAGAGCAAGAATAAGCACCCCACCAGTCTAGCGTGTTGAGAGGGTATAGGGGTTTGAGGAAGCTGGCTCGGGGCTAGCTGGTAAGGGAGGAGCATGAAAGGCTATGGAAGCTGGCTCGGGGCTAGCTGGTAAGGGAGGAGCATGAAAGGCTATGGAAGCTGGCTCGGGGCTGGCGTTTAAGGGTGCTTCCATAGCCCTTCATGCTCCCCCACCTTTCCTCTACCTTTCCCCTACCCTCGTCAGACTCTCTACTAACTCACCCCAGGCTCCTTCCCAGCGGGGCCCGCTTCCAATCAGGCGTAGGCGGCGGGGCTCAGGGGCGTCTTCGTCCTCGTCCTTTTCTTCCCAGCTTCCGGGGGCGTAGAGGGCGTAGGGGTCGGTTTCGGCTAGATCTGCCCCTGTGATGCGGGTGAATTCTAGGTCGAGGATGGAGGTGGAAAGGTGTTCGGCTTTGTTTCGCCCCCATTCGATGACGGTGACGGAGCGGTCGAGGGAGTATTCCAGGTCGAGGTCGTCGAGTTCTTCGGCGCTGGCGAGGCGGTAGGCATCTACGTGGACGAGGTCGGGCCCGCCTGGGCGGGGGCCTTCAGCTAGGTTGGGGTGGACGCGGGAGAGCACGAAGGTTGGTGAGATGACGCCTTCGCGTACCCCTAGCCCTTCGCCCAGGGAGCGGGTGAAGGTTGTTTTTCCGGCTCCTAGTTCGCCGGTGAGGATGAGTACGTCGCCTGCCTGGAGTAGGGGTGCTAGGGCTAGGGCGAGGGCCCGGGTGTGGTTGGGGCCGGTGATTTCTAGGTCGAGGATGTGTTGGGTGTTCATGGTCTTAGGTTTGGTCTTTCCAGGTTCCGCCGATGCTGATGCGGGTGACGCGGGGGGAGATGCGGGTGACGATTTCGTAGTTGATGGTTCCGGCGGCTTCTGCCCAGTCGGTGACTGGTGGGTTGTCCCCGGTGCCAAAGAGTACGGCGGGGGCTCCAAGGAGGCCGGCTGATGGGTTGGCGAGGCCGGGTTTGCCGAGGTCTATGACGAGCTGGTCCATGGCGATTCTGCCGACTACTGGGTAGGTTGTGGCGGGGCCGGTGGCTGGGTAGATGCGCACGGGGCCGCCGCTGGCTATGCGGGGGATGCCGTCTGCGTAGCCGATGGGGATGAGGGCGAGGGTGGTGGGTTGGTCGGTGGTGTAGTTGAGGCCGTAGGAGACTCCTTGGCCGGCGGGTACTTCTTTGACGGAGGCGATGAAGGTTTGTAGGTGCATTGCGGGGCGTAGGCCTAGCTTTTGGGGGGTGGTGCCGGGTAGGGGTGAGAGGCCATAGATGCCGAGCCCGACGCGCACGGCGTCCTGTAGCAGGCTATTTTCTGTGCTGAGGGTTGCGGGGGTGTTGGCGAGGTGGCGCAGGGTGGGGCGTAGCCCGGCGGTGTGCAGGATTTCTAGGGCCTGGTTAAAGGTTTGGGCTTGTTGGGTTGTCTCAGTACGTTCAGGTTCGTCGGCTACTGCTAGGTGGGAGAAAACCCCTATTACCTCTACTGTTCCGGTTTTTTCCAGCTGACGGGCGTGGGCGGCTAGTGCCGGCAGTTCGTTCATGGTGACCCCGTTGCGGCCGAGTCCGGTATCAACTTTTAGGTGGAGCTTAACTGGCTCTTCTTGTGAGCTGGCGCGGTGGGCTGTTGCTATGGCTTCTAGTTCCCACATGCTGGAGAACCCTAGTTCAAGGTGGTCGGCGAGGGCTTGGGCGAAGTTGGTTCGGGGGGTGTGGAGCCAGGCGATGATGGGGGCTGTGATGCCGTGGGCTCGCAGGGTGCGAGCTTCTGTTGTGTGGACGACTCCCAGGTAGTCGGCACCGGCGGCTAGGGCGGAGCGGGCTATATCTACGCTGCCGTGCCCGTAGGCGTCCGCTTTGACGACTGCGATAAGGGCCCGCTGACCGATTAGTGCTTTGATGTGCCGGACGTTGTGTTCGACGGCGTCTAGGTCGATGACCGCAAGGCGTTCTGCATCTGTGGGGGCGTCAAGCGGCACGAAGCCGTGGGCGCGGTAGAGGCTGTCGATAGGCACAGTGTCTTCCTTGGGCGTAGGGTCTTTCCCTCTAGCTTAGTTGAGTTTGCTGGCAGCGGCTCTGCCTTCGTTTCTGCCGGGTATAGGCTTGGTGGGGCAGGTAGAGTAGAGATGTGACTTTTTCTTTTCCGCTGCACCTGCATATCTTTTCCATGCATACTTCCCCCCTGGCTCAGCCGGGCTCTGGGGATGCTGGCGGGATGAACGTCTATATTGAGCGTTCTCTAGCTGCCTTACTTGAAGTCAACCCTCAGCTGACGGTGGAGGTTTTTACGTTGGCGACCTCTTCCCAGCAGGCTGGGCAGGTGCGCTACCATGAGCGAGCTACGGTCACCGCGCTTTATCTGTCTGAGGCTGAGGGGGCCGGCAAGGAAGATTTGCCGGCCTTGGTGCCGGGCTTTGCTGTAGCTGTTCGGCAGGCAGCTTCCCGTATGCCTCAGCTGGTGCATAGTCATTACTGGCTTTCAGGTTTGGCAGCTCTTGCCGCGTACCCGCAGGTTCCGCTGGTTCATACTATGCACACTACCGCTGCTGGCAAGAATGCCCGGCTGGGTGCGGGCGAGCGTCCCGAACCTGAGCTGCGTTTGCGTGGTGAAGAGATCCTGGTGGCCAGGGCCGCTGCCTTGGTGGTGAATACTGGCTATGAGGCTGAGCAGATGCAGTGTTTTTATGGGGCGCGTGATGCTCAGCTTGTGACGGTAGCCCCGGGCGTTGATGTGTCCATTTTTTCTCGGGGTGAGGGCATCCGACCAGCTCATGAGGGTCAAAGTGGTGCTGCCCACCTGGTATTTGCTGGCCGCCCCCAGCCTCTTAAGGGCCCTCATCTGTTGGTGGAGGCGCTCGGTCTGCTGCCGCAGGGCTTGGAGGTTACCCTCGATATTATTGGTAGCTCCGGGACAGGCTATGAGCAGAATCTTGCTGACCGGGTAGAAGAGCTGGGGTTGGCTGGTCGCGTCCGCTTTTTGCCTGCGCTAGCTGCACCGGACCTTGCCCGGGCCTTCTGCCGGGCCGATATCGTAGCCTGCCCTTCTTCTTCTGAGACTTTCGGGCTTGTAGCCTTGGAAGCGTCAGCCTGCGGGGCGCCGGTTCTGGCCAGTAAAGTCGATGGCCTCAAGGAGGCTGTTGCAGATGGTCTGACCGGGCTGCTGGTAGCAGAACGCACCCCACCTGCGTGGGCGGACGCCATCGAGCAGCTTGTCAGGGACCCTCAGCTGCGCCGCGCCCTGGGGGATGCTGCTGCCCACCGCGCCCGCAGGTTCACCTGGCAGTCCACGGCCCAGGCTCTCACCCAGCTTTATCAGACTCTCACCCGTCCCTAGGAAGGAACCCATGTCTTTTTCTATGACCCGCCAAGAATTTGCCGCTTACCTTGATGCTTCACGCATCACCGGGAAGGTAGCAACCGCTCGTGAGAACAACCTGGCCCATATGCAGGGATTTATTGACGGCAATGAGCACATAGAGTTCGGCGTTAAATGGACCAGGGACTGGACCGTTGAGGATATTTTTGAGCTCATGGCCCGCAGGGTCGGCACCAGTGCTGACCCCAACCACAGGGAAGGCCAAGACACCATCAGCGCAGATTTGTGCATTGACGGGCTTGCTGAGTACGCCCGCATCTTCGGTGAAGCTGTTCGGGCAGGCAAGAGCATGCTCTTTGCCACCGGTCACCCTGCTGGTCTCTTCCCTATCTACGCCAGACTTGCTGCAGCCGCTAAAGCCCAGGGGGCGACCGTCCTGACCATTGATGAGGGCGACCGTTTTCTCGACGGTGATATCCGCCAAATCTTTGACGTGATCATGTTTGAGCAGTACGGCAATCTGCAGCACACACATTTCCCCGGCCCCATGCAGCTAGCCTTGGGCCAGCTCACAGAACGGGGAATTACCCCCGACTTGGTCATCGCCGATCACGGGTTAGCCGGGTACGCGGCGTCCGCAGGAATTCCCACAATCGGTATCGCAGATTGTAACGATCCCGGGCTTTTCGTCTCGGCCGAGCAGGGGCAGATTCTTGTTGCGGTGCCCATGGATGATAACGTCACCCCTCACCTCTATGAGCCGGTCATCGACTTTATTCTGCACGAAGCTAAGCTCACCCGCTAATATTCCTCTGACAAGGTGCGATAGGCTATTGTATTCAAAAGTGTGAAACATATTTCAGCTGATGCATCTGCCGATAAATCACCTGTCCCTGTAGTATTAAAAACCTAACGTACAGGTCTGCCCATACTATTCTCGCACCCGGCGCAGGCACCAGCTTTAGGGGAATACACACCAGTGAACGAACAGTACATCGAGGAACGGTGGGCAGAAACACGCAACCGCCGCACCTGGCACCCTAAGATTAAGGCTGCTCTTTACATAGCGGACGCTCTTGCTCTTGCGCTTGCTATCACGGTGGCTCATCTTATTAGCTTCGGTTTTGAAAATACCGAAGTCGTATCACGCACGTCTCTGCCCCTGGGTTATATCGCCACCGGTGTAGCCTTTGGCCTCATTTGGTTTGTGGTGCTTTCCATTGCCAATACCCGCAACATTCGTTATCTGGGCCACGGAGTCGATGAATACCGGCTCGTCACAAAATCAACTACCTATTTCTTCGCGGTCATTGCGATTTTCTCCTACCTCACCAAAATCGATTTTGCCCGCACCTATGTTGTTGTGGCCTACCCGGTCGGTATCGTTCTGCTACTCTGCGCCCGTTGGGCCGTGCGCCAGTGGCTGGTTCACTGGCGCAATAAAGGTCGGGCCCTGTCACGCGTCATGATTATCGGCGATTCAGCCTCAGGCGAGCACCTCTACAAGACCCTCCAGGGGGCCCGCACTTCAGGCCTCTCCCCTGTGGCAGCTTACCTGCCCCGCTCTCGTCCTGGAACCCAGCTAGCTAAGGGGGCTATCCCCACCCTGGGTTACTCCCCCGAAGCCGCCGAGGTCCTTGATGTGGTTCGTGAGAACAATATTCATGCAGTGGCTGTATCAACCGGTCACGGGCTGAACCCCGCAGAGCTGCGCCGCCTGGGCTGGGCGCTAGCTGCTGCCCATGTGGCCCTCATTATGGCTCCTGCCATGACCGATATCGCAGGCCCCCGCATCCATACTCAGCCGCTCAATGGCGTGCCCCTAATTCACGTTCATACTCCCCGCATCGAAGGCATTAAGGCCCTGATCAAGCGAACTATCGATATCGTAGCTTCTGGGCTTGGCCTGCTTTTCCTGGCTCCCCTGCTAATTCCGGTGGCTCTACTCGTGAAGAAGGACGGCGGGCCTATCTTCTTCCAGCAAGAACGCGTCGGCTACCGTGGCACCCCCTTCCACATGATTAAGTTCCGTTCCATGGTGACTAATGCCGAAGAGCTCAAGAAAGAGCTCATGGACCAGAACGAGGGTAACGGGGTGCTCTTCAAGATGGCAGATGATCCGCGTATCACCCCCATCGGTAAGTTCATCCGCAAGTTTTCCATTGACGAGCTTCCTCAGCTGTGGAACGTTCTTGTGGGCGATATGTCCTTGGTGGGGCCGCGACCGCCGCTTCCTTCTGAGGTTGAGCAGTACGAAGAGGACGCCTACCGCCGTCTACTGGTCAAGCCCGGCATTACTGGCCTGTGGCAGGTTTCTGGCCGCTCTAACCTCTCCTGGGAAGAGTCTATCCGCCTTGATCTCTACTATGTGGAGAACTGGTCGGTCATGAGTGATATTGTCATTCTTTTCCGTACTGTTCGCGCAGTTTTTGCTAAGGACGGCGCCTACTAAGGCTGGTTGGCAGAAGGCCGGTTACCCGTGTGGTAACCGGCCTTCGTTTGAGGTTTTACCCTAGAGCCCTTTTTGTTGGAGGAAAGTAGCAACCGCTTGGGGAAGGTGCTGGCAGACAAAAGTAGGTGGGGTGGGGCCAGAACTTTCAGACCCGTGCACTAGGCCTGCTGCCAGTTGGTGAATATGCACGGCAGCACCCGCCAACCTGGCATAGTCTCCGGTAAGAGCCCCGGGGTTGGGATCTTCAGCCTGGTAGCGGGCTAGAAGGGCTCCAAGAATACCGGTGAGGGTATCTCCGCTTCCCGCTGTAGCTAGCCAATGGTTCTGACTACTTACCTGGAAAAGCTCACCGCTGGGTGCAGCTAGAGTAGTGGTGCCGCCCTTGAGCAGGACGGTCGCCCCAGTGGCCTGGGCCAGTAGATTCGCAAAGCGGTGTGGGTGGGTTTCTACCTGCTGGCGGGTAGGCGGGTCTAGTAGCGCTGTGCCCTGCTCTTGCAGTAGGTGTGGGGTTAGGGCTAGGAGCCAGGTGAGGGCATCCACGAGTTCCCCGGCGTGGGGAGTGAGAATATGATGGGCCTGCAGTTCGAGCCCATCAACCACTAGCCGGCAGGCCAGGGCTACCGCTGCTGCATCAATGACGGCAGGTAAGCCAGTGGAAAGGACGGCTAGGGCTTCAGCTTCACGGGCATCACCAGCTAGACCAGAGCCAAGGGCCCAGGCATCGACGTGCAGGTTTTCTGGTTCATCCAGGCTACACACGGCCTCGGGCACGGTGAGTTGAACCTGGAAATTGAGGGAAGAGGTACCTGCAAAGCGCAACATACCTACCCCGGTGTTAACAGCCGCCCGAGCAGACATCAGGGCAGCGCCCGGGTAGGTATCGCTGCCGGTGAGTAGGCCCAGTACCCCGCGGGTATATTTATGGGACGTTGCCTGAGGAGACGTAACATATTTTTCGATGTCCCTCTGCTTTAGTTCTTCTACTTTAGCCACTCTCATCGCCTTCTCTTGTAGCTTGGCCGCTAGGAACCCCTCGCCTATCCGGGTCCAGGTGCCTTAGGGTGCGCAAGTCTTCCTCGTTCAGGTGTTCTGCTACTACGGTTGCAGTAGCTACAGGCTCATCGTGGCTCATAGTCAGGTGCCACCGGTTGATTCCCAGTGCAGTAGCCCTGGCAGCTACCGTCCCCTGCATGACCAGGTAGGGAGCCCCGTCCGCCTCTTTTTCTACCCAGCAGTCCTGCCAGGATAGCCCAGCAGGAGCCCGCAGCGCTTTAGCTACAGCCTCCTTGGCAGCAAACCGGGCAGCTAGGGAGCGGACGGGTAAGCCCCGCTCTCCCGGGGCAAAGAGCCGATTCTCTAAGGCGGGGGTACGTGCCAAGAGCTCAGCAAAGCGCTCAATATTGACTACGTCCGTACCGGTACCAATAATCATGAGCTCTTATCCTCACTCTTGCCAGGGGTATGCTTCTTCTGCTCATTCTACGCCCCGGCTTCTTACCGTGAAAAAGGACCCCGCACCTTGCCAGGTACGGGGTCCTTATCGCTCATGAGCACGGAGGCTTTATTCGACGGTTACTGACTTGGCCAGGTTACGGGGCTGGTCTACGTCGTAGCCCTTAGCGTGAGCCACTGAGCATGCAAAGATTTGCAGAGGCACGGTGGAGAGCAGGGGCTGGAGCAGGCTGGGTGAGGCAGGAATGCGGATAATGTGGTCGGCGTGTTCCTCAACTGCGGTATCGCCTTCTTCTGCAATAACGATGGTCACTGCGCCGCGAGCGCGGACTTCCTGGATGTTGGAGACAACCTTGGAGTGCAGGGAGTCACGGCCGTTGGGTGAGGGGACGATGACGAAGATGGGCTGGCCTTCTTCTACCAGGGCGATGGGGCCGTGTTTGAGCTCGCCTGCTGCGAAGCCTTCAGCGTGCAGGTAGGCGATTTCCTTCAGTTTCAGGGCGCCTTCCATTGCTACGGGGAAGCCAACGTGGCGGCCCAGGAAGAGGACGGACTTGGCATCCTTCATAGAGGTGCCTAGGTCCTTGACCTGCTGCTCGTTGTCGATAACAGCCTGAATCTTCTCGGGCATCTTCTGCAGTTCTTCAAGGATGATACGAATTTCGTCCTTGTACATGTTGCCGCGTAGCTGGGCCAGGTAGAGGCCGAGCAGGTAAGCAGCAGCGATCTGTGAGAGGAAGGCCTTGGTGGAGGCAACAGCGATCTCAGGGCCCGCGTGGGTGTAGAGAGCTGCGTCAGATTCACGGGGCAGGGTGGAGCCGTTGGTGTTGCAGATAGAAACGACCTTGGCGCCCTGTTCCTGGGCGTGGCGTACTGCCATGAGGGTGTCCATGGTTTCGCCAGACTGTGAAAGGGCAACGACCAAGGTCTTTTCGTCTACGATGGGGTCGCGGTAGCGGAACTCGTGGGCAAGTTCGACCTCGGTGGGGATGCGGCACCAGTGCTCGATAGCGTAGCGGGCTACCTGGCCTGCGTAGGCTGCGGTACCACAAGCGACGACGATAATCTTATTGACAGAACGCAAGATAGTATCGTCAATTTTCAGTTCATCAAGAGTGAGGTTGCCATTCTCATCTAGACGGCCCAGCAAGGTATCGCGCACAGCAGCAGGCTGCTCGTGGATTTCCTTTTCCATAAAGGAGTCAAAACCGCCTTTTTCAACAGCAGCGGCATCCCACTCGATAGTGAATTCTTTGCCGTTGGCGGGGAAACCTTCGAAGTCGATGATGGAGTAGTCACTACCGGTGATGGTAACGATCTGGTCCTGGCCCATTTCGACTGCCTTTTTGGTGTAGTCGATGAAGCCTGAAACGTCAGAGCCTAGGAAGTTTTCGTTCTCACCCAGACCAATGACCAGGGGTGAGTTACGACGGGTTGCAACAACACGGTCGGGGTGATTGACGTGAATAGCAAGAATGGTGAAGGCACCTTCTAGGCGGTTTGATGCCTGACGGATAGCTTCGGTGAGATCTTTGTTCTCCAGCTTGTTGTAGATGGAGGCAATCAGGTTTGCGGCGATTTCGGTGTCGGTCTGGGACTTGAATTCGCAGCCTTCTTCGACGAGTTCTGCACGCAGTTCAGCGAAGTTTTCGATAATACCGTTGTGTACAACTGCCAGGCGTCCGTTGTCGACAACGTGGGGGTGAGCGTTATTGTCGGTGGGGCCACCGTGGGTGGCCCAGCGGGTGTGACCGATGCCGATGGGTGAGTCAGGGAGGGGGTTAGCTTCCACTTCTGCTTCGAGATTAACGAGCTTGCCTGACTTCTTACGGAATTCAATGCCTTCATCGCCAATGACAGCGACTCCGGCTGAGTCATAGCCGCGGTATTCCTGGCGGCGCAGACCCTCAAGAACCACATCGTATGCGGTATGGTCAAATGTCTTACCGTCTGCGGCAGTGCCGAGACTTACGTATCCTACGATTCCACACATGCTTTTATCCTACCCTTTTATTATTCTTCCCCCGCTGATACGCGCGCCACAGTGTCGAGCTCCCTTTTGAGAAATTTCTCAGATTAGGCCTGTTCTCTTTTGGCCTCTACACTGATGTAAATGAGCATCCCTGCGCTTTCTTCTAAATATTCTCCCTTTACGGAGCTAGACCGGGGCACCTGGTCACGACTTGCTGCCGAAATTTCGGTTCCACTCACAGAGGACGAGTTGCAACAGCTTCGTGGGCTGGGTGAAACCATCGATTTGGATGAGGTGGCCCAAGTCTATCTACCCATTTCTCGCTTGCTCAATCTGTATGTCAATGCAACTACGAGTGCTACGCGTACAACCAACGACTTTTTAGGTCTACAGGGGCAAAAAGTCCCCTTTATTATTGGTGTAGCTGGCTCGGTGGCGGTAGGTAAGTCTACTACTGCCCGCGTGCTACAAGAGCTGCTCCGGCGCTGGCCTTCGACCCCCAACGTCCAGCTGGTCACCACCGATGGCTTTCTTTATCCTAATGCTGAGCTAGAACGTCGTGGGTTAATGGGGCGTAAGGGCTTTCCGGAGTCTTATGACCGCCGGGCCCTCTTGCGCTTTGTCTCCGAAGTAAAATCGGGGGCTCCTCTGGTCACTGCCCCCAAGTATTCCCACCTCTACTACGACATCGTGGAAGGTGAGCACATTGAGGTGACGAGCCCCGATGTTCTTATCGTAGAGGGGCTGAATGTGCTTGCTCCGGCTAAATTAGAAAGCGAAAAAAGTTCAGCTTTGAGCCTGGCAGATTTTTTTGATTTCTCTATTTATGTTGATGCTTCCACCCAGGATATTGAGCAGTGGTATGTGCAGCGATTCTTAGAGCTTCAGCGTTCAGCTTTTACCAAACCTCATTCTTATTTCAGGCGCTACGCTGACTTGTCAGAGGAGGCCGCTATTGAGTTGGCTCTGAGTATCTGGCGGTCTATCAACGAACCCAATCTGCGGGAGAATATTCGGCCTACGCGCGGGCGAGCTAAGCTTATTTTGAAGAAGTCCCACGATCATAAGATCCGCAAGGTTCTACTACGAAAGAATTAGGCATGCGTTTAGTTCCTTCTATCATGCTAGTACTTGCAGGGACGCTTGTAGCATTCACTGCTACTTCTTGCGGCCAGGCCCCTTCTGCACCGCAGGAGGTCGCCGCTTCATCTTCCAACGCCCTAGCTACTTCCAGCTCGCAAGCTACACCGGGTGGATTAGTTTCTACCGACTCAGTTACCTCCCCTTCTACGCCGCCTCAACAGAGCACACACCGCCCTGCCGATATTGAGTCTGCGTCTTCACTCACGGTTCTCGTTAATAAGCAGAACCCTCTTTCTCCGCTGACTTACGTCCCTGATAATCTTCAGCCTTTTGGTGCTGTGATGCTTCGTGCCGAAGCTGCAGAAGCAGCACACCGTATGTTTGAGGATGCTTCTGCAGCAGGGCTTCCTATGGTGGCTCTGAGCGGCTACCGATCTTATGAGGACCAAGAGAGAACTTATGCTAGCTGGGTCGCTCAGTATGGCCCAGATCAA
The DNA here is from genome assembly GCF_053544675.1 of Rothia sp. 32237D007AR. Taxonomy (NCBI): domain Bacteria; kingdom Bacillati; phylum Actinomycetota; class Actinomycetes; order Micrococcales; family Micrococcaceae; genus Rothia; species Rothia sp. 32237D007AR. Next base: position 57,602 of record NZ_JBPPUO010000008.1, on the reverse strand, counting down.
GCCGATGTGGCCTCAGCCCGCCCCGGCTATTCGGAACATCAGACGGGGCTTGCTCTTGATATTGGCACCGGTGGTAACTGCGATGTGCAGCCCTGTTTTAAGGACACTGCCGCTGCCCTCTGGGTGGCTGAAAATGCCCACCGCTACGGTTTTGTGGTGCGCTACCCCTGGTGGCAGCACGAGACCACAGGCTATTGGTATGAATCGTGGCATCTGCGCTATATCGGTGAGGAAGAGGCAGCGGCTTTCAAAGCATCTAGCTCTGAAACCTTAGAAGATTTCTGGGGCGCAGGGCCTGCACCAACCTACTAGGAAAGAGGTTCTCACTAGTAGGTAACGGTGAGAGATCTGCACCTTATGAGCATGATTCTATAGAATAGCCCCACCTGTGAGTAAACCCACTAGTTTACAACGAAAATTTTAGGGCAGATGGGTTTGTACCCCCGAAAGAAACCGCTATTCTTGAACTCATGCTTAGTGGTTTTAAAGATTTCATCACCCGCGGTAACGTCATCGACCTGGCAGTCGGTCTGATTATTGGTACCGCCTTCACCGCCGTTGTCAACGCCCTGGTTAACTCCGTTCTGATGCCTGCCATCGCAATGGTATTCAACGAACCTAACTTTGATAACTGGCTGGCTTTTGGGGACATCAAAGTCGGTGTCTTCCTAACTGCCGTCGTTAACTTCCTTCTGGTTGCAGCAGCCCTCTACTTCTGCATCGTCATGCCCCTGAACAAGCTCAACGAGCGTCGCGCAGCCAAGCTTGACCTCGAGCCTGAGGTTGAGGAAGAGGACCCCCAGGTTGCTCTGCTGAAGGAAATCCGCGACGCCCTGACCGTCAAGTAATTCTCTAGCCATTTACAACAAGCAAGGCCCCGGTAGATATCTACCGGGGCCTTTGTGCAAAGATTTTTCCTATATAAAACCGGGCCCCACTCCCCCCAGCAAAGGGAGAATGGAGCCCGATAGGAGCCAGGGGAGGTACTTTAGATAGCTAGTTCGCGAGCAACCACATCAGCTAGTTTCTGAGCGGTTTCATCTGCTACCTCTTGAGTTTGAGCTTCAACCATGACACGCACCAGCGGCTCAGTACCGGAGGGGCGCAGCAGGACTCGCCCGGTCTCACCCAGCTGGGCTTCAGCATCCTTAATAGCTTCTTGCAAAGGCTGGCAACCAGCTACACCAGAGCGGTCAACGCCCTTAACGTTAATAAGCTTCTGCGGGGTTGCCTGCATACGATTAGCCAGCTCAGAAAGGGGCAGACCAGTACGGGCCACCTCAGCAGCCAGGTGCAGGCCAGTGAGCACACCATCGCCGGTGGTAGCGTGATCTGACATAATCACGTGGCCGGACTGCTCACCGCCCAGGTTGAAGCCATTCTTGTTCATGGACTCCAGCACATAGCGGTCGCCCACAGCAGTGCGCTCCAGCTTAATACCGTTTTCCTTCAAGAAAATCTCTAGACCCAGCGATGACATGACGGTAGCGACCAGGGTGTCATCTTTAAGGGTGCCAGATTCTTTCATTGAGACAGCCAGAATCGACATAATCTGGTCACCGTCTACCAGGTTGCCTTGCTCATCAACAGCCATGCAACGGTCAGCATCACCATCGTGGGCGATACCCAAATCAGCGCTGTGTTGAATCACTGCTTCTTGGAGCTTCTCAGGGTGGGTCGAACCTACCCCATCATTGATATTGGTGCCGTTGGGGTCTGCGCCGATAGCGACAACCTTAGCGCCCAGAGCACGGAAGGCGTCAGGAGAAACACCCGAAGAGGCACCGTTCGCGCAGTCCAACACGACTTTAAGGCCGCGCAGGTGACGGTGTTCAGGCATAGTTGATACCAGGTGGGTGACGTAGTGGTCTTCACCATCGCTCAGGGGACGGACGCACCCTACCTGACCGTGGGTGGGGTAACGGAAGTCTTTGGAGCGGTAGAGGGCTTCAATGGCGTCCTCAATTGCATCATCCAGTTTCTTACCGCCCCGAGCCAGGAACTTAATTCCGTTGTCCTCAGCCGCGTTATGGGAAGCAGAAATCATGACACCAAAATCAGCATCTGTGCTGGCCACCAGGTAGGCCGCCGCGGGGGTAGGCACCATGCCCGCATCGAGTACGTCCACGCCTGATGCTGCAAAACCTGCGGTCATCGCTGCACGAATAAACCCGCCAGAGATACGAGAGTCGTGGGCGATAACAGCCTTGGGGCGGGTACCTTCTTTAACCGTATTGAACCCGAGGACGATGGACGCAGCCTGAGCAAGCTCCATAGCAAGAGCAGGAGTAATCACTTCGTTAGCGAGGCCGCGAACACCGTCGGTTCCGAATAATCTAGACATCACTGATTATTCTACGCCCTCAGTTCTCTTTTTCTTCACGCAGAATGGGGAAACCCTCAGGGTTTTCGGGCACATCGTCTTCTAGGACGTCAGCGCCTTTGCCCACGATCAGCGAATCGGTAGAGCCTACCAGGGCGTGGTCTTTATCGGGGTAATCAAACTGGTTGAGTACGTGGCGCATGGCCTCAAGGCGGGCACGCTTCTTGTCGTTGGATTTCACCACTGTCCAAGGGGCGTCCCCTGTGTCGGTGTAGAAGAACATGGCTTCTTTGGCGGCGGTGTAATCGTCCCACTTATCGAGGGAGGCTAGGTCGGTGGGTGAGAGTTTCCATTGGCGGACGGGGTCGGTGCGGCGGGAGTTGAAACGGGCCAGTTGCTCTGCGCGGGTGACGGAGAACCAGAACTTGATGAGTTTGATGCCGGAGTTGACCAGCATGCGCTCAAGGTCAGGGACTTCCCGCATGAACTCGTAGTACTGTTGGGAGGTGCAGTAGCCCATGACGCGTTCGACACCGGCGCGGTTGTACCAGGAGCGGTCCATGAGCACGATTTCTCCGCCAGAGGGCAGGTGCTTGATGTAGCGCTGGAAGTACCACTGGGTTTGTTCTATATCGGTGGGCTTTTCCAAGGCGACGACGCGGGCACCGCGGGGGTTCAGGTGTTCCATAAAGCGTTTGATAGCGCCACCTTTACCGGCTGCGTCACGCCCCTCAAAAATGACCAGTACTTTCTGGCCTGTTTCTTTGACCCAGAGCTGTAATTTGAGCAGCTCAATCTGCAGGGCCCGCTTCTCTTTCTCGTACTCCTTGCGGGAGAGTTTCTTATCGTAGGGGTAGCCGGCCTTCCAGGCATCCGATTTCTCTCCCCCGCCGCTAAGTTTCTTGGTTAGGGAGGAGATTTCGTCGAGTTCTGCACTGTAGTCTTCTACTACTGATACGCGGCGGGTTTCCTTGGTCAGGGCAGCTTTGACGGCTTCTTTTTTAGGGTCCTTGGCCTGCTGCAAGGGGGGTTGTTCTACAGTTTCCTTGTTGGGAGTTTCTGCCTCAGCAGTGGCGTCCTTGCTGGTGACCGGAGCGGAGCTTGACGTGCCAGTGGTGTTTGAAGAGGCCATGGGCTCCCTTTCTTTTGTGTGTTAGTTCTATACTCATCCTAGGTATATGAGAGTTATAAGCTCCACTGTTACACATCATTTGACCCTAAGCCCAGTACGGCAAACGCCCCATTTCTTCTGAGAGAAATGGGGCGTTTGACAATAAAGCTGAGCAGTAGGCCCAGTAATCGTAGCTTAACGCTTTGAGAACTGTGAAGCCTTGCGTGCCTTCTTAAGACCAGCCTTCTTACGCTCGATAACACGAGCGTCGCGGGTCAGGAAGCCTGCCTTCTTCAGGGCGGGGCGGTTGTTCTCAGCGTCAATCTCGTTCAGGGCACGAGCAACGCCAAGACGCAGTGCGCCTGCCTGGCCGGAGGGGCCGCCACCTGAGATACGTGCAAAGACGTCGTAGGCGCCTTCGAGTTCAAGCAGCTTGAAGGGGTCGTTTACTTCCTGCTGGTGCAGCTTGTTGGGGAAGTAGTTGTCGAGCTCGCGACCGTTAACGGTCCACTTGCCGGTACCGGGTACCAGGCGGACGCGGGCAACGGCTTCCTTGCGACGACCAACAGCCTGACCACCAACGGTCAGCGCGGGGCGGGCAGCCTTTTCAGCAACGGGTGCTGAGGACTCGGAAGTGTAGCTGGTGAGCTCTTCTTCGGTGGTGTACTCTTCGTTCTGAGCCACGATGTCTCCTTTAATAGTTCTTTCGTAGGCCCGAATTACTGGGCAACCTGGGTGAATTCGTAGGTCTTGGGCTGCTGAGCTGCGTGGGGGTGCTCAGAACCTGCGTAGACCTTGAGGTTCTTGAGCTGCTGTGCAGCCAGCTTGTTCTTGGGAAGCATGCCCTTGACAGCCTTTTCTACGGCGCGAACGGGGTTGGTTTCCAACAGTTCGGCGTAGTTAACTGACTTCAGACCACCGGGGTAACCGGAGTGGCGGTAGGCACGCTTCTGTTCAAGCTTGGCACCGGTCAGTGCAACCTTTTCAGCGTTGATGATGATGACGGAGTCACCCATGTCAACGTGGGGTGCGAAGGTGGGCTTGTGCTTGCCGCGCAGCAGGATTGCGGTCTGGCTTGCGAGACGGCCGAGAACAACATCAGAGGCATCGATGATGTGCCACTGGCGGTTGTTGTCGCCTGACTTCGGAGTGTAAGTGCGCAAAATTTCGCCTTTTCTCGTTTCGTGTAGCGCTAGTTGGGTGTCGCGCTGGATTACATAGGTGCGTTGTCACAGGGTTTGGGTGAGGGCCAAACGCATCTGTGCTACCGATTCCCTCAGACCTCTTGTTCCCCGTTATTGTCCTGCAACTAGACCGAAGAACAGGGTACGACATGAGGGCGGTACACGCACAACGTATGAAACTATACAGACTTTAAGTCTCTTAATCCAGGTTTCTCCGCTTTAAATACAGGGGCTTTGACCGACCTCACGTTTTAAATGACAGGCTTGTGATTTAGAGGGTTCGGAGGTTTCGCGCTTTAGCACTTTGAGCCGCGTATCCGGACGCCTCAGGGTAGGTGATAGAGGCCAGGGCCAAACCACGCGGGGCAGCTAGGCGCACTTGAGAATCACGCACCGGTTCTGTGATGCGAGAGATCAGCCAGGCAAGATCTTTCTTCCCCTCCCCCACCATGACCAGTGAGGCAATGAGGGTGCGCACCATGTTGTGGCAAAAAGCGTCTGCCCTGATGGTTGCTTCAATCAAACCGTCCTCGCGCCGAGCAAAGCTGAGTTCTCGTAGTTCACGAATAGTGGTGGAACCTTCACGAGGTTTACAGAAGGAAAGGAAATCGTTCAAGCCCAGTAGGTGCTGAGCGGCATGATTCATTGTGTCAAGATTGAGCGCCGGGTTAATCTGCCAGGCAATCTGCCGGTTGAGCGGATTACTACCGTGTTCCTCTTGCCCATCTTCTAGCAGATAACGGTAGGAGCGTTCCAGGGCTGAGAAACGAGCATCAAATTCGTCGGACACTTCCTGGCACGAGCTGACCGTAATAGCTCTTTGCAGATACCCCTGCAAACGGGCAGGAAGGCCCAAAGTTGCTTCAGCATCTGCCAGGGCCCGGCTGAGTGCCCCTCTTAGTTTGCGGCGCAGTGCTGCTGCCGGTGCGTCCTGGCTTCGCCCAGGTAGCCGCTCCCAAGCGTCCTTGGAAAGATCAAAATGCACTACCTGGTGCAGGGCGTGAACTCCTGCATCGGTACGCCCGGCCACCGTGGTGAAGACAGGGCGGCGGAAAATAAGGGTCAGGGCCTCTTCTAGGACGCCTTGAACGGTGATAAGGCCAGGTTGTTTTGCCCAGCCGGCAAAGGGGCCGCCGTCGTAGGCGAAATCAAGGCGGACGCGCACGCGCGGCTCATAGAGCGGCTCAGGGTTTTCAATCACGGCTCTCCTTAGCAGGTGGCTGGTACAGGCTCAGTCAACTTTACTCTCTTTAAGACAGGAAGGCGGCTCTTCCCTATGAGGGGAAAGAGCCGCCTTCTATCTACCGGTAACTAGAAATTAGTCTTCGGAGATGGTCTGTGCTGCTGCACCACCGGCAGGTGCGTAACCTGCGGCTTCTGCTGATTCCTTGGTGTCGAACCAGATTTCAGCCTGGGTGTTTGCGTACCAGCGTGAGCCGGGTACGTGGTACTTCATAGAGCCAGCGTTGCCCTTGATAGCAAAGCCCTCGGGAGCTTCACCGTTCTCGGTTGCTGCGTGTGCGCCTGCGGGCAGGTCTGAGGACTTAGCGGCTGCGGGTGCTGCTGCCTTGGTCTCTTCTGCTGCGGGAGCTGCGGTTTCGGCTACCTTGGTAGCTTCTGAAACGGCTGCTGCAGTTGCAAGGGGTTCCATGACCAGTTCGATAACTGCCATAGGAGCGTTGTCGCCCTTACGGTTACCGATCTTGGTGATGCGGGTGTAGCCACCGGGGCGCTCTGCCATTGCGGGAGCAATGACGGTGAAGAGCTCGTGAACTACGGTCTTGTTACCGATGGAGCGCAGGACGCGGCGGCGTGCGTTGAGGTCGCCCTTCTTTGCGAAGGTGATCAGACGCTCAGCGACGGGACGCAGACGCTTTGCCTTGGTAACGGTGGTGGTGATGCGCTTGTGCTCGAAGAGCTGCTGAGACAGGTTGTTCAGCATGATGCGCTCGTGGGTCGGTGATCCGCCGAGGCGGGGACCCTTAGTGGGAGTAGGCATAATTTATTCTCCTGGTTTGCCGTTCCTTACTGCCTCACGGCAGGGGAACCAAAGATGTTTGACTGGTGTAACGCTCTGAAGCGTTGACTGCCGGTGTCTTAGTAGTCGCTGCCGTAGTTGTCGTCGTCCTGCAGGCGGGCTGAAAGGTCCATTCCGGCGGGTGAGTCCTTGAGGGACAGACCGAGCTCGGTGAGCTTGGCCTTGACTTCGTCGATGGACTTGGCACCGAAGTTACGGATGTCCATGAGGTCTGCTTCGCTGCGGGTCACGAGTTCACCCACGGTGTGGATGCCTTCGCGCTTGAGGCAGTTGTAAGAGCGGACGGTCATGTCCAGGTCTTCGATAGGCAGAGCGAGGTCTGCGGCCATTGACTCATCAGCGGGTGACGGGCCAACTTCGATACCTTCAGCGGCGGTGTTGAGTTCGCGGGCTAGGCCGAAGAGCTCAACAAGGGTGTTACCTGCTGATGCGACTGCGTCGCGGGGAGCGATTGCTTCCTTGGTTTCGACGTCCAGGGTAAGGGAGTCGAAGTCGGTGCGCTGCTCAACACGGGTTGCGCTGACGCGGAAGGTGACCTTGAGAACGGGTGAGTAGATAGAGTCAACCGGGATACGGCCGATTTCTGCGTCACCTGACTTGTTCTGTGCTGCCGAGACGTAGCCGCGGCCACGTTCGATGGTCAGTTCTGCGTTGAAGTTTGCGCGGTTGTTGAGGGTTGCAATGTGGAGATCCGGGTTGTGGATCTCGACGCCTGCGGGCACCTCGATGTCGCCTGCGGTGAGTTCACCTTCGCCCTGCTTGCGCAGGTAAGCGATGACGGGTTCGTCGTTCTCTGATGAGATGGAGAGCTTCTTGATGTTCAAGATGATCTCGGTGACGTCCTCAGTCACACCTTCTACAGTGCTGAATTCGTGCAGCACACCGTCGATGCGGATGCTGGTTACAGCGGCACCGGGGATGGATGAGAGAAGAGTGCGGCGGAGGGAGTTACCCAGGGTGTAGCCGAAGCCGGGTTCGAGGGGCTCGATGGTGAAGCGTGAACGGTTTTCCGATACGTGTTCTTCACGCAGGAGGGGGCGCTGTGCAATGAGCACTTTGTTTCCTTTCGGTGAGCATCCGCTATATGAGCTCACAGGTTGGGAAAAACGAGTGAGGAAGCAGACGAAGCAGTCTGTTCATTGACCTGCAACCGGTAGGTTGTCGGTCGCCCGATGTTCGGGACGCGTCTGGCCGGTGAGGGCTTAGACGTGGCGGCGCTTCGGGGGACGGCAACCGTTGTGGGCAACGGGGGTGACGTCCTGGATGGAGCCAACTTCGAGGCCGGTAGCCTGGAGTGAGCGGATAGCGGTTTCGCGACCGGGGCCGGGGCCCTTGACGAAAACGTCTACCTTGCGGACACCGTGTTCCTGAGCGCGCTTTGCAGCGGTCTCAGCAGCCATCTGAGCAGCGTAGGGGGTTGACTTACGTGAACCCTTGAAGCCCATTTCACCGGCGGATGACCAGGAAATAACAGCACCAGAGGGATCAGTGATTGAAACGATGGTGTTGTTGAAGGTTGACTTGATGTGTGCCTGACCGGCAACAATGTTCTTGGAAACCTTGCGGCGGCCGGTACGCTTGGCCGCTGCACGAGTCTTGGGAGGCATTTTTGATTCTCCTACAAAGTTTTGGTTGAAGTGTTGGTCTTACGCGATGTGCAAGACTGAGGCAACACTGTTTACTTCTTCTTACCTGCGACGGTACGCTTCGGGCCCTTGCGGGTACGTGCGTTGGTCTTGGTGCGCTGGCCGTGTACGGGAAGGCCACGGCGGTGACGCAGACCCTGGTAACTACCGATTTCTACCTTGCGGCGGATATCGGCAGCAACCTCGCGGCGAAGGTCACCTTCAACCTTGTAGTTGCCTTCGATGAAGTCACGAAGTGCTACGAGCTGGGTATCGTCAAGGTCCTTGACGCGGGTGTTGGGGTCAACACCGGTTGCAGCAAGCGCTTCTTTTGCACGGGTCTTGCCCACGCCGTAGATGTAAGTAAGAGCAATTTCCACGCGCTTTTCGCGGGGAATATCGACTCCAGCGAGACGTGCCATGGGGCGTTCTCCTTGTTTTCGCAGAGGTCTGTGACATCACTGCCCGGTTGTCCCGGTCCCCGGCCTCTGTGCCCGGAGGTATCCTGCCTCTAGGGCAGGAGCGGTGCCATTTTCTGTTGTGCCACCTTATGAGGTGGTCTTCTCAGCGTTGGGGCTACGTGTTTAGCCCTGGCGCTGCTTGTGGCGCGGGTTTTCGCAGATCACCATGACCACACCGTGACGGCGGATCACTTTGCACTTGTCGCAGATCGGCTTAACGCTCGGCTTGACCTTCATCGCATTCCTTTGCGTTGATGTTTCAGCTAATGCTTTGGACGGGCGGGGTAAGAGGTTCTGTGTCCGGCGGTGCCGGTGGGAGAACTGTTTACCCCTTTTACACGGCGTAAACGCCGCTTAGCTTAGCGACGTTTGGTGCTCGTGTTTACTTGTAGCGGTAGACGATACGACCACGTGAGAGGTCGTAGGGGCTGAGCTCGACTACTACTCGGTCCTCAGGCAGGATTCGAATGTAGTGCTGACGCATCTTGCCTGAGATGTGTGCAAGTACTTTGTGCCCGTTGTCTAGCTCAACGCGGAATGATGCGTTGGGCAGTGCTTCGACCACGGTACCTTCAATCTCGATGACGCCGTCTTTCTTGGCCATATCCTCCGCTTTACTTTCGTGCACCCAAGGGGTTCTTGGGGGCTCTTGGTAGTGTTTCCTGTATTCGAAGCGTTCTCCCGGGGCCGGGTACCGCTCCGCTTGCGCTCAAAACGCATGGCACAGACAACCAACAAACAAATATACGGCAAAAGCCCTGGAATGTTAATGGTTTTCGCAAAACATAGCGAGCTTCACATTAACATCCTGTTCTGCGTATTTCCTTTAGTCTTCCTTGGCAGCTAGCTGACCGCAGGCACCGTCGATATCGCTTCCGCGGGTATCGCGCACAGTGGTGGGGATGCCATGGGCACGCAGACGCTCAACAAAGTTTTGTTCAACGCCCTTACGGGAGGCCGTCCATTTAGAGCCAGGGGTAGGGTTCAGGGGGATGGGGTTAACGTGCACCCAGCCGCGTCCGCGTGAAGCTAGTTTTTTGCCCAGCAAATCAGCGCGCCAGCCTTGATCATTGATATCGCGAATAAGGGCATATTCGATGGAGATACGGCGGCCGGTGGTGCGGTAGTAGTCGTAGGCGGCGTCAAGAGTCTCATCGACCTTCCACCGCTGATTGATGGGGATCAGTTCATCGCGCAGCTCATCATCGGGGGCATGGAGAGAAAGGGCGAGGGTGATGGGAAGCTTTTCCATCTCAAACTTACGAATACCAGGAACCAGGCCAACAGTTGACATGGTAATGCCACGCGCTGAAATTCCCAGCCCTTCTGGGGCGGGGTCAATGAGGCGGTGCACGGCGCCCATGGTGGCTTTATAGTTGGCCAGGGCTTCACCCATACCCATAAATACGATGTTAGAGACGCGTAGGGGGCGGGTATCTTCAGCCCCACCCTCGGCCTGTTCTAGCCCTTTCATTTCTTTGAGGTAGCGGGCACCGGCGATGACCTGTTCGACAATTTCTGCGGTGGAGAGGTTACGGGTAAGGCCCTGCTGACCGGTGGCGCAGAAGGGGCAGTTCATACCGCAGCCTGCCTGGGATGAGATGCACATGGTCACACGGTTCTCATAACGCATGATCACGGACTCAACCAGGGCACCGTCAAAGAGGCGGTGGACAACTTTGAGAGTGTCACCTCCGTCAGCTTCGAGGGTGCGGACGGTAGTGAGCAGCTGGGGCATTGCATCGGCAACCATCTGGGAGCGTTCTGCTGCCGGCAGGTCGGTCATTGCCTCAGGGTCATTAACCAGGCGTTCAAAGTAGTGCTTGGAAAGCTGGGCTGCACGGAAGGGTTTGTAGCCAAGTTCTTCAAGGAAGGCACGGCGCCCAGCCATATCGAAGTCTGCAATGTGGCACGGGGGTTTGCCGCGGCGGGGGGCTTTGAGGATGATTTGCCCAGGTTCGGGTCTGGCAGTGGATATTTCTAGGGGGACGCTGGTGGTTTCGGTCATGGCTCTTGCTTTCGATGCGATGCGGGGGGCGGAGGCGATTGGTGAAGGGGCGCGAACTTAGGCAGGAATGGGTTTGACGGTGACGCCGAGCTTGGAGAGTTCGGAGGCGCCGCCGTCCTCTGCGGTGAGAACCCAAATACCTTCAGAGTGGACTGCTACGGAGTGCTCCCACTGGCAGGCGTCTCCCCCATCAACGGTTTTGATGGTCCACTCATCCTCAAGGGTGACGGTTTCAATGGAGCCGGTTACCAGCATGGGCTCAATGGCCAGAGCCATTCCTTTTTTGACGCGGGGGCCCAGGTCTCGGGCAGCATAGTTGAGCACGTCAGGAGCCATATGCATAGAGGTGCCGATGCCATGGCCTACGAAGTCTTCAATGATGCCGTAGGTATCGCCGGTTTCCTGGCGCACGAAGTTTTCGATGGCAAAGCCAATTTCACCGACTTTTTTGGCAGTTGCTAGTGCTGCAATCCCGTGCCAGAGGGCAGCGTAGGTTATTTCAGAGAGCTCGCGTCGGGTATCAGAGACCTGGCCGATCAGGGCGGTGCGGGCAGAATCACCGTGCCAGGTGGTTCCTCGAGCATCTTGTACAGTGGCCCCGCCGTCGATAGAGACCATGTCGCCTTCAGCCAGGGTGAGGTCACCGGGGATACCGTGGACGACAACATCATTGACAGAGGTACAGACGGTGGCGGGGTAGTCGTAGTAGCCCAGGAAGTTAGAGCCGGCATTGTGCTCAGCAAGGACGCCGCGGAAGACCGTATCGAGTTCGGCGGTGGTGACGCCGGGGGCAGCAGCGGCTACTGCTGCTTCGAGGGCGCGGGAAGTGATGACACCGGCACGGGCCATTTCAGCAAGTTGGCGGTCTGTTTTGTATTCGATGCGGCGCATAGTGGTCTTTCCTGGGCTAGGTTCGTGTAGTTGACTTGGCGGAGCCAAACTACACCAGTGTGCTTTAAAAGCCTGTGCCCCCGCAATGACCGGGGGCACAGGTGGGGTGGAGGCTTACTTGAGTGCATCCATAATACGGGTGGTGACTTCGTCGATTTCACCTAGACCGTTGATTTCGGTGACGAGGCCGCGCTCGGTGTAGATAGCTACAAGAGGAGCGGTTTCTTCCTCGTAGACCTTAAGGCGGTGGCGGATGACCTCTTCGTTGTCGTCTGAGCGGCCTTCCTTAGCTGCTCGGCCTAGTAGACGCTCAACCAGTTCGTCGTTATCAGCAACCAGGAGCAGGACCTGGCTGATCTTCTGACCCATGTCTGCCAGGATGGTATCGAGTTCGCCTACCTGGGCGGTGTTGCGGGGGTAGCCATCGAGCAGGAAGCCGTTAGCGGTATCAGCTTCAGCTAGGCGGGCGCGTACCATGCGATTGGTGACGGAGTCGGGTACGAGGTTGCCTGAGTCGATGTAGCTCTTAGCTTCTTTGCCCAGCTCGGTTTCTTCCTTGATGTTCTTGCGGAAGATATCGCCGGTGGAGATAGCGGGAATGTTGAGCTTTTCAGCGATTTTGACGGCCTGGGTGCCTTTGCCGGCACCGGGAGGGCCAATGATGAGCAGACGGTTCATCGCAGTAGTCCTTCGTAGTTGCGTTGTTGGAGCTGGGCATCGATTTGCTTGACGGTGTCAAGACCAACGCCGATAACGATCAGCAGTGAGGCACCGCCGAGCGGGAAATTCTGGTTAGCGCCAAAGAGGACGAAGGCTACCAGCGGTAGAAGGGCTAGTAGGGCTACATAGATGGCGCCAGGCAGGGTAATACGGTTGAGCACATAGCTCAGGTATTCCTGGGTGGGGCGTCCTGCACGGATTCCAGGGATAAAACCGCCGTACTTCTTCATGTTGCCTGCAACTTCTTCGGTATTGAAGGTGATGGAGACGTAGAAGTAGGCAAATCCCAAAATCAGCAGGAAGTAAAGGGTCATGTAGAGGGGGTGGTCGCCCATAACAAGGTAAGTGCTAATCCAGTTGACCCATTCCGGCGGTGCAGAACCGTCTGATGGGGTGTTGAATTGGGCGATAAGGCCGGGCACCATCAGCATAGATGAGGCGAAGATGATGGGGATAACACCGGCCATATTAACCTTTAGAGGAATATAGGTGGTGGTACCTCCAATGGTACGACGCCCAATCATGCGCTTGGCATACTGTACAGGGATACGACGCTGAGATTGTTCAACGAAGACCACCGCTACGATAACCAGCAGGCCAACTGCTAGGACTGCGGAGAAGATACCCCAGCCTTGGGTCTGCAGAATGGAACCGAAAGCAGAGGGGAAAGAGGCCGCAATTGAGGTGAAAATCAGCAGGGACATGCCATTGCCTACGCCCTTTTCGGTAATCTGTTCACCTAGCCACATGACTACACCGGTTCCGGCGGTTAGGGCGGTGATAATCAGCAAGATATTCCAGATACCGTCATCGGGGATAATCGGCAGCATGCAGCCCTGTAGAAGCATTCCAGAGCGTGCCAGGGACACAATGGTAGTGGCGTTCAGTAAGGCAAGCAGAATGGTGAGGTAACGGGTGTATTGGGTCAGCTTGGTCTGGCCTTGGGCACCTTCCTCGTGGAGCTGCTGGAAGCGGGGAATGACCACGCGAAGCAGCTGAACAATAATGCTCGCGGTAATGTACGGCATAACGCCCAGGGCAAAAATCGACAGCTGGAGCAGCGCGCCACCGCTAAAGAGGTTAATCATGTCGTAGACACCACCTGTTGCGGTGGCGGTCGACAGGCACTGCTGCACGTTTCCGTAGGAGACACCGGGGGCGGGGATGAATACGCCTACACGGTAGATCACGATAATACCCAGGGTGAACAGCAGCTTATTACGCAGGTCGGGCGTCTTGAAGGCCCGTCCGAAAGCGGTCAGCACATGTCCTCCTGTGAGACAGAATTTAAGTTGCCCCGTCTCCCCTACCGTTGGCAGGTGTGCGGGGCGAATACACAATGTTTTCCAGTCTATCGCTTAATACTCAATCGTGTGTAGACCAAACCTCAGAGCGTAAAGAAAGGTGCCCCGCCCACCGAAGTGAGCGGGGCACCCCGCAATAGCTTGATACAACCGGGTTGCCCCAGTGCATCTTAGGGCTACTTGACGGTTACAGAACCGCCAGCGGCCTCAATCTTAGCCTTAGCTGACTCAGAAACCTTGTCAACGGTTACGTTGTAGGCTGCTGAGATTTCGCCGGTACCGAGAACCTTGACCAGTTCGTTCTTGCGAACTGCGCCAGCTGCTACCAGAGCGTCAACGGTGATGTCGCCGCCCTCGGGGAACAGTTCCGCAATGCGGTCCAGGTTAACAACCTGGTACTCGGTGCGGAAGGGGTTCTTGAAGCCACGCAGCTTGGGAAGGCGCATGTGCAGCGGAAGCTGACCACCTTCGAAGCCGGCGCGAACCTGGTAACGAGCCTTGGTACCCTTGGTACCGCGACCTGCGGTCTTACCCTTTGAGCCTTCACCGCGGCCTACGCGGGTCTTAGCCTTGTGGGCACCCGGAGCCGGGCGCAGATCGTGAATCTTGATAGCGTCGTTGTTTGCCATCTTTACTTGACCTCCTCAACCTGAACCAGGTGAGCTACGGTGTTGATCATGCCGCAGGTGACGGGGTCAGCAGTGCGAACAACCTTGTTGCCGGGGCGCTTGAGGCCCAGGGAACGGAGGGTGTCGCGCATGTTCTGCTTCTCGCCGACGTAGGACTTGATCTGGGTGATTTCCAGCTTTGCATCGCTGGGCTGAATACGCTTACCGGTCATTACGCACCTGCCTTTTCAGACTGAGCGACACGCAAGAAGCCGGGGATAACCTCGTCCTGGGGAAGACCACGGCGTGCAGCAACTGCTACGGGCTCTTCGAGCTGACGCAGTGCTTCGATGGTCGCGTGGACAATGTTGATCTGGTTCGATGAACCGAGGGACTTGGACAGAACATCGTGGATGCCTGCTGCCTCAAGTACGGCACGAACGGGACCACCAGCGATAACACCGGTACCAGCGGTAGCGGGGCGGAGCATAACTACGCCTGCTGCTGCTTCACCCTGAACGCGGTGAGGAATGGTGCGGCCTTCAACACGGGGTACGCGGAAGAAGTTCTTCTTTGCTTCTTCTACACCCTTTGAGATAGCTGCAGGAACTTCCTTCGCCTTGCCGTAGCCAACGCCAACCATACCGTTACCGTCACCAACAACGACCAGTGCGGTGAAGCTGAAGCGACGACCACCCTTGACGACCTTGGAGACGCGGTTGATGGTTACAACGCGCTCGATGAACTTGTCCTTCTCTTCGTCGCGGCCGCGGTTATTGCGGCGTTCACCGCGGTTACCGCGGCGTTCGCCACGCTCGTTACGGCGGGCTTCGCGCTTCTCGGAGGTTTCAGCGGTAGCTTCTGCGGTTGCTTCAGTCACCTGAGTTTCCTTTTCGTTTACAGTCTGCTCGCTCATTAGAGTGCCAGACCTCCTTCGCGTGCGCCTTCTGCAACTGCTGCGACACGGCCGTGGTACTTGTTACCACCGCGGTCGAAGACAACTGCTTCGATGCCTGCTGCCTTGGCACGCTCAGCGACGAGTTCGCCGACGCGCTTTGCCTTAGCGGTCTTGTCCAGCTCTGCGGTGCGCAGGTCTGCTTCCATGGTGGAAGCTGATGCCAGGGTCAGGCCCTTGGTGTCATCGATGACCTGAACGAACATGTGACGAGCTGAGCGGGTGACGGACAGGCGGGGGCGTGCTGCGGTGCCTGAAACGTACTTGCGGACGCGTGCGTGACGGCGTGCGCGCTGTGCTGACTTAGTCTTTACAGCCATGGTTACTTACCAGCCTTTCCGACCTTGCGACGGATCTGCTCGCCTTCGTAGCGAACACCCTTACCCTTGTAGGGATCGGGCTTGCGCAGACCGCGGATGTTAGCGGCTACCTGGCCTACCTGCTGCTTGCTGGTACCGGAAACGGTCAGCTTGTTAGCGCCCTCAACAGCGAAGGTGATACCCTCAGGTGCCTCGATGGTGATGGGGTGTGAGTAGCCAAGTGCGAACTCGAGGTTGGAGCCCTTAGCGGTTACACGGTAACCGGTACCAACGATTTCGAGCTTCTTGGAGTAGCCCTCGGTAACACCGATGATCATGTTCTGAATCAGGGTGCGGGTCAGGCCGTGCAGTGAACGTGATGTACGCTCATCGTTCGGGCGGGATACGGTGACAACACCGTCTTCAAGTGCAACAGTGATGGGAGCAGCAACCTCGTGGGTCAGCTCGCCCTTTGCACCCTTAACAGCAACTACGTTGCCGTCAATCTTTACCTCAACGCCGGCAGGAACCGAGATGGGGAGACGTCCAATACGTGACATTCTTCTTCCTTTCTCTTCTACCGACTACCAGATGTAAGCGACGACTTCGCCGCCAACACCCTTCTTCGCAGCCTGCTTGTCAGTGAGCAGACCTGAAGAGGTTGACAGGATTGCGATGCCGAGGCCACCGTGTACCTGGGGCAGGTTGGTGGACTTTGCGTAAACACGCAGACCCGGCTTGGAAATACGGCGAACGCCTACGATGGAGCGCTCACGTGAGGGGCCGAACTTCAGTTCGAGGGTGAGGGTCTTACCGACCTTTGCTTCCTCTTCCTTGAAGTCAGCGATGTAGCCTTCAGCCTTGAGGATTTCGGCAATGCGAGCCTTGAGCTTGGAGTAAGGCATTGACACGGTGTCGTGATGTGCTGAGTTTGCGTTGCGCAAACGGGTCAGCATATCTGCGACAGGATCTGTCATAGTCATGGTGGGCTGAGCCCTTCCTCGTTATGGTTTCCTCACCGTAATTCGGTGCGGACCTATAACGTAGTCGTTACTTGGTCTTGAACGGGAAGCCGAGTGCCTTCAGAAGCGCACGGCCTTCATCGTCGGTCTTTGCAGTGGTTACTACGGTGATGTCCATACCACGTACGCGATCGATTGAATCCTGATCGATTTCGTGGAACATGGACTGTTCGGTCAGACCGAAGGTGTAGTTACCGTTACCGTCGAACTGGCGGTCCGAGAGGCCGCGGAAGTCGCGGATACGGGGAAGAGCCAGGGTGACGAGGCGGTCGAGGAATTCCCACATGCGGTCGCCACGAAGAGTGACGTGTGCGCCGATGGGCTGACCTTCACGCAGCTTGAACTGTGCGATGGACTTCTTCGCGCGGGTAACGAGCGGCTTCTGACCGGTGATTGCGGTAAGGTCGCGGATAGCACCATCCATGAGCTTCGCGTCCTTAGCGGCTTCACCAACACCCATGTTCACGACGACCTTAACGATCTTCGGCGCCTGCATGACGTTCTCGTAGTTGAACTCTTCCTGCAGGGCGGGGGTGACTACGTCGTTGAACTTGGTCTTGAAACGAGGGGTAATCTTTGCTTCGGTCATTAGATGTCCTTACCCGAGCTCTTGGCAACGCGAACGCGAGTGGTGCGTTCCTTGCCATTGCGCTCTACGGTCTCGAGGCGGTAACCAACGCGGGTCGGCTTCTTGGTCTCGGGATCAACGATTGCAACGTTTGAAACGTGAATCGGTGCCTCAACCTTTTCGATGCCGCCAGCTTCGCCGGTCATGGGGTTAGCCTTGTTGTGCTTGGTGACGATCTTGACGCCTTCTACCAGCACGCGCTCGGTCTTAGGGAATACCTTGAGAACCTTGCCCTGCTTACCCTTATCTGCACCTGAAATAACCTGTACCAGGTCGCCAGACTTGATTTTAGCCATGAGTTAGAGCACCTCCGGAGCAAGTGAAATGATCTTCATGAACTTCTTGTCGCGCAGTTCGCGGCCAACAGGTCCGAAGATACGGGTGCCACGGGGGTCACCATCGGTGTTCTTGAGAATTACTGCTGAGTTCTCGTCGAACTTGATGTAGGAGCCGTCAGGACGACGAACTTCCTTCTTGGTGCGGACGACAACTGCCTTAACAACGTCGCCCTTCTTTACGGTACCGCCGGGGATTGCGTCCTTGACGGTTGCGACGATGATGTCGCCAATGCCTGCGTAACGACGCTTTGAGCCGCCGAGAACACGGATGGTCAGGATTTCCTTCGCACCGGTGTTGTCAGCAACCTTGAGTCGTGACTCCTGCTGAATCATATTTCTCCTGTCGTCTCGCCGGTTCCGACACACGGTAATTTTGTGAGCCAGCCTTGCGGAACATTTCTACGGGATGTTGACGCGCCGGTCTCTTGCAGCCCTTGAATGAGTTGAAGAGTTGGCGGACACGCCTGGGCCCCTATCATGCCGACGAACATCTGGACCCGCTTGAGCGGGCGAACCCCGCGTTATGAGCGGCATTATGCTGTGGCACGAAAAGAACCGTGGTTGTGCGGGTATAGAGAACCACACAGAACCAAAACTTTACCATAGTAGGCGACTTCAACCTAGAGAGATGCACCACTCTTAGGCAGTGAGCTAGCACCCTTAAAAATAGAGAGCTCCCCCTCCCCCTCGCTATGAGGGGAAGGGGGAGCTCTAGCTAACTCGTAGCTTTAGCAAACCACTGGTTTACTTAGCCTTTTCGAGGATCTCGACAACGCGCCAGCGCTTTGAAGCGGAGAGCGGACGAGTCTCGGCCAGGAGAACGAGGTCACCAATACCAGCAGTGTTCTGCTCGTCGTGTGCCTTGATCTTGGAGCTACGGCGCATAACCTTGCCGTACAGGGCGTGCTTTACGCGGTCCTCGACCTCAACGACTACAGTCTTGTCCATCTTGTCGGACACTACGTAGCCGCGGCGAGTCTTGCGGTAGCCGCGCTCTTCAGTCTTTACTTCACTCATGTGATTTAACCTTCGGTTGCGGGACGAATACCGAGCTCGCGTTCACGCAGCACGGTGTAAATACGTGCAATGTCGCGCTTGACCGAGCGGATACGACCGGGATTTTCAAGCTGACCGGTGGCTGCCTGGAAACGGAGGTTGAACAGCTCCTCCTTCGACTCACGCAGCTTCTCTACCAGATTCTCGTTGGAGAGCTCTGCCAGCTTGTCGATGCTCAGATCCTTTGATCCAACTGCCATTTCTATTCACCACCTTCGCGACGCACAACGCGTGCCTTCATCGGGAGCTTGTGGATTGCGAGGCGCATAGCTTCACGAGCCACTTCTTCGGATACGCCGGAGAGTTCAAACATAACTCGACCGGGCTTGACGTTTGCGACCCACCATTCGGGTGAACCCTTACCGGAACCCATACGGGTTTCAGCAGGCTTCTTGGTCAGCGGACGGTCGGGATAAATGTTGATCCAGACCTTACCGCCACGCTTGATGTGACGGGTCATTGCAATACGTGCAGCTTCAATCTGGCGGTTGGTGACGTATGCGGGAGTCAGGGCCTGGATGCCCCACTCACCGAACGCTACCTCGGTGCCACCCTTAGCCATACCTGAACGCTTGGGGTGATGCTGCTTGCGGTACTTTACTCGACGGGGAATTAGCATTTATGCCTCACCGTTTTCTGCAGTCTTTGCTTCAGCGGGTGCTGAAGCGTTGTCGGAACGACGTTCACGGCGGGGACCACGGCCACCTGCGCGACGACGGTCGCCACCGCGGCCGTTGCCACGACGGTTACCAGCAGCCTGCTGTGCAGCAAGCTCGTTGTCGGTGAGGTCACCCTTGTAGATCCAGACCTTGACGCCGATGCGGCCGAAGGTGGTCTTTGCTTCGAAGAAACCGTAGTCGATGTTCGCACGCAGGGTGTGCAGGGGCACACGGCCTTCGCGGTAGAACTCGGAACGTGACATTTCAGCGCCACCCAGACGGCCGGAGCACTGGATACGGATACCCTTTGCACCTGCACGCTGTGCGGACTGGATTGCCTTCTTCATAGCGCGGCGGAAAGCAACGCGTGATGCGAGCTGTTCTGCGATACCCTGAGCAACAAGCTGAGCTGACAGATCGGGGTTAGCAACCTCGAGGATGTTCAGCTGAATCTGCTTGCCGGTCAGCTTCTCCAGCTCACCGCGGATGCGGTCAGCTTCGGCGCCGCGGCGGCCGATAACGATACCGGGGCGTGCGGTGTGGATGTCCACACGGACACGGTCACGGGTACGCTCGATTTCGACCTTGGCGATACCTGCGCGCTCCATGCCCTTGGACAGGAGTTCGCGGATCTTTACATCTTCACGAACGAAGTCTGCGTAGCGTTCGCCTTCCTTGTTGGAGTCAGCGAACCACTTTGAGACGTGGTTGGTGGTGATGCCAAGTCGGAAACCGTTGGGGTTGATTTTCTGACCCATTTAGCGGCCCTCCTCCTTCTCCGGGGTAGCGACTACCACGGTGATGTGGCTGGTGCGCTTGTTGATGCGGAACGCACGGCCCTGGGCACGAGGCTGGAATCGCTTCATGGTGGGACCTTCGTTCGCGTATGCTTCGCTGATGAACAGCTCTTCTTCCTTGAAGGGTACGCCCTGCTGGGCGGCCTTCTGGCGAGCGTTTGCAACAGCTGATGCAACGATCTTGTATACCGGTTCTGAAGCGCCCTGAGGAGCGAACTTCAGAATCGCCAGAGCCTCTTCCGCCTGCTTACCACGGATAAGGTTGATGACGCGGCGTGCCTTCATAGGCGTAACGCGTACGTAAGACGCAGTTGCCTTGGCTTCCATTGCCTATCTCTCTTTCGTCTATTGCCGAAAGGAAAACGTTTCTAAGATACGGGGTGACCGTAGCTTAGCGACGCTTACCCTTGCGGTCGTCCTTAACGTGGCCACGGAAAGTACGGGTGGGCGCAAACTCGCCGAGCTTGTGACCAACCATGGACTCAGTGATGAACACGGGTACGTGCTTGCGTCCGTCGTGCACTGCGATGGTATGACCGAGCATGTCGGGAATAATCATCGAGCGGCGGGACCAAGTTTTGATAACGTTCTTGGTGCCCTTCTCGTTCTGAGCTGCAACCTTTACGAAAAGGTGCTGATCAACGAAAGGGCCCTTCTTCAAACTACGAGGCATGTTTCAGGCTCCTTAGCGCTTCTTGCCAGTACGACGGCGACGAACAATGAGCTTGTCGCTTTCCTTGTTGGGGCGGCGGGTGCGGCCCTCGGGCTTACCGTTGGGGTTAACCGGGTGACGGCCACCTGAGGTCTTACCTTCACCACCACCGTGGGGGTGGTCAACGGGGTTCATGACGACACCACGAACGGTCGGGCGGATGCCCTTCCAGCGGTTACGGCCGGCCTTACCCCAGTTAATGTTGGACTGCTCAGCGTTACCGACGGAACCGACGGTTGCGCGGCAGCGAACATCCACATTGCGGATTTCGCCAGAAGGCAGACGTAGCTGAGCGTACTTGCCTTCCTTAGCGACTAGCTGGATGGATGCACCAGCGGAGCGGCCCATCTTAGCGCCGCCACCGGGGCGGAGCTCAACAGCGTGGATCACGGTACCAACGGGGATGTTACGCAGGGGCAGGTTGTTGCCGGGCTTGATGTCGGCAGAGGGACCTGACTCTACGATGTCGCCCTGAGCAAGCTTGTTGGGGGCGATGATGTATCGCTTGGTGCCATCAACGTAGTGAAGCAGTGCGATGCGGGCGGTACGGTTAGGATCGTACTCGATGTGTGCAACGCGTGCGTCGACGCCGTCCTTGTCGTGACGACGGAAGTCGATCAGACGGTACTGGCGCTTGTGGCCACCACCCTTGTGACGGGTGGTGATGCGACCGGTGTTGTTACGGCCGCCCTTCTTGGGGAGCGGACGAACCAGGGATTTTTCCGGGGTTGAGCGAGTGATTTCTGCGAAATCTGAGACGCTCGAGCCGCGGCGACCCGGGGTCGTCGGCTTGTGCTTACGAATACCCATTTAGATATTTCTTTCCTTCGCTAAAGTGGTCTCCGGTGCTTATGCAGCCGGACCGCCGAAGAGGTCGATTGAACCTTCCTTGAGGGTTACAATCGCACGCTTGGTGTTCTTACGAGCACCCCAACCGAAGCGGGTGCGCTTGCGCTTGCCTGCACGGTTAGCGGTGTTGATGGAAGCAACCTTGACATCGAAAATGGTTTCGATGGCCTGCTTGATTTCCAGCTTGTTGGAGCGGGGGTCTACGAGGAAGGTGTACTTACCTTCATCGAGCTGACCGTAGCTCTTTTCCGACACGACGGGAGCGATGATGACGTCGCGGGGATCTTTGAAAGTTGAGGTGGTAACAGACATTACTTAGCAGCCTCTTTCTTAGCCTTAGAAGCAACTGCGACGAATACGTCGTAGGCATCCTTGGTGAAGATGACGTCGTCTGAGATCAGAATATCGTAGGTGTTGAGCTGATCTGCGTAGATAACGTGTACGTTCTCCAGGTTGCGTGCTGACAGTGCTACCAGGTCGTCCTTGCGGTCGATGACAACCAGTGCGTTCTTGCGGCTGGTGATCTCTGCAATTGCTGCCTTTGCTGCCTTGGTGGAAGGCTTGGTGCCTTCTACGAGGGCTTCGACAACGTGAACGCGACCGTTACGAGCGCGATCTGAGAGAGCGCCGCGCAGTGCAGCTGCAATCATCTTCTTGGGGGTACGCTGTGCGTAGCTACGGGGAGTAGGGCCGTGTACGATGCCACCACCGGTCATGTGGGGTGCACGGATTGAGCCCTGACGTGCGCGGCCGGTGCCCTTCTGCTTGAAAGGCTTACGACCTGCGCCGGAAACTTCGCCGCGGTTCTTGGTCTTGTGGGTACCCTGACGTGCTGCTGCGAGCTGGGCTACTACTACCTGGTGAAGCAGGGGAATAGAGGCCTGAGCGTCGAAGATATCAGCGGGCAGGTCTACCTTTACGGTCTTGACAGCCATGGTTTATTAGGCTCCCTTCACAGCGGTGCGAACCAGAACAACGCCGCCCTTAGGACCGGGGATAGCACCCTTGATCAGAAGAACATTGTTTTCGGCATCTACACCCTGAATAGTGAGGTTCATGGTGGTGTGGCGTGCAGCGCCCATACGGCCTGCCATGCGCATACCCTTGAAAACGCGTGCGGGGTATGATGCGCCACCGATTGAACCGGGCTTACGGTGGTTCTTGTGGGCACCGTGTGATGCGCCTACACCTGCGAAGCCGTGACGCTTCATAACACCGGCGAAACCCTTACCCTTGGTCTTACCAACTACGTCAACCTTCTGGCCTGCTTCGAAGAGCTCAACAGTCAGTTCCTGACCGAGTGAGTATTCAGCGGCGTCTGAGGTACGCAGTTCAACGAGGTGACGGCGAGGAGTTACGCCTGCCTTCTCGAAGTGACCGGCGAGGGGCTTGGTTACCTTGCGAGCTTCGATAGCACCGAAACCGATCTGGATAGCTTCGTAGCCATCGGTCTCAGCGTTACGCAGCTGGGTAATAACGTTGGAATCGGCCTTGACGACAGTAACGGGCACGAACTTGCCGTTTTCGTCCCAGACCTGGGTCATGCCAAGCTTGGTGCCTAGCAGGCCCTTAACCTGGCGCTCGAACTTGTTAGTCATTTAGATGCGATCCTCTACAGCTTGATTTCGATGTTTACGTCTGCCGGAAGGTCAAGACGCATGAGGGCATCAACAGCCTTGGGGGTCGGATCAACGACGTCGATCAGACGCTTGTGCGTGCGCATTTCGAAGTGCTCGCGGCTGTCCTTGTACTTGTGAGGCGAACGGATAACACAGTAAACGTTCTTTTCGGTGGGTAGCGGCACGGGGCCTACTACCGTCGCGCCTGCACGCGTAACTGTCTCAACGATTTTCCGTGCTGAAGAATCAATGACCTCGTGGTCGTATGACTTCAGACGGATGCGGATTTTCTGTCCCGCCATCTGTCGGACTCTCTTTCTTGTCTACTTCCCTGTAACGGAGCGGTCGCTCCTTTATCTGGCGCTTGAGGTAAAGAGATGATTCTTCATCCCTTTCGCGCCACCTCTGCGTAGGCTGAATCCGGCAGCTGCCGGGTTCCTCACCCTACCGAGGCACCGACCCCCGAACTCGGGCGTGTCGCATTTTTGCTAGAGCAAAAAAGGAGCGCACTCTTCCCTCGAACTGATCGATTGGGTCATATTTGGGCTTACCTTCACTAGGCTTCTTGAACGGAGCCATAGTTACTTATGACGGGTAAGCGCTTGAACAACGTATTCAATCTTGCCAGAGTAGCTAGAGCTTAGCAAGGTTTTTAGGCCATTAGTGCCCAGCCCCACACTAAGCCAGGGGACAGTTGCTCTGGTTCTCTATGACCCACTAGCCTCAATTATGGTGGTGACAGCTATAAGGGCAAAATAAAAGGGTTGGCCCCCGCAGAATAAATCTGTGGGGGCCAACCCTTTATTGCCCTCCCTTAGCAGCACGCTAACAGGAGTTTAGATTCAAGAAGTAAGAACCTTACTTGATGATCTTGGTAACGCGACCTGAACCAACGGTGCGGCCACCTTCACGGATTGCGAAGCCGAGGCCCTCTTCCATTGCGATTTCCTGGATGAGCTCAACGGTCATCTCAGTGTTGTCGCCGGGCATAACCATTTCGGTGCCCTCGGGAAGGGTGATAACACCGGTAACGTCGGTGGTGCGGAAGTAGAACTGGGGGCGGTAGTTCGAGTAGAAGGGGTTGTGACGGCCACCCTCATCCTTGGAAAGGATGTAGACGTTAGCCTCGAACTGGGTGTGGGGGGTGATTGAGCCGGGCTCAACAACAACCTGACCACGCTCTACGTCGTCGCGCTTCAGACCGCGAAGCAGCAGACCACAGTTTTCGCCTGCCCATGCTTCGTCGAGCTGCTTGTGGAACATCTCGATACCGGTAACGGTGGTCTTCTGGATGGGGCGGATACCAACGATCTCAACTTCGGAGTTGATCTTCAGGGTACCACGCTCGGCGCGACCGGTAACAACGGTACCGCGACCAGTGATGGTGAAGACGTCTTCGATGGGCATGAGGAAGGGCTTGTCCTTCTCACGAACGGGGTCGGGAATGTAGTTGTCAACCTCGTCCATGAGCTCTTCAACCTTAGCAACCCACTCAGCGTCGCCTTCAAGAGCCTTCAGTGCGGAAACGCGAACAACGGGAGCGTTGTCACCGTCGAACTCCTGTGAGGAAAGCAGCTCGCGAACTTCCATTTCAACGAGGTCGAGCAGTTCCTCGTCCTCAACCATGTCTGACTTGTTCAGAGCTACGAGCAGGGTGGGAACACCAACCTGGCGAGCCAGCAGAACGTGCTCACGGGTCTGAGCCATGGGGCCGTCGGTGGCAGCAACAACGAGGATTGCGCCGTCCATCTGAGCAGCACCGGTGATCATGTTCTTGACGTAGTCAGCGTGACCGGGGGCGTCAACGTGTGCGTAGTGACGCTTTTCGGTCTGGTACTCGATGTGAGCAATGTTAATGGTAATACCGCGCTGGCGCTCTTCAGGAGCGGAGTCGATCATACCGAAGTCGCGCTGCTCGTTCAGGTCGGGGTACTTGTCAGCCAGAACCTTGGAGATTGCAGCGGTCAGGGTGGTCTTACCGTGGTCAACGTGACCGATGGTACCGACGTTTACGTGAGGCTTGGAGCGCTCGAACTTAGCCTTAGCCAAGAGTATTCCTCCTATAGAGAAGATTTGAGAACCTGCACTCGGGTTTCACACCGGCGCACTCCGCCGTAAAAGGCGGTCTAGCTACCACAATAGCGGATAAGACCGGTGGGGCGAAACCCGAATGCGGGTTCATTTACTAGGTTTTTTTGAAAAGCGGTGCGGCTCACATAATGTGAGCCGCACTCGGATGAGTATTACTCGCCGCGGCTCTTCTGGATGATTTCATCAGCAACGTTCTTGGGAACCTCTGAGTAGCTGTCGAACTCCATGGAGAAGACTGCACGACCCTGGGTCTTTGAACGGAGGTCACCGATGTAACCGAACATTTCTGACAGCGGAACAAGAGCGTGAACGATCTTGACGCCTGCTGCATCTTCCATGGACTGAATCTGACCACGACGTGAGTTCAGGTCACCGATAACGTCGCCCATGTAGTCCTCGGGGGTACGTACTTCAACAGCCATCAGGGGTTCCAACAGAACGGGAGCGGCGCGGCGGGCACCTTCCTTGAAGACCATTGAGCCAGCGATCTTGAACGCCATTTCTGACGAGTCAACATCGTGGTAAGCACCATCGATCAGGGTTGCCTTGACACCAACAACGGGGTAGCCAGCGAGGATACCGAGCTGCATTGCATCCTGGATACCGGCGTCAACAGAGGGGATGTATTCACGGGGAACACGACCACCGGTGACGACGTTGTCGAACTCGTAGAGCTCTTCAGCATCGAGGGCAATGGGTTCGAAGGAAACCTGAACCTTTGCGAACTGACCAGAACCACCGGTCTGCTTCTTGTGGGTGTAGTCGACCTTCTCAACCTTCTTGGTGATGGTTTCGCGGTATGCAACCTGGGGCTTACCAACGTTAGCTTCAACCTTGAATTCGCGCTTCATACGGTCAACGATGATGTCGAGGTGAAGCTCACCCATACCGCCGATTTCGGTCTGGCCAGTTTCTTCGTTGAGTGAAACGGTGAAGGTGGGGTCCTCAGCAGAGAGCTTCTGGATAGCGGTTGACATCTTCTCCTGGTCACCCTTGGTCTTGGGCTCAATAGCCACGAAGATCACGGGAGCGGGGAAGGTCATGGATTCCAGAACTACGGGGTTAGCGGTATCGCAGAGGGTGTCACCGGTGGTGGTGTCCTTCAGACCGATAGCCGCGTAGATGTGGCCTGCCTGGATCTCTTCAACAGGGTTCTCCTTGTTGGAGTGCATCTGGAAGAGCTTACCGATACGTTCCTTCTTACCCTTGGTGGCGTTCAGAACCTGCTGGCCCTGAGCAGCCTTACCGGAGTAAACGCGGATGTAGGTCAGCTGACCGTAGAAGGGGTGGGCTGCAACCTTGAATGCCAGCGCTGCGAAGGGCTCGTCAGCTGAAGGCTTACGGGTTACCTCAGTCTCTTCGTCGGTGGGCAGGTGGCCGATCATCGCGGGAACATCCAGCGGTGAGGGCAGGTAATCGAGAACTGCGTCGAGCATGGGCTGCACACCGCGGTTCTTGAATGCTGAGCCACAGAAAACGGGGTAGGCTTCGTTAGCAACGGTCAGTGCGCGGACGCCTGCCTTGATTTCCTCGATGGTCAGTTCGCCCTCTTCGAGGTACTTTTCCATGAGGTCTTCTGAAGCTTCAGCAACGTTTTCAACGAGCTCGGCACGGTACTGCTCTGCCTTTTCCTGCAGGTCAGCGGGGATTTCCTGGATTTCGTAGGAAGCACCCATGGTAACGTCACCCTTGGCGTCGCCGGGCCAGACGTAGGCCTGCATGGTGAGCAGGTCAACGACGCCGATGAAGTCATTTTCAGCGCCGATGGGCAGCTGCATAACGAGGGGCTTAGCACCGAGGCGCTTGATGATGGTGTCTACGGTGAAGTAGAAGTCTGCACCCAGCTTGTCCATCTTGTTGACGAAGCAGATACGGGGAACTTCGTACTTGTCAGCCTGACGCCAAACGGTCTCTGACTGGGGCTCAACACCTTCCTTACCATCGAACACTGCAACAGCGCCGTCGAGGACGCGCAGTGAACGCTCAACTTCAACGGTGAAGTCAACGTGGCCGGGGGTGTCGATGATGTTGATCTGGTTGTTCTTCCAGAAGCAGGTGGTTGCCGCGGAGGTAATGGTGATACCGCGTTCCTGTTCCTGAGCCATCCAGTCCATGGTTGATGCACCATCGTGGGTTTCACCGATCTTGTGGTTAATACCGGTGTAGAAGAGGATGCGTTCGGTGGTGGTGGTCTTACCGGCGTCAATGTGCGCCATAATACCGATGTTGCGGACCTTGTTCAGGTCGGTAAGCACGTCTAGTGCCACTTTGTTCTCCCTTGTGAGAAACTCCGAAAGCCTGCCGCTATGTACTGATGTAATAACGGCAGGCTACGAAGAAATTACCAGCGGTAGTGTGCGAAGGCCTTGTTGGACTCGGCCATCTTGTGAGTGTCTTCGCGACGCTTCACAGCGGCACCGAGACCATTGGATGCATCCAGGATCTCGTTCATGAGACGCTCGGTCATAGTCTTCTCGCGGCGGAGCTTTGAGAAGCCTACGAGCCAGCGCAGGGCCAGAGCGGTTGCACGGCCTGCACGGACCTCGACGGGGACCTGGTAGGTCGCACCGCCGACGCGGCGTGAGCGAACCTCAAGTGAAGGCTTGACGTTGTCCATTGCCTTCTTGAGGGTTGCTACGGGATCTGCGCCGGTCTTCTGAGCAACGCCCTCGAGTGCACCGTAGACGATGCGCTCAGCGGTTGACTTCTTGCCGTCCAGCAGAACCTTGTTGATGAGCTGGGTAACCAGCGCTGAACCGTAAACAGGATCGTTTACGAGGGGACGCTTAGGAGCGGGACCCTTACGAGGCATTACTTCTTCTCCTTCTTTGCGCCGTAGCGTGAACGAGCCTGACCGCGGCCCTTAACGCCCTGGGTATCCAGTGCGCCACGTACAATCTTGTAACGAACACCGGGGAGGTCCTTCACACGACCACCGCGAACGAGCACAATGGAGTGTTCCTGAAGGTTGTGGCCCTCACCGGGGATGTATGCGGTAACCTCGACGCCGCCGTTGAGCTTAACACGTGCGACCTTACGCAGTGCTGAGTTCGGCTTCTTCGGGGTGGTGGTGTATACACGGGTGCATACGCCACGCTTCATGGGGTTGCCCTTAAGTGCGGGCGCCTTGGTCTTAACGACCTTGGGTGCACGGCCCTTACGGACCAACTGCTGAATTGTAGGCACTTGTTCTCCGTTTGGTATCGACTCCCCCGTTAGGGGGTGCCGGTTTACTTGCCTTCTGTCACTTGGGATAAGCGCAAAAGAAAAACTATCTGACTTAGCGAGTGCCCAGACACAACAAAAAATGGCATTTAGGCCTCAAGATCGCTATTCGGGCTAGATGCCCGGGCGAACAAAGCCAAAGGACGGTGTCCATTCTGCCATTGGTTCTTATGTACTGCCCAGACATTATCTGAGCGGGCAGTAAATACTACTGCTAAGTACTCCGGTTACTACTCTAGCTGGTTAGAAGGGCTTAATCTACCCCCAGTACGTCTCAGCAGGCAGCTTTAAGCCTTTAAAACAGGTGATGTCAGGCACTTAAGTCTCGCACTAGGCGCGGACGCGGGCATCCCCCTTCCTCGCATAAAGAAGCGAAACGCCAGCGTCCCCACCTTCACAAGTATGCTGACCTAATAAACGATGAACGTACGAGTAGTTCCAGTAAAGGGGGTAATGATTCCTGCCCCATTCTTAGAGTCCCCATGATAGAGAATTCGATAAGTACCAGGAACCGTCTCAGCAGGAATCTGCCATTCGATAGTCACTCGGGACTGAGCAGCCAGATGGCGTTTCCAGTGAAAGCGGGTGGCAGGATCATTATCACCTGCGATGGTCACCCATTGACCACCCTCTAGACGCTGCACCTCAAGATAGCTAGAATTCAGCTGCTGATCGTTGTTAGGGTGGGCACCTACAAAGACCGCACTAACGGTTTCGCCCCGATCTGTATGAGCAGGCTGGGTAAGAACCTCACCGTAATAATGACCGATACCGGGCACGTCATACCAGACCTTACCCACCGCACTCTTCATAGGAGTACGAACAGTAGGTTTATCACCCAGGGGCAGGTCAGTGCCATCGCGCAGGGAGGTAGCTACAGTATTGAGGGTCTGACGGAAGGCCCCCATAGTATTAATACCGAAGACGGTAGCACCGCCTTCATACTGCTGTGAAACATATTCCTGCGGGGTTGTCACATAGTGGCTGTAAGCATTGGTGTAGCCCTGCACAATAATCTGTGACTCATTGACTCCCAGCAGGGCTGCCATATCCTGGCGGTACTGCACACCAACTGCCCCGTTATGCTCACCGGGCATACCCAGCAGGTAGTAGTTACCAAAACGCATCACCTGGACCGGCAGCTTCTGCTGCACCATATCATGCACAGCTAGCAAGTTGGCTTTGGGGTACTGGCAATCGCTCAGGCTTTTAGAGGACTTGTAGGCTAACCAGTTAAAATCGCTCCAGACCTTATTAGCGTTAACACCCTCATTGAATCCAACAGGACCAGCACCGTCTTCGCCACTGCCGGCGGCAAAGGCAGCGCCCAATGAAGCATTGCATGTAGAGCCTGCGTACCCAGTGCCCGTCCACTGAGTTTCCACCTGTATATTGGAAAAATCTACGTAGGTGATGCGTGAATCAAGCCCCTGCCCTACCGGGGTACCGGAACTAGCGAGCTGGGCGCGCACCGCGTCGGCTTGTTTGGTTCCCTGAATCTCGAGATTGGTAAACATGTCATCAGTAGGGCCCAAGCCCGGCTGTAAGAATGTATTGGGTGACACATCACCGGTGTTACTATTGGCAAAAGCCGCGATAAAGGCATCATCTTCAGACCCTGCATTCAGGTCAACCCCATGGTCTACCGTCTCTAAGAGATACTGCGCATAACCCTTGTTATCTGAAGACACCAGAGTGTTCTTATTGGTAAGGGACGTGGGGTGAAGGGCAAACCAGTTGAGGACGGCACGAGTTACCCCATCATGCTCAAAACGGAAAGTGACACTAGTGGGATCCACCCCATCGATAAGGTGATCTGTAAGATGAGCGGGATCCTGCCCCAAGGCTACCGCTGAGCGGTTTACGCCCACTCCTGTGAGCTGGCTACTTGAGACCGTTACATTGCCGGGAGCTAAGTCTGCAAGCGCTTCACGGATTGCCTGCATAGACCCATTAACTTGGTTATTGAAAGTAGGCTCATGAAAACCAAGAGTAGTTAAGTTATAGAGCACATCCTTACTCACGCCGCCCGGGGTCGCGTGGGTGTGAGAGGCCGTAATCATGATGTTGGCTTCGGTGAATTCAGGGCCGAACTCCGCCTGAATACGATTCACTAGCTCAGCACGAACACTTTCCCAAGCACTCTGTGCGTCCAGCACCACTATTAGGTTGCGAGAGTTACTTTCGGGGTCAATTACTACAAAGGCACGGGCATACTGGCGAGTATGGAGGCCGGAACCCTTCTGAGCATCTGATCCGTATCCCATAAACGCAACCTCAGCAACTTCACCCGTAATATCAGCTACCCCCGCTCCCACAAGGAAAGGGTTGCTAGAAGTAGGTTGGGTGGAATTCACCAAATCAGCCAGATTCTGTGCGTTGACGACCGCTGGTGTTAAATCAGTTAAAGCCTGAGAAGGGATTATAAAAGCTCCGGTAGCTAGAGATAGAGTAGCCCCAAAAATCCCGATTTTAACTCCTATATGGTGTGATAGTTTCATTTAACCCTCAAAATATGCGAAAGATGAGCAGGTGTATATCTGTGTGTGAGTACTTACCTAAGTATATCGATTAATTATTTGCCTCAACTTGGTATATCCCACCCCCCTTCATTGCCGAAGGTAACAACCCCACTGCGTTCCAGACGTCCGCGCAGACAAAGGGCGCTCCCCCACATCATCTGTGGAGAAGCGCCCTTAAGACTGCCCTAAGCTAGAGCCTGAGTTTACTTACCGAACTCGTAGTCATCCAGCGGAATAGCCTGGAACTCGGGGCTAATAGCACCCTCATTGGTCTCGGCATAGCTGAAATCGTTGTAAGGAGTTGCGGTCTGCGCAAACAGAGCCTCGCGTGCCTCGTCAGTGGGCTCAACCTCAATGTCGTTGTACATGGCAAGACCAGTACCAGCGGGGATGAGCTTACCGATGATGACGTTCTCCTTCAGGCCAACCAGCGGGTCTTCCTTACCTTCCATCGCAGCCTGAGTCAGGACGCGAGTGGTTTCCTGGAAGGACGCAGCAGATAGCCAGGACTCGGTAGCCAGCGATGCCTTGGTAATACCCATCATCTCGGGGCGACCTGAAGCAGGACGCTTCCCCTCAGCCAGAGCCGCACGGTTAGCGTTCTGGAAAGCGATGTTCTCAACCAGCTCACCGGGGAGCAGGCTGGTCTCACCGGAATCGATGACGGTGATACGGCGTAGCATCTGGCGAACGATAACCTCAACGTGCTTATCGTGGATACCTACACCCTGAGAGCGGTAAACGCCCTGAACCTCGTCCACCAGGTGCTTCTGAGCCTCACGAGGACCGCGAATACGCAGAATCTCCTTAGGATCAACAGCACCAGCAACCAGCTGGGTACCAACAGTGATGTGATCACCATCAGCAACTTCCAGACGGGCACGACGCAGAACAGGGTAAGCAACCGGGTCATCACCGTTATCGGGGGTGACCACAACCTTCAGGGACTTATCGGTGTCCTCGATGCTTACGCGACCGGTGACCTCAGAAATCGGGGCAACACCCTTGGGAGTGCGGGCCTCGAAGAGTTCCTGAATACGGGGCAGACCCTGAGTAATATCGTCAGCCGATGCCACACCACCAGTGTGGAAGGTACGCATGGTCAGCTGGGTACCGGGCTCACCAATGGACTGAGCTGCGATAATACCAACAGCCTCACCAATGTCGACCAGGTTACCTGAAGCCATGGAACGGCCATAGCACAGGGCACAAACACCCACGCCTGACTCACAGGTCAGAACGGAGCGGACGCGAACCTCTTCGATACCGGCCTTGAACAGCTTGTCAATGACGATATCGGAAACGTCAGTACCAGCAGTTGCCAGTACAGTACCCTCTTCAGCCACAACGTCAACAGCCAGGGCACGGCCGTGAATTGAAGACTCAACGTTCTCGTGCAGGGTTACGTTACCGTCGGCGTCCTTCTGAACCAAAGGCAGGGTCAAACCGCGGTGGGTGCCACAGTCGTGCTCACGCACAATGACATCCTGAGAAACGTCCACCAGACGACGGGTCAAGTAACCGGAGTTTGCGGTACGCAGCGCAGTATCTGCCAGACCCTTACGAGCACCGTGGGTTGCGATGAAGTATTCCAGAACCGACAGGCCCTCACGGTAGGAAGACTTAATCGGGCGGGGCATAATCTCGCCCTTGGTGTTAGACACCAGACCACGGATACCAGCAATCTGACGAACCTGCATCCAGTTACCACGCGCACCAGAGGTGACCATGCGGTTAATGGTGGTGTTCTTCTCAGCCAGGTTGAGCTTCATCGCCTCAGCAACCTCATCAGTTGCCTTAGTCCAGATATCAATCAGCTCAGTACGGCGCTCCATATCGCTCAGCATACCCATCGTAAACTGCTCTTCAATCTCAGCAGCCTGCTTCTCGTAGCCTTCCATAATGGCCGGCTTAGTGGGAGGCGCTGCAATATCGGAGACAGCAACGGTCACACCTGAGCGTGAAGCGTAGTAGAAGCCGGTGTTCTTGAGCGCGTCAAGAGTCTGAGCTACTACGTGCATGGGGTACTTCTCAGCAAGGTCGTTGATGAGGGCACCTAGAGACTTCTTATCGGCAATGCCGGTGTACCAGGGGTAGTCAGCGGGCAGAGTCTCATTGAAAATCACCTGGCCGACAGTGGTTTCTACCAGCACAGGCTGACCGGGCTCATAGCCTTCAGGAGCTTCCCAGCCCTCGTAGGGTACGAAGTCATCCAGCACGATCTTGACCTTGGTGTAAAGCTCAATCTCGTGACGGTCCATAGCCATGATGGCTTCTGCGTAGGAGGAGAAGAGACGGCCTTCGTTCTTCTCACCGTCACGGGCGGTGGTCAGGTGGAAGAGACCGATAATCATATCCTGGTCAGGAACCGCAACGGGGCGACCGTCTGAAGGCTTGAGGATGTTGTTAGAGGACAGCATAAGGATGCGGGCCTCAGCCTGAGCCTCAGGAGACAGGGGCAGGTGAACTGCCATCTGGTCACCATCGAAGTCAGCGTTGAATGCTGAACAGACAAGCGGGTGCAGCTGGATAGCCTTACCTTCAACCAGCTGGGGTTCGAAGGCCTGAATACCCAGACGGTGCAGGGTAGGTGCACGGTTCAGCAGCACGGGGTGCTCGGTGATGATCTCTTCGAGAACATCCCACACCTGGGGGCGGAAACGCTCAACCATACGCTTTGCAGACTTGATGTTCTGGGCGTGGTTGAGATCTACCAGGCGCTTCATCACGAAGGGCTTGAAGAGCTCCAGGGCCATCTGCTTAGGCAGACCACACTGGTGCATCTGCAAGGTGGGGCCACCAACGATAACGGAACGACCTGAGTAGTCAACACGCTTACCGAGCAGGTTCTGACGGAAACGACCCTGCTTACCCTTGAGCATGTCAGAGAGGGACTTCAGGGGGCGGTTACCGGGGCCGGTCACGGGGCGTCCGCGGCGACCGTTATCGAACAGGGAGTCAACAGCTTCCTGCAGCATGCGCTTTTCGTTGTTCACGATGATCTCGGGGGCACCGAGTTCCAGCAGACGCTTAAGGCGGTTGTTACGGTTGATAACACGACGGTAGAGGTCGTTCAGGTCGGAGGTCGCAAAGCGGCCACCGTCAAGCTGCACCATGGGGCGCAGTTCCGGCGGGATGACAGGAACGTAATCCAGCACCATACCCAGCGGTGAGTTGTCGGTAGACAAGAAGGCGTTGACAACCTTCAGACGCTTGAGGGCGCGGGTCTTCTTCTGACCCTTACCGGTCTGGATGATTTCCTTGAGTGCCTCAGCTTCTGCTTCCATGTCGAAGTTCTCAAGACGCTTCTTGATAGCTTCTGCACCCATGGAACCTTCAAAGTACATACCGTACTTATCAACCATGCCACGGTAGAGGGCCTCATCACCTTCAAGGTCAGCGACCTTAAGGTTCTTGAAGCGGTCCCAGATACGGTCTAGCTGCTCAATTTCACGTTCTGCATTCTTGCGGACGGACGCCATCTGGCGCTCAGCAGCATCACGCAGCTTACGCTTCTCGGCAGCCTTACCACCGTCAGCCTCAATCTTGGCCAGTTCCTCTTCGGTTTCACGGGCAATGAGGTTGATGTCGGCAGCGAGCTGATCCTGCAGGACCTTCTTATCGCGGTCGTGAGCGGCCTGCAGGTTGGGCAGGTCCTCGTGGCGGGCGTCTTCGTCCACATGGGTAATCATGTAGGCGGCGAAGTAGATGATCTTTTCCAGGTCCTTAGGAGCAAGGTCAAGTAGGTAGCCCAGGCGTGAGGGCACGCCCTTGAAGTACCAGATGTGGGTCACAGGAGCTGCTAGCTCGATGTGGCCCATGCGCTCGCGGCGCACCTTGGCGCGGGTGACCTCTACGCCACAGCGCTCACAGATGATGCCCTTGAAGCGTACGCGCTTGTACTTACCGCAGTAGCATTCCCAGTCGCGGGTAGGGCCGAAGATGCGCTCGTCGAAGAGGCCTTCCTTCTCGGGCTTTAGGGTTCGGTAGTTGATGGTTTCGGGCTTCTTAACCTCGCCGTACGACCAGTCCAGGATGTTCTGGGAGGTCGCCAGGCCAATACGCATCAAACCAAGTGAAGATTCGTTGGACATTTGGTCCTTATCTCTTTCCTAGTGTTTTGAAGTCTTGTTTGAACAGATGTGAGGGGTTAGACCTCTTCGACAGAGCTGGGCTCTGCGTGGGACAGGTCAATGCCCAGGTCATCTGCTGTTCGGAAGCCTTCGTCTTCTACATCGCGCATTTCGATGGTCTTACCGTCGGTTGAGAGTACCTCAACGTTCAGGCAGAGGGACTGCATTTCCTTGATCAAAACCTTGAAGGACTCGGGCACACCGGGTTCGGGGATGTTTTCGCCCTTAACGATGGCTTCGTAGACCTTCACGCGGCCGTGAACGTCGTCAGACTTGACGGTCAGGATTTCCTGCAGGGTGTAAGCGGCACCGTATGCTTCCAGTGCCCACACTTCCATTTCACCGAAGCGCTGACCACCGAACTGGGCCTTACCACCCAGGGGCTGCTGGGTAATCATGGAGTAGGGGCCGGTGGAGCGTGCGTGGATCTTGTCATCGACAAGGTGGTGCAGCTTCAGGATGTACTGGTAGCCAACGGATACCGGCTCGGGGAAGGGCTCGCCGGAGCGGCCATCGAGCAGGCGTGCCTTACCTGAACGGTTGATCAGGCGGTCACCATCGCGGTTGGGGTTAGCGTGGTCCATGAGCTCGAAGAGTTCCTCTTCACCGGCACCGTCGAACACGGGGGTTGCGACGTTGGTGGGGCCGGTTTCCTTGGGGAAGTTGTGGAGCTTATCGAGCCAGGCGGGGTTACCTTCAATCTTCCAGCCCTGCTTAGCTAGCCAGCCGGTGTGAACTTCAAGTACCTGACCGATGTTCATACGACCGGGAACACCTAGCGGGTTCAGGATGATGTCAACGGGGGTGCCGTCTTCCATGAAGGGCATGTCTTCGATGGGAAGGATCTTGGTAATAACACCCTTGTTACCGTGGCGACCTGCCAGCTTATCGCCGACAGTAATCTTGCGCTTCTGGGCAACGTAGACACGGACCAGCTGGTTGACACCGCTGGGCAGGTCTTCATCGTCATTTTCGCGGTCAAAGATACGGACGCCGATGACGGTACCGGACTCACCGTGAGGAACTTTCAGTGAGGTGTCACGAACTTCGCGGGACTTTTCACCGAAAATAGCGCGCAGCAGGCGCTCTTCGGGGGTCAGTTCGGTTTCGCCCTTGGGGGTGACCTTACCGACCAGGATGTCGCCGGCCTCAACCTCGGCACCGATGTGGATGATGCCGCGCTCGTCGAGGGCTGAGAGCACCTCTTCGGAGACGTTGGGGATGTCGCGGGTAATCTCTTCGGCACCCAGCTTGGTGTCGCGGGCGTCGATTTCGTGCTCTTCAATGTGGATTGAGGTGAGCACGTCATCGGAGATCATGCGCTGGGACAGGATGATGCCGTCCTCGAAGTTGAAGCCTTCCCATGACATGTAAGCCACGAGCAGGTTCTTACCGAGTGCCAGCTCGCCCTTATCGGTGGAGGGACCGTCGGCAATCAGGCTACGCTCTTCAACGCGGTCGCCCACCTTGACCACAACGCGGTGGTTGTAGCAGTTACCGGGGTTAGAGCGCTGGAACTTGAGGATGGGGTAGGAGGTGGTGGTGCCATCGTCGTTACGAACGACTACCAGGTCAGCGGAGACCTCAGAGACCACACCGGCCTTCTTAGCAACGACGGAGTCACCGGAGTCAAGAGCTGCGTAGCGCTCCATACCGGTACCAACGACGGGTGCTTCTGATTCGAGCAGGGGAACGGCCTGACGCTGCATGTTAGCACCCATCAGTGCTCGGTTAGCGTCGTCGTGTTCCAGGTAGGGAATCAGGGCGGTTGCTACAGACACCATCTGGCGGGGGGAGACGTCCATGAACTCAATCTCGGAGGCGTCTACCAGCACAGCTTCGCCAGAACCGTCGCCTGCACGGCAGAGAACCTGCTCTTCAGCGAAGGTCATGTCTGCGTTCAGGGGTGCGTTGGCCTGAGCGATGGTGTTGCCCTTTTCGTCATCGGCGGTGAGGTACTTGACCTCGTCGGTGACCTTGCCGTTCTTGACGATGCGGTAGGGGGTCTCGATGAAACCGAAGGGGTTGATGCGGGCGTAGGTTGCCAGCGAGCCAATCAGACCAATGTTGGGGCCTTCAGGGGTTTCGATGGGGCACATACGGCCGTAGTGGGAGGGGTGCACGTCTCGCACTTCCATGCCTGCACGGTCACGAGAAAGACCACCGGGGCCCAGTGCGGAGAGACGACGCTTGTGGGTCAGCCCTGCCAGCGGGTTGTTCTGGTCCATGAACTGGGAGAGCTGGGAGGTGCCGAAGAATTCCTTGATGGAGGCAACAACGGGACGGATGTTAATCAGGGTCTGAGGGGTGATAGCCTCAACGTCCTGAGTAGTCATACGCTCGCGGACAACGCGCTCCATACGGGACAGACCGGTGCGGATCTGGTTTTCAATCAGTTCGCCTACGGCACGGATACGGCGATTACCGAAGTGGTCGATATCGTCAACATCTACGCGGATATCAACTTCCTGACCGTCGCGGATGCCCTTGATGCTACTACCACCTGCGTGCAGGGTTACCAGGTAGCGAATCATAGCTGCGATGTCATCCTGTGACAGCACTGCTGCTGAGGGGTCGTTGACGGGGGTGTCGATACCGAGCTTGCGGTTCACCTTGTAGCGGCCGACCTTTGCTAGGTCGTAGCGGCGGGGGGTGAAATACATGTTGTCCAGCAGGTTCTGGGCAGCATCGACTGTGGGGGGTTCACCCGGGCGGAGCTTGCGGTAGATATCCAGCAGTGCCTCTTCACGAGTCTGGACGGTGTCCTTCTCGAGGGTGGCGCGGATGGAATCGAACTCGCCGAACTCAGCCAGAATCTTAGCTTCGGTCCAGCCCATAGCCTTGAGTAGGGTGGTGACGGACTGCTTACGGCGACGGTCCAGACGGACGCCAACCTGGTCACGCTTGTCGATTTCCAGTTCGAACCAGGCACCGCGAGAAGGAATAATCTTGGCGGTGTAGATGTCCTTATCGGAGGTGCGGTCGGCGGTCTTTTCGAAGTAGGCGCCAGGTGAACGAACCAGCTGGGAAACAACGACGCGCTCAGAGCCGTTGATGACGAAGGTGCCGGACTCGGTCATCAGGGGAAAATCACCCATGAACACGGTCTGCTGTTTGATTTCGCCCGTGTTGTTGTTCATGAATTCGGCCTTGACGTACAGGGGAGCAGCGTAGGTCGCATCGCGATCCTTGCACTCTTCCATGGTGTACTTGGGGTCGGCGAATTCAGGATCGGAGAAGGACAGGGACATGGTGCCCTGGAAGTCCTCGATCGGGGAGATTTCTTCGAAGATGTCGGCCAGGCCGGAGGTCTGGCTGACGGAGGTATCGCCGGTTTCTGCTGCTACAGCAGCTTTAGCTGCCCAGCGTTCATTACCGACGAGCTGATCAAAGCTGTCAAGCTGGAGCGCGAGCAGGTTGGGTACCTGCAGGGGCTCAGCAATTTTTGCGAATGAGATTCGGCGCTGCGAACCTACGCCGTTAGCGGCTTCAGTATTAGAGGTGCTCGAGGCGACCAAGATTGGATCCTTCCACAGACATGTCTGTTCGTGCCCGCTCCCCCACCAGGGGCGGTACGCTCAAGGACCCATTGAAAAGGCAAACTAGCCGGCCATAGCACCTGTGCCGTGCTGTTGTGTGGCTAGATTGATGTTCGAGGGTACGGGGGCGTACTTAAAACCTGTTACAACCTGCCCACCGCTATATGAAGGCACAGAAGATTAGGGAAGCGCAAATATTCATGCTACAGCATAATATTTAAGCTGTCCATACCCAATCTCTGCGGCTTTTGCAAACTCTCCCTAGCACTCCACTACATTCACAGCCAGGCCGCCCATAGATGTCTCCTTATAGCGGTGAGACATATCCTCACCGGTCTGGCGCATGGTTTCAATCACCTGATCCAGAGAAACCCGGTGTTGTCCGTCCCCTCGTAGGGCCATCTTAGCGGCGGTGACCGCATTAGAGGCGGCCATGGCGTTGCGTTCAATACAGGGAATCTGTACCAGGCCGCCCACAGGGTCGCAGGTCAAACCCAGGTTGTGCTCCATAGCAATCTCGGCGGCATTTTCAATCTGCTCATTGGTGCCTCCCATAACCTGCGCTAGACCGGCAGCAGCCATGGATGAGGCTGTGCCCACCTCACCCTGGCAGCCTACCTCAGCGCCAGAGATTGAGGCCCGCTTCTTATAGAGGGCACCAATTGAGGCGGCAGCTAGAAAAAAGTCCACGACGGCATCATCAATAGCTTTCTGCCCGTGATGGGCCACCGAGGGCACATAGTTGAGTGCGTAGTGCAAGACTGCGGGGATAATGCCAGCAGCCCCGTTGGTGGGGGCCGTGACAACACGCCCGCCAAAGGCGTTCTCCTCGTTGACAGCCAGGGCAATCAGATTAACCCAGTCGATGGCGAAATCAGCTGACTTTCGAGGGTCTTCTTCTAGCAGGTCACGGTGCCATTGCCCTGCACGGCAGCGCACCTTAAGCGGGCCGGGCAGATAGCCCATACGTTCTAAGGACGAGCCAATACACTCCTTCATAACCTGCCGAATATGCAAAATACCAGCTCGGACCTCTGCTTCAGTGCGCTCTGTCTTCTCATTTTCCATCTTGAGCTGAGCAATAGATAATCCGGCCGTGTTAGCCATCTCCAGTAGCTCTCGGCCCGACCCGAAAGGGTAAGGGGCCTGAGAAAGGCCAGTAGATTCTGATGATTCTTCGTCTTCTTCTACGATGAAGCCACCACCGATAGAGAAGTAAGTGCGCTCTAGCAGTACCTTCTCCCCCGTATAACCAGTGACTTTAATACCGTTGGTGTGCCGAGGCAACAGGGTGAGCGGGCGCAGGGTGATATCAGATTCCTTATAGGTAAGGACGGGCCCGCTCACCTTAGTAGCGTCCGGACCGGGGGCACCGGTTTCAAAAGCAGCCGAGGGGTAGCCGGCCAGGGGTAAAGTTCCGTCTACCTGGTTACGGCCCATGAGAGCTTCGGCGGCGGCAATATCAATGGTTTCAGGTACAAAGCCAGCCAGCCCTTTGAGAGCTGCACTCATGGTTCCGTGCCCAGCGCCGGTAGCTGCCAAAGAACCGTAGAGGTCGATATGAACCTGGGTAACGTCCTTAAGGGTTCCAGTATCAATCAGTTCAGCAATAAACCGGTTGGTGGCTCGCATGGGGCCTACGGTATGGGAGCTTGAGGGGCCGATACCAATAGAAAAGAGCTCAAAGACGGAAATGTCATAGCCCAGGGCTTCTGCTTGAGCTTGTGCTCCTGAGTGAGGCGGCTCAGAAAGATAATCGGTGATGTTATT
This sequence comes from Rothia sp. 32237D007AR, assembly GCF_053544675.1. NCBI lineage: Bacteria > Bacillati > Actinomycetota > Actinomycetes > Micrococcales > Micrococcaceae > Rothia > Rothia sp. 32237D007AR. The sequence continues at coordinate 17,115 of NZ_JBPPUO010000008.1, read as the reverse complement.
CAGGCCCATAGGTTATGTTCCTCTCAGCAGGGGTAGTACAGAATTCTCAGTGGACTCTTTCAGCCTCGTCTTCTACTGTGTGCGCTGGTAAAAAGGCAGCTCAACAATATCGAAAGGAGCAGCCTTACCGCGAATATCCACCTGCACAGTCTGCCCCAAGCTAGCGTGCTCGGTAGCCAGAAGAGCCATGGCGATGGGGTAGCCCAGGGTAGGTGAAGGGATACCGGAGGTAATCTCACCAATCTTGGTACCGTCCTGGTCTACCAGTGTGGAACCTGCCCGCCCAGGCCGCTTGCCCTGAGCTTTAAGACCGACCAGGGAACGAGCTGGAGTTTCATCGGCGAGCGCAAGTAGGGCGTCCTTACCGACAAAATCGGCGGTCTTCTTGTTCAGGGCGATTTCAACGAGTTTGCCCATGCCTGATTCGAAGGGGGTGATGTCCCGGCCTAGTTCGTGGCCGTAGAGGGGCATGCCTGCTTCAAGGCGTAGGGAGTCGCGGGCAGCTAGGCCTGCGGGGATAGCCCCGTGCTCTTGGCCGCGCTCAGAGGCTAGGGCCCAGAGCTTGGCGGCGTCCTTGTTGGCAACATAGATTTCAAAGCCGTCTTCACCGGTGTAGCCGGTGCGGGCGAGCAGGGCTTGAATGTTGCCGAGACGAATCGGGGCAGCTGAGTAGTAGCCCATAGAGGTGATGGTTTCAGCTTCGGAGGGTTCCATCTCTAGCAGGATGGCCTCTGATGCTGGGCCTTGTAGGGCAATGAGGGAGGTCTGGGCGGTCTCATTGACTAGTTGCACCTCGAATCCTGTGCTGCGGGCGCTCATTGTCTCGTAGTCGGTTGCAACGTTAGCGGCGTTGGGGATCACCAGGAATTCTTCCTCGCCTAGTCGGTAGGTAATCACATCGTCGATGACCCCGCCGTCTTCGGCTAGGAGCAGGGAGTACTTGGCCTTGCCCACCTTGAGGATGGACATGTTAGAGAGTAGGGCGTAGTCCAAGAAAGCAGCGGCGTCGGGGCCGGTGATGCGGAATTCGCCCATGTGGGAGAGGTCAAAGAGACCTGCTGTTAATCGTACGGCCTTGTGCTCTTCGACGTCGTTGCTGTATTTGAGGGGCATCTCCCAGCCACCGAAGTCGGTGAAGGTGGCACCCAAATCGATGTGGACCTGGTGGAGGGCAGTTTTCTGGGGTGACATAGGTTTACCTTTCTGGCCTAGGCGCTGGGAGCTTCGACGTCGAAGGCTTCCATGGGCGGCGGGCATTCGCAGACGAAGTTACGGTCGCCGCCCGCGCCGTCGATACGCCCCACGGGGGTGAAGTACTTATTCAGGCGTAGCTCGTGGACGGGGTAGGCTGCCTGGGATCTGGGGTAGGGTCGGGTCCATTCATCAGCGGTGAGGACCTCAACGGTGTGCGGGGCCTGACGCAGTACGGATTCTTCGGCGCTGATTTTGCCGTCGATGACCTCTTGAATCTCGGCGTGAATCTTGGTCATGGCCTGGATAAAGCGGTCGAGTTCAGCTAAGGACTCGCTCTCGGTGGGCTCAACCATGAGGGTGCCAGGTACGGGGAAGGCTAGGGTGGGGGCGTGGAAGCCGTAGTCCATGAGTCGCTTGCAGACGTCCTCGGCGGTGATTCCGGAGGCCGCAGTTAGCTGGCGCAAATCTAGGATGCATTCGTGGGCTACCAGGCCGGTTTCACCCGCGTAGAGTACCGGGTAGAGGGAGCCTAGTTTCTTGGCAATGTAGTTGGCTGAGAGGATAGCGGTCTCAGAGGATGCGCGTAGCCCTTCAGCGCCGGTCATGGCAATGTACATCCAGGAGATGGGTAGCACACCGGCTGAGCCGAACATGGCCTGGGAGATGGGTAGGGGCGCACCGGCTAGCTGGCCTTGGGCGTCCGCTTCAAAGCCGTTGCCGGGTAGGTATTTTTCTAGGTGGGAGCCCACAGCAACCGGGCCGACGCCGGGGCCTCCACCACCGTGGGGGATGGCGAAGGTTTTGTGTAAGTTCAGGTGGGAGACATCGCCACCGAACTTTCCGGGTTGGGCTAGGCCCATTTGGGCGTTGAGGTTGGCACCGTCTATGTAGACCTGGCCCCCGGCTTCGTGCACCAGCTGGCAGACTTCCACAACCTGCTGTTCGAAGACACCGTGGGTGGAGGGGTAGGTAATCATAATCCCGGCGATGGTGTCGCCGTATTTTTCAATCTTGGCTTTTAGATCCTCTACGTCGATGGAGCCATCGGCGGCGGTTGCCACACCGGCAACAGCCAGACCGGCTAGGGCGGCAGAGGCGGCGTTGGTGCCGTGGGCGCTCATGGGAATGAGGACGATGGTGCGTTGGGTATCGCCTTGAGCTTCGTGGTAGGCGCGGATAGCGCGTAGGCCCGCGTATTCGCCGGACGCACCGGAGTTAGGTTGCAAGGAGATAGCGTCGTAGCCTGTGATTTCGGTGAGCCAGGTGGAGAGCTCTTCAATCAGGGCCTTCCACCCGGTGGCTTGGTCGGCAGGGACGTTGGGGTGGATGGAGGCGAATTCGGGCCAGGAGATGGGTTCCATCTCGGCTGCTGCATTGAGTTTCATAGTGCAAGAGCCCAGGGGAATCATGGTGCGGTCTAGGGCCAGGTCTTTATCTGCCAGGGAGCGCAGGTAGCGCATCATGGAGGTTTCAGAGCGGTAGAGGTGGAAGACCGGGTGGCTCATGTAGTTATCGGTGCGGAGCAGGGCCTGGGGTAGCTGGTAGGAGTCGGTCTCCTCTAGTTCCCCGCCCAGGGCGGTTGCCAGGGCTTCGAGTACCTGTTCGGTGTGGGATTCGCCTACAGAGATAGAGATACGGTCAGCGGAGAGACGGCGGATATTAATACCTGCTTCTAGCGCCTGGGCGACCAGTTCGTCGGCGCGATTCGGTGCTTCAAAAGCTACGGTGTCGAAGAAGGTTTCGTGGACTAGTTTCAGTCCGGCGGACGTGCCGGCTGCGGCAATTCGGGCGGCATTATCGTGCAGACGCTGAGCAATGGCGCGTAGCCCTTCGGGGCCGTGGTAGATAGCGTATGCACCGGCGGCGATGGCCAGTAGGGCCTGGGCGGTGCAGATGTTAGAGGTAGCTTTTTCGCGGCGGATGTGTTGTTCGCGGGTTTGTAGGGCTAGGCGGTAGGCGGGCTTGCCGGTGGCGTCCTTTGATACACCGACCAGACGGCCTGGAAGGTTGCGTTCTAGCCCCTGGGCGACGGCCATGAAGGCTGCGTGGGGGCCACCGTACCAGAGGGGCAGGCCGAAGCGTTGTGAGGAGCCCACAGCAATATCGGCACCCTGGTGACCGGGGGTGGTCAGTAGGGTCTGGGCTAGCAGGTCGGTGATGACGGTGACTAGGGCCCCGCGTTCCTTAGCGGCCTGAATGAGTGGCTCGATGTCGCGCACTTGGCCGTCTTGGCCGGGGTTAGAGATAATGACGCCGTAGAGGTCGCCTTCGGGCAGACCGTCAGCAAAGTCGGTGATGGTAAAGGGAATACCCAATGCTTCGGCACGGCCGCGGACGACTGAGAGGGTCTGGGGCAGGGCTCGGGCGTCGATAGCGAAGAAGCCCTTCTTGACTTTGCGGTTAGCACGGCGCATCATCACCGCAGCTTCTGCAACGGCGGTTGCTTCATCTAGAAGGGAGGCATTAGCGATGGGTAGACCGGTCAGCTCCATGACGGTGTTTTGAAAGTTTAGCAGGGCTTCGAGACGGCCTTGAGAAATTTCGGGCTGGTAAGGGGTATAGGAGGTGTACCAGCCCGGGTTTTCAAGTATGTTGCGGCGGATAACAGCCGGGGTGATGGCATCGTAGTAGCCTGCGCCAATCATCTGGTGCTTGACCTGATTGAGGGCTGCATAGGAGGCGATCTTATTCTGGGCCTCTAGCTCAGATAGTGGAGCGGGCAGGTTGAGATCACCCTGTAGACGAATGGTGGGGGGAATGACCTCTTTGATGAGGGCGCCGAGGCTGTCATAGCCTAGGGCTGCTAGCATGGTTTCTTGGTCAGTTGAGCGGGGGCCAAGGTGACGGTCGAGGAATGACATATGAGGCTCCAAGGGTAGAGGGTAAACCTACCCACAGGGTGCCCTGTGGGGGTGCCCTCCCCGCTCTGTTATTACCTGAGAGTTTTGGTTCGCAGCTACCCATCACGCGTAGTAGCGGGCGCGAATTTTGCCCCTTCGGTGGGGGTTTGATGCCCCTCTCCAGAGTTGCCTAACTGAGCGGTACATGTGCCTGAGAGTTTCCCGGGGAGGATTTGCTCCTTCGGCGCCGGCGCTCGTGGTCCCTCAACCTCGAGTCTGCACGGTCTCTCCCGCGCCAGTTGTAACAGCTTTTATTTATAATACCCCTTATTGTGCCATACCTTACACACCTGGCGCCATATTGAGACGGGTTATCGTCCACGCGATGCTAGAGCCAAGCACTTTCCTATCAGCATGACAAAGTGCCCCTAGCCTATAGAGGCCAGGGGCACTTGGGGTATCTATGTCAATAGATTCTAGATAGTTCTACTATGCGGCGTGCTTCTTGCTCTTAGTAATGAGAGTTATCAGCAGACCAAGGATTGAAGCACCAGCTAGCAGGGTCAGACCCAGGAAGTAGCTGTGGAGTTCTTCGTTGTAGGTTGCGCCCATAACCAGGGGAGGGAAGAAACCGCCGAAGGCACCTAGGGCACCCACGACACCTGCAACAGAACCCTGCATTTCAGGGGCGATGACCTGAGCCAACCAAGCAAACAGGCCACCGATACCGATACCTAGTGAACCGGCCAGCAGCAAGAAGAGGGTACCGTAGACGTACTCACCTTCAGGCTGGAAGGCAATCAGCATCGCGAGAATGGTTACCAGGATAAAGGAGGTAAGGCAGATGAGCTTGGGGCTGATGCGGTCAGCAAGAGAACCTGCAATAGGACGGGCAATAACAGCTACCAGAGCGAACCCAGCGGTACGGGTACCCGCATCCACTGCTTCCCAGCCGTAGACGTTACCCAGGTAGGTGGGCAGGTAGTTAGAGAAAGAAACGAAGGCACCGAAGCCGATGGCGCACAAAGCGGAGAACTGCCAGGTGGGGATCAGCTTTAGGGCTGCTGCAATCTTGGGCAGAAGAGGAGCAGACTTACCGGTGGGGCGCAGAGGAGATTCGCGCAGCAAGAGGTAGGAGAGCACTGCTGCCAGGCCAACAACGGCGGCCATCAGCAGGTGAAGGTTCCAGTAGCCCAACGCGTTGAAGAGGCGGGGGGTCAGGAATGCGTTCAGACCAGTACCGATCATACCGGCGCCGAAGACACCTGATGAGAAACCACGGCGGTGCTTCTCGTACCAGAGGTTAGTGAAGGGAGCACCCACTGCGAAAACAGTACCGGCCAGACCCAGCAGGAATGCAGAAACCATCAAGAAAGCAAAGCTATCTGAAAGCCCAGCGATACCGGTCAGTAGAACCAAGGGGGCAGATACACCTAGCACGATGGTAAACATGATGCGTCCGCCGAAGTTATCGGCCAAAGCACCTACCGGGATACGAGCCAAAGCACCAACGAGAATGGGGGTAGCAATCAGCAGGCTAACCTGACCGGGAGTGAGGTCAAATTCTTTTGCGTAGTAACCCTTCGCGAGGGGGCCTATCAGGGTCCAGGCCCAGAACCCAATGGTTGAGAAGATGGTGGCTAGAAGAAGGTTTTTGAGCTGATTCTTTTTCAGCTCCTGGGTGAGGTCTTGTGAAGGGGCAGTGTCAGCCGCAGCCGTAGAACCCATAATGTGTAGCTCCTGATGATATATCACGATTAATACTCAGTTACATGTAACCGAATCCAGTTATGACACTAACTCATTTACTGGCCCCATGGTATGCATGCTGGCCTAGCCCCTCTTACAGTCAAGCACCCTCTAAGGTAGGAAATATAGTATAATTTCCCCTATTTTCATTCCAGGGGCCCTTCTGCCTGAAAACAGCTCCAAACTAGCCTAGTTCATCCCAAATATTGGTATTAATCAAGAACGCCGAGCAGCTAGCGACTTCAAGTGAAAATCACCAAAACTGATTCCCCAGGATTATGACACTCGAAATCAGTGTTTATCTAAATAATCACATTAATTATTCAAACTGTTGCATACGCCCCCGCTTCGGCCACATCGCTATCTTCAGCAGAGCAGCTCCCCGTAAAGTACTGACTAGCTCATGCACATCATCAGGAGAGAAGAACAGAGAAATTACTACTTGTTCCGGTGAAGGTCATGCAAGGATACTTGCGTCACCGGGGCCGGGTGCAACATGCCCAGGGCAGGCTTGCCGCTTTTGAACCGAAAGAGCTCCACAAAACCGTGGCGGGCATACAATGACGCTGAGCGGTAGGTAGATGCCTCCAAATAGGCAGGAACCTGCTCTAGGCGCTCACAGCGGTAATCCAGCAGGTGGGAGCCGATGCCGTGACCGCGGGCGTCCTCATGCACACCGATGGTGTAGAGGTACCAGTGGGCGAATCTGGGGCGCTTGGCTAGCAGCCGGAACTCGGTGAAAGCGGCACGAATCAGCCCCTTCCCTAGCACCTTGTAGTAATCAGGGAGAGCCTTGAGGTCAGCCAGCAGGTTGCCCTTCTGCGCCTGGGGTGAGAGCCAGAGAGCAGCCCCCAGCACCTTGCCGTCTTCGGTAACAGCGATATCAATGGTGCCTTTAGGGCCGTAGGTGGTGCGTATCTGAAAATCGAAAAGGCCTCGGACGGTTTCGGTGCGGCCGTCCCCGCCCATGGCCTTACTCATAACAGGGTCATGTTCAAAGGCGTTGGTGAGTGCCTCAATGACGCCGGGGTAGTCAGCTTCGGTTGGCTTCACGCACGGTAAAGTTGTAGGTCTGCTCGGGCATAGAATCCTCCTGGGTACGGTTTACTTCTCAAGGGTACCTGGTTAGTTAGGGGCGGGCTAGGAGGCCTGTGCGATTGGGCTTTATCTTGAGGCTGGATGGGTTGCGGTGATGAAGTCAGTACCGGCGGCTACGTCGCTGAGGGCCTTGGTTATTGTCAGGCCTGTTACGGAGTTCTTTGCGTTGGTGATCACTAGCGGAGTGGTTGCGGTGTAGCCTGCGGCTTTGACCTGGGCTAAATCAAATTCAACCAGCACCTGGCCGCGGGTAACTTTCTCGCCCTTCTTGACCTTAGGTTCAAAGAATTTGCCGTCTAGTTCTACGGTATCGAAGCCCACGTGAATCAGTACCTCTAGGCCTTCTGTGGTACGAATGCCGAAGGCGTGGCCGGTGGGGAAGGCTAGGGTTATTTCACCGTCTGCTGGTGCTACCACCTGGCCTGTTGTGGGTTCGATTGCGGCGCCGGGGCCTAGGGCACCCGATGAGAAAGTGGAGTCGCTGACTTTGGCTAGTTCAATGACGGTGCCGTCCATGTGGGCGGTCAGCGCGGAGGTCTCGAGAACGGTGGTTTCCAGAGCGGACGCTGCGGCGGAGGCAGATGCTGAGGACTGGGCAGGGTCAGGTGTTGGGGACTGGGCGGTCTTGCTGCTGCCGAAGAGCCTTTTGAAGAAGCCTGCCATGGTTCTCACCTCATAGTAGATTGGGGGGTGCGCTGTGTGCGGGGTTGCCACCAGCCTACCATCGCCTATCACTTCCCCACCGTTCAAGAGAGCGGCAGCTAGGGGCTGCAGAGAGTCAGGGCGGCACCCACTGCCAGATGGTCAGAGTTCCCCACACGGCGGTAGGTCACTTCTTCACCGCCAGCAGGTGGGCCCTGCATCACTATCACGCGGTCAATGGGCGATTTCATTCCTAGCACTCCGCCTGCAGGCCAGGTGCCCTCTACCTGGTCAGTGGCCAAGGCGGCGTCCACCCCCAGCAGTGAGCCAGCCCCCGCATAGCTGGCTAAGCTGCCGTGCAGCAGGGTCGCGTTGAAGTCACCGGCTATCAGGTCGAGGCTCCCCTCGTCGCGGGCCAGCCGGTCAATCGTAGCGAGATCTTCACGCCACTGCTGCATGTAGATAGGGACAGGCGGGGCGGTATGCACCGCCAGTAGCTGGGGCTGCCCGCTGGCCTGGTTTTCAGGAGTCAGCAGAAGGGCCCCGAATGTCATGGGCACTTCCTGCGCGGTGTAGGAGCCCAGCCTGTCGCTCACCAGGGTCAGGGTTGGGGCAATATGGGGCTTTTGGCTCGTGGAGGCAAAGACCTGGTAGCCCGGTACCCCGTCAGCTAGAGCGGGCGTGTCGGGTGAAACTTCGGGGAGCACCAGAAAATCCGGTTGATCAGCCAGTAGCCGGGCCAGGCCCTGGTCGGTGAGGGTGTCGAGGGCATTATAGGTGGTGACCCGGTAGATCTGCATATTGGCGCAGCCGATGGCGAGCACCCCGCGTGCCTGATATCGCATAGACCCGTAGGGGTCAATCACCGCCAGAAGGCTAGAAGCGGCACAGGCTAGTGCCGTCAGCCCGGCGAGGCAGCGGGTGATTGTGCTGGTTCTAGAGCGCAGGGCAACCAGCAGGGCCACTATCAGGACGCCCGCCCCGGCAACCGCAAGCAAAGTGGGGAAGGCAATGACCAGGCGGGTGGTCAGCCAGGCTATGACCGGGTGGCCCGGCCATAGCAGGATAGCTAGCCAGGTCAGAAAACCTGCCAACAGCAGGCACCAGAGCACACGAAAAAGAGTCTTACCCATGACCCCAGCCTAACTAAAACCAGCAGGCAGGGGAAGAGATGGGCGGTGGCGTCCGTCCTTTATGCCCCCCGGCAAGGCTGGCCGCTGCCTTAGGTGTAAGGCGGTGTTTCTTAAAAGCCGCAAGGGCGGCAACCCGTGATGGGTGCCGCCCTTGCGCCAAAGATAAGAAAAGTAAGAAACTTACTTGAGGGTGACGGTTGCGCCAGCGCCTTCGAGAGCTTCCTTAGCCTTCTCTGCGTCTTCCTTGGAAACGCCTTCGAGAACGGGCTTGGGAGCGCCGTCAACGAGGTCCTTAGCTTCCTTCAGACCCAGTGAGGTGAGGGCGCGAACTTCCTTAATAACGCCGATCTTCTTGTCGCCAGCTGATTCGAGGATAACGTCGAATTCTGACTGCTCTTCAGCAGAACCAGCGTCGCCACCGGCAGCACCAGCAACAGCAACGGGAGCGGCTGCGGTTACGTCGAATTCTTCTTCGAATGCCTTAACGAATTCGGAAACCTCGACGAGTGACAGTTCCTTGAATGCTTCAATGAGTTCTTCGATTGAAAGCTTAGCCATGAGATTGGCTCCTTCTTTGATTCTCTTGCAAGCCTCAGTATTTCAGCCTGCGAGCTTGAAAATTGTGGGGTGGCCGTAAGGCCAAAGTCTGTGCGGTGGGCAGCTTCGAGGCGATTACTCGGCCTCGGGTGCTGCGCCTTCCTGCTCTTCGAGCTTGATACGCAGAGCGTCAACGGTGCGAGCAACCTTTGCGATTGCGCCCTTTGCGCCGCCTGCGACCTTTGCAAGAAGTACCTCGCGTGATTCGAGGCTTGCAAACTTGTTGATGCCAGCTTCGTCGAGAGCTTCGCCCTCGAAGTAACCGCTCTTAACGATCAGCTGGGGGTTAGCCTTGGCAAAGTCACGCAGACCCTTCGCAGCATCAATGAAGTCGCCCTTGATGAATGCGATTGCGCTGGGGCCGTGGAGCTGACCATCGAATGCTTCGATGCCAACTTCCTTAGCCGCGATAGCGGTCAGAGTGTTCTTTACCACGGCGTACTCGGTCTCAGCACCCAGTGCACGACGAAGTTCCTTCATCTGTGCAACGGTGAGACCACGGTACTCGGTGAGAATTACGCCGTTTGAGGATTCAAGGAGTTCCTTGATCTCAGAGACGGCAGCAATCTTATCCTGTGTTGCCATGGTGTTCCTTCCAGTTCTTATCCCGCCAGGCCAACAAAAAATGCCCCGACGCGCAGGCATCGAGGCATAATACAAGCTCAGTGAAACTGGTTTGTATTCTTTTATCGGCACCTACGCAGGTGGGCTGGTTAGCCCTTATCGTGCCTGTAAAAGGCACAGACCGGCGGTCTTTGGTTACTTCATCTAACCACGGTTAGCTGGGCCCTGGCAAGTTAAAACCGGGGTTAAGGGTGCTTAATCACTTAAATTGGGAGGGGTATTGTGGGAAAGGTGAAGGCCTGCCAAGTTCAGTGCCAGGCTGCGCCCGCAAATTCTAGACCCGGGCGTCCGCCTCCCCTAGCCGCTGCGCTAACCCCACAGCTAAAAAGCAGGCTCCGCACGCAACGGAGCCTGCCAAAAACTATTTTTTCTGGAGTTTTAGAAACTGCCAAATCAGCAAAAGAATACTGATGACGATAACCAACAGTGAGAGACCGTGCCAAGCAACAATCCACGAAGATGCTTGATGATAAGGCTCGCCTGACTCTTCCCAGTTTCTATATTCCAGGCCAGCAACTATGAGTGATACTAAGAGTGATACGACGCCAAGCCCAGCAATCGAGGCTGGTATCCACCATTTATTCTGTACCCGTTTATTCATGTATTTCACCAATTAAAAAGAACATCTTTACTTCTTTTCTCCAAGAAACCAAACTCCTTAATGAGAGTGGTTAGCAATTATCCTATAGCGGGAGCACCGGAAAGACCAGAGATAATACGCATCTGGAACAAAGAGAGTACTTAGGTACTTTTCTTTAAACTGAAAAAGGCAGGCTCCCCGCGTATGAGACGCGGTGAGCCTGCTGATTTAGCCCTGGGGGCTACATCTAACCGGGGAAGTCTAAGAAAACTTAGGCTACGGTTGAGGGGTCAACGGGAACGCCAGGACCGAAGGTGGTGGCGATAGTTGCCTTGGAGATGTAGCGGCCCTTAGAAGATGAGGGCTTGAGACGGTTAACCTCTTCAAGAGCTGCTTCGAAGTTCTCGGTCAGCTGCTGCTCGGTGAAGGAAGCCTTACCGATGATGAAGTGCAGGTTTGAGTTGCGGTCAACGCGGAAGTCAATCTTACCGCCCTTGATGTCTGCAACAGCCTTAGCAACGTCCATGGTGACGGTACCGGTCTTGGGGTTGGGCATGAGGTTACGGGGACCCAGAACCTTACCCAGACGGCCAACCTTGCCCATCATGTCGGGGGTTGCAACTGCTGCGTCGAAGTCTACCCAGCCGCCAGCGATCTTTGCGATCAGGTCGTCTGAGCCAACGAAGTCAGCGCCAGCTGCTTCTGCTGCTTCAGCCTTTTCGCCTGCTGCGATTACTACAACGCGGGCGGTCTTACCGGTGCCGTTGGGCAGGTTGACTGTACCGCGTACCATCTGGTCTGCCTTGCGGGGGTCAACGCCCAGTCGCAGTGCGACCTCAACGGTTGAGTGGGGCTTGTCTGCTGCGATTTCCTTTGCTACTGCAATAGCCTCGGCGGGTGCGTAGAGCTTGTCCGCTTCAATCTTGGCTACAGCTGCCTGGTACGCCTTGCTGCGCTTTGCCATCTGCTTTTCTCCTTTGCAGGTGTGGTCTTTGATGAGCCGCGCTCGGCTCTGCCACATGCCTCCCAGACGTGGGAGACTCTAACAATTGTCTTAGGTGAGGTGTGAACCTCGGTTCCCCGCGGTAGGCGGGGTGGAAGGGTCTTAGCCTTCGACGGTGATGCCCATGGAGCGGGCGGTGCCGGCGATGATCTTCGCTGCGGCGTCGATGTCGTTAGCGTTGAGGTCTTCCATCTTGGTCTGCGCGATTTCCTTGACCTGGTCCAGGGTCAGTGAGCCGACCTTGTTGGTGTGGGGAACGCCAGAACCCTTAGCAACGCCAGCTGCCTTCTTGATGAGCTGTGCTGCAGGAGGGGTCTTGGTGATGAAGGTGAAGGAGCGGTCCTCGTAGACGGTGATTTCTACGGGGATGATGTTGCCGCGCTGGGATTCAGTGGCTGCGTTGTAAGCCTTGCAGAATTCCATGATGTTGACGCCTTGCGCACCGAGTGCGGGGCCAACGGGGGGCGCGGGGTTAGCGGCGCCTGCCTGGATCTGCAGCTTGATGAGGCCGGTGACCTTCTTCTTGGGAGCCATTTGTGTTTGGTCCTTTTCTTAGCTGGTGGGCCGGAGCACAGGAGTATGCACCGGGCGGTGGTGCTGCCATGGCGGCGGCTGCACCCTGTAGGGACGCACCGGCGTGGGTGCGCACATACAGTTTTCTATCTTAGTACGGTCTGAGCCTTAAAGCTATTGCGGGGCGGACGTCAGCAGCTGGGTGTTTGCTCACAGGATGGGCAGGTGCGGGGTCAGCTCGCTTGCGCCCCAGCTCAATTCCCCGCATTTGTTCTGGTTTACCCGCAACTAGTTGCGGGTAAACCAGAACAAATGCGGATAAATCTAGGCACCCACCCCTGGTTTCCATGGAGACACACAAAAAGGCCGCCCCACATGAAGCGGGGCGGCCCTCAACCAGACTAGCTGGTTCTACATCTTGGTGACCTGAGAGAAGTTCAGGGTTACAGGGGTTTCACGTTCAAAGACGGAAATCAGCACAACCATTGAAGAAGCTGCGGCGTTGATTTCTGAGATGGTGGCAGGCATGCCCTCGAAGGGGCCTTCCTTAACGGTGACGGCCTCACCAATCTCAAAACCGGTTTCAACAGCGGGGGCAACCTTGGGTGCGGCACCTGCTTCTGCCTGCTCAGCCTCAAAGACAGGAGCTAGCATGTCGACAACCTCATCCAGGCGCAGGGGAACCGGGTTGTAGGCGTCCTGCCCAACAAAGCCGGTCACACCGGGGGTGTGGCGCACAACGCCCCAGCTCTCGTCGGTCAGATTCATACGCACCAGAGCGTAGCCGGGCACGCGCACGCGGCGTACCAGCTTCTTGGTGGTGTTCTTAACTTCCATGACCTCTTCCATGGGAACCTGAACCTCGAAGATGTCATCTTCAGCGTTCAGGGTCTGGGCACGGGATTCGAGGTTGGTCTTAACCTTGTTTTCGTAGCCAGCGTAGGTGTGGATAACGAACCATTCACCCTCCTGGCGGCGCAGCTTAGCCTTGAACTCTTCGAGCGGGTCAACAGCGGGCTCACCGGCCTCTTCAGCTTCGGTGACTTCTTCAGCAACCTCAGCGGCCGCTACTTCAACAGCCTCATGGCCCTCTTCGATTGCCTGCTCTGCAGGTTCTACAACCTCTTCAGTTTCGGGATGCTGTTCCTGCTCGGTCACGCTTTCCTGCTTTCGTCAATGGGGTTTACTTGAAGGCACATAAGCCTTACATACACAAAAGATTCTACGGGTTAGGTCGCTATCGTCCTAGCTTCGTTACTTCTAGTTGATACCGTTACCAAAAATCCAGAAGGCTCCCTGACCGAAAACGTAATCTAGGCCCGAGATGAAGAGCATCATAAAAGCAACGAAGAAAAGAACAATAATCACATACTGCACCAGTTCTTTACCGGTGGGGGTAGTGACTTTTTTGAGTTCTGCGATAACTTCGCGTAAGAACTGGAAAATACGACCAAAGAAGCCTAGCTTCTGCTGTGCGCCTACTTCTTCAGAATCGGCGGTCCTGGCGGCGATTGATTTAGCCATAATAGGCCCGCCCCTTTCTAGACTCATCATGAACATGAATGTTCGATTGACAAATAAACCTGTGAGGCTTGAAGCAGGGCGGACAGGACTCGAACCTGCAACCTGCGGTTTTGGAGACCGCTGCTCTACCAATTGAGCCACCGCCCTTTGAAGGTTACCCCTTCAAGGAGGTCTGAACCCCTTACAGGCACAAACCTAAAGCTGTTCGGTTGCGAACAACGTTACCTACTGTAGAACATATTTTTTACTTTGGCAATTTGATGCGCGCTCGCCCCTCCCGCCTTATCATTTATAGGATAGGTAACTAAAGGGCGCACCGGCGTCCGCACCCCTTTGCCCCAACTGAACGGTCCTGCCAACAGGACGGAAGCGAGAACCTCCCCATGACTGCCCGCGTATCCCGCCGTATTGGCGCTATCGCCCCCTCAGCCACCCTCGTTGTTGACGCTAAAGCTAAGGCCCTTAAGGCACAAGGACGCCCAGTCATCGGCTTTGGTGCAGGTGAACCCGATTTCCCCACCCCCGACTACATCGTAGAAGCCGCCCACAAGGCCCTAGAAGATCCCACCAACTTCCGCTATACCCCGGCAGCAGGCCTTCCGGCCCTACGCGAAGCCATCGCCCAGAAAACCAAGCGCGACTCAGGAATCGACGTTGACGCCTCCCAGGTCATCGTAACCAACGGCGGCAAGCAGGCCGTCTACCAGGCCTTTGCCACCGTCATTGATGAGGGCGACGATGTGCTCCTACCCGCCCCCTACTGGACCACCTACCCCGAAGCCATCCGCCTTGCAGGCGGTAACCCCATCGAGGTTTTCGCCGGAGCCGACCAGGAATACAAGGTCACCCCCGAGACGCTAGAGGCAGCCTACACCCCTGCCACCAAGGCCCTCATTTTTGTGTCCCCTTCTAACCCCACCGGTGCTGTCTACACCCCCGAAGAAACCAAGGCAATCGGTGAATGGGCCCTTGAAAAGGGCGTCATCGTGCTCACTGACGAAATCTACGAGCACCTGACCTACGACGGGGTTCCCTTCACCTCCATCGTCAAGGCTGTACCGGCTCTGGCGGAAAACACCGTTATTCTCAACGGTGTTGCCAAAACCTACGCCATGACCGGCTGGCGCGTAGGCTGGATGATCGCCCCCGCAGACATCACCAAGGCAGCAACCAACCTGCAGTCCCACATGACCTCTAACGTCAACAATATGGCCCAGATGGCCGCCCTTAAAGCCGTCTCTGGCCCCCTAGACGCTGTCAAGCAGATGCACCAGGCCTTCGACCGCCGGCGCAAGATTATCGTGGAAGGGCTCAACGCTATTGAAGGTGTGCACTGCCCCACCCCCAAGGGTGCCTTCTACGCCTACCCCGACGTCACCGGCCTACTCGGTAAAACCATTGCAGGTAAGACTCCGCAGACTTCTGCTGAACTTGCCGAAATTATCCTCGAAGAGGCCGAAGTAGCGGTTGTACCCGGTGAGGCCTTTGGCCCCTCTGGCTACCTGCGTCTCTCCTACGCTCTGGGCGATGATGATTTGGCTGAGGGCCTTGCCCGCATGCAGAAACTGCTAGCCACCGCCAAATAGTTTTCAGCTTATAGAAACAGCAGGACGCTCCCTCGTAGCTACTACGTGGGAGCGTTCTTTATGTGCGCCCCACTACCCAACACAACCCCTCTTTACTACAATAGAAACCAACAAAGACCCAGGCTTTGGACGGCCCAAACGGGCAGAAATCCAACTGGGTCATTACCCTCATTCCTCACCAGGAATAACACAAGGAGTTTCTCCATGAAGATTGGTCTGCTTACCTCCGGCGGCGACTGCCCCGGCCTGAACGCTGTGATTCGGGGCGCTGTGCTCAATGGCGTCAAGACCTACGGCGACGAGTTCATCGGCTTCCGTGACGGCTGGCGCGGCGTCGTTGACGGCGACTTCATGGATCTGCCCCGCACCAAGGTTCGCGGCCTAGCCCGCACCGGGGGCACCATTCTAGGTACCTCCCGCACCAACCCCTTTGATGGGCCTAAAGGCGGTGCCGAAAACATTGAAATCATGATGGAACGCAACGGCATCGACGCCATTGTCGCCATCGGCGGTGAGGGCACCCTAGCAGGCGCTAAGCGCCTGGCGGACGCAGGTCTGCCCGTGGTCGGCGTACCCAAGACCATCGACAATGACCTCCAGGCCACTGACTACACTTTCGGCTTCGACACCGCGGTCTCTATCGCAACCGATGCCCTAGACCGCCTACGCACTACCGGGGAGTCCCACCACCGCGCCATGGTCGCTGAAGTCATGGGCCGCCATGTGGGCTGGATAGCCCTGCACTCCGGCATGTCCGGTGGCGCCCACGCTATTCTGATTCCAGAGGTTAAGGTCTCCATGGAGGAAGTCTCAGGCTGGGTCAAAGAAGTTCACGACCGCGGCCGCTCGCCCCTGGTGGTAGTGGCCGAGGGTTTTATCCCGGAGGGCTTTGACGATGTGATGGCAGGTAAGGGCCAGGAGAAGGACGGCCGCCCCCGCCTAGGCGGTATCGGCGACTGGGTTGCCCAGGAGATTGAGCGCATCACCGGTATCGAAACCCGCAACACCACCCTAGGCCATATCCAGCGCGGCGGCGCCCCCACCGGCTTTGACCGAGTGCTCTCCACCCGCCTGGGTATTCAGGTGGTCGATATGATTCACGATAAAGAATGGGGCAAGATGGTCGCTCTGCAGGGCACCGAAATCAAGCGCGTTGACTTCGCTGAGGCCCTGAACGGCCTAAAAACCGTGCCGGTGCACCGCTACGAAGAAGCTAAGGTTCTCTTCGGACGCTAGGCCCTAGAGGTATAAGAAGTGGTTCTCCTCCCCGTCGGGGGAGGAGAACCACTTCTTTAGTGTCATCAGTTTTGTGCGCCTTATACGCCCTGTAGGGCAATAACTACTGGGAGGGTTAGGATGAGCAGGAAGAAGGCCACTGCCCAGCCCCATGTGCGGGCCAAGAGACTTAGCCCAAGGCCAAGAAGACCCAGCAGGGGTGCAAGAGCCCAGCTATAGCTGGTAGCAAGCCCTCCATAGATAAAGGCAAGGGCACCAGCCAGAAACATAGGGGCAGCAAGCAGATTAAATTTTTTCCAGCGTGGGGAAGAAAATACCCCCCAGCGATTACCAACCACATAAGATATCATCTCCACTACCCTTTCTAGAAAAACGGATTAGGAACAAAAACTTGCCTAATAGCAATTGCTTTAGCCTTCACCCAGCCTGAGTACTTATTCAGCTGTAAGTCGACTGTAATCAAAGCAACTAAGTGACGGTCACAGGCTTTATTGAAATAACCGTTCGCTGCATAACACAGGTCATGAGTGCGACATCGCGTGTCGAGCAAATCAATCGGATCATCAGGGCCACTCACCCCTGGCCCACACCAATTCCCATGAACTGGAAAGCCGATTTGAAGATTATGTCCGGCAAGAGCAGGAAAAGCTCCCCCTCCGAGACGAGTTGATACTCCCTGATTATACGAAATGGCTTATAGTAAAACGACTTCATTCACGGAGGCTTATTCAAAAGTCCCACCCGCAGCCAAAAACACCAACCCCCGCACCACCGCAAACACCCGCCCATACAACCC
>NZ_JBPPUO010000007.1:0-109359 GCF_053544675.1 Rothia sp. 32237D007AR | reverse complement strand
TGTTTCACTGGCCGGTGTTTCGTATCGGTCATTCTCATGTTTGTGTGTTACCCGTTTGGGCAACTCATTTAGTCTATCGCGTTTCTTTTCTGTGTGTCAACTCGGTGTTCCGTGTTGTGTCTCACAGTGGCTTTTGGCTGGTGTGTTACCTCAAAATCTCACTCGTGTGAGTGGGGTTTCTTGGTTCCGGCTGTGGCCTGAATTCGCTATGTGACTAGTTGTTTTGTCGCTGGGTGGGTTTCCCCTGTGCCGTGGCGACTGGTAATACTTTACGCAGGTTCAAAACGCTTGGCAAGTCGAAAAAGACCCCAAAATCCACTCACACGCGCCCAAACACCCCTTTTTACCCCCATAAACCACACCTAAAGCTATCGTTTCTCCTAGTCACAAGCTCAAAGTGAGGCACATCTATGGCTCACATCTATGACCCACTACACCTAAAAATCTTTTAAAAACCTTCAAAAGCACCCCAAAACACCCCTAGAGCACCCCTTATTCAAGGAATATTGGGGTCCTGCTACCCGTTGCGCCAGATATAGAGACCCCTATATATAGAAAGGCACCCCTATGCCAGCCCTCTCCCTGCTCGACTTTGCCCTCATCTTTCCCGGCGAGCGCCCCGCAGACAGCTTCAAACGCTCCGTAGCCCTAGCCCAGCACGCAGAAAAACTAGGCTACAAACGTATCTGGTACGCAGAGCACCACAATATACAGCGCATTGCATCAGCAGCTCCAGCAGTCCTCATCGCCCATATAGGTGCCCACACCTCAACCATCCGCCTAGGGGCAGGCGGCGTCATGCTCCCCAACCATTCCCCTCTTACCGTCGCAGAACAGTTCGGCACCCTAGCCGAGCTATACCCCAACCGCATCGACTTAGGCCTGGGCCGAGCACCAGGCACCGACATGCGCACCCTAGCTGCCCTGCGCCGAGACCCACAGGATGCAGAGAACTTCCCCCAAGACGTCCAGGAGCTAGCAGGTTATCTGAGCGGAAATACCCGGGTGCCCGGAGTGCAGGCAAACCCAGGGGCAGGCACCAACGTGCCCCTCTATATTCTGGGGTCCTCCCTCTTTGGTGCCTCTCTAGCAGGTGCCCTGGGCTTGCCCTACGCCTTTGCCTCCCACTTCGCACCCACACATCTAGAAGAGGCCATCGCTGTTTACCGCCAACGCTTCGCCCCCTCAGAGCAGCTAGAACAGCCCTATGTAATCGCCGCAGCCAACGTCATTGCCTCCGACACAGAAGAGGACGCCCGCGCCCAAGAGGTCATTGCCCACCGGCAACGGGTCAAATCCATGATGCGCATGGATGACCGCCACCTAACCGATGATGAGCTAGATATGCTGGTCGCCTCTCCCCAGGGCCAGCAGATTCTAGATATGCTGCGCTACACCGCAGTGGGCACCTCGGAGCAAGTGGGTGACTATCTCACCCGTTTCGCTAACTCAGTACAGGCAGATGAGCTGATGATTTCTAACCTCTCACCCAGCACAGAAGAGGCCCACCGCGGCCTAGAGGTACTAGCACAGGCCATGATTCAGGAGTAGGACGATGAAAGAGAAGTGCAGCTAGCCTTCTAGGAAAGCTAGAACAGCGCGGACGCGGCGGTTGCCGGTATCAGCTGGTAAATCCAGCTTGTCAAAAATATTGCCCACATGCTTAGCCACAGTGGCCGAAGAGATAAAGAGCTCGGCCTCAATCTCTGCATTTGATCGGCCCTGGGCCATAAGCCGCAGGATTTCTAGTTCACGCGGGGAGAGCCGGGCCAGCTTGCCCTCAGCAAGATGGCCAGCTCTCATACCTGGGCGAGAGACTAAGGAACTGCCGGTAGTGTCTGATTCAGGTAAGGAAGAGGGGGTGGGGGCGTCCGCACCGGAAGTAGCTACCGCCCTTTCCTGGGCGGGCTCGACGGGCTGCTCCCGAGACGAGGTTCCCCCTAAGAGGTGCTGCACGACGTCCGGGTCAATAATGGTGCCGCCTGCCACCACAGTATCGAGGGCGCGGGCGAACTCTTCGATATCCCCCACCCTATCTTTTAGCAGGTAGCCCAAACCTGCCGCCGAGCGGGCGAAGAGCTCACGGGCGTAGGCTGTGGTGATGTACTGAGAAAGCACCACAATAGGTAGGCCGGGGTAGGTCTCGCGCAGCTCTAAAGCGGCCTTGAGCCCGTCAGAGGTATGGGTCGGTGGCATGCGCACATCGGTGATAACAGCATCAACCCCCTCCCCCGCCATAGCCGCATCAACGGCGGTGAGCAGGGCGGGGGCGTCCTCAACCTCTGCAAGCACAGAGTGCCCCAGCGCTCCTAACACCATGGTCAACCCCTGACGGAGCAGGGCGGAATCTTCGGCGAGGATAATGCGCATGGGGCACCTTTCATGACAATGTTTCACGTGAAACGCTACAGGGTTGCAGAACCCTTGGGTAGAGGCAGAACCAGAGTCAAGCGGGTAGGGCCACCTACTGGGGAATCCACCTGAACGGTGCCACCCAGGGCAGCAGCACGCTCCACCAGGCCAGCCAGACCGGTGCCACCAGCAGCATCAGCACCACCAACACCGTTATCTTCGATAGTAGCCACCAGAGAATCCCCAGCAACAAAAATCGACAGAGAAAGGAACTGGGCCTGGGCATGCTTGAGAGTATTCGTCAGCGCCTCATTGACCGTGTAATAGGTAGTCCGTTCAAGATTACGTGGCAGACGATCCGGAGCATCATAGGTCAAATGAACAGGAAGGACGCTATGACGCACTAGCTCCTCCAGGGCAGCCTTCAGGCCGTGATCTTCAAGAACAGCCGGGTAGATACCCCGGACAGTATCGCGCAAGGTCTGCTGGGCGTGAGAAAGCTGGGCACGAGCCTCAGTCACATGGTTGAGCAAAGCTGCCGCACGAGCGTCCTGACTATCAGCAACCAGATTCTTACCTTCCATCTCAGCCAGGCCAAGACGCAGGTTAAGATTGACCAGCTCCTGCTGGACACCATCATGCAGGTTACGTTCAATACGGCGACGCTCCCCCTCAAAGGCATCAACAATCTTGGCGCGTGAAGCAGTCAGACGAGCCAACTCGCGCTCCTGCTCCTCAGGGCGAGAGGAAAGAATCAGCTTGGAAAGGCTAGCACCAGCAGCAGCCAACAGACCATTGAGGTAGGCAAAGATAATGAGCAGCACGGGAATAGCTGCCAGGAATACCCACCAGTACTGGGGCATAATCTCAAAGATCTGACCAGTCGAAGGAAGAATCTCCCGGCTCATGTAGTAGTCCAGCTCCCACTGGGAGTAAAGGGAAAGGTGCTGCCAGTCAAGGTAGAGCCTGTTCCCCACGCCGGTGTAATAGCTAAGGCCAGTAAGCACGCCCAGCAGGCTCACCTCAGCCACAAGAATCATGCCAGCAAGAGAACCCCACAAGATCGTCAGAGCCAAGGACCCAACCTCACGCCAGGTAGCAATCTCTTTAAGACGGAAGAGGGCACCCTCCCAAAAACTGGCGTTAGGGTAATCGACGTGGCCATTAGCTACAGCACCATGACCGGTCTTAGCCAGACGCCAACGCTCATAAAGACCAAAGGCAATAGCAACAAAAGGCAGGGCCACAATACCAATGAGGGAAGCGGTCAGACCCATCACCAAAGAGGCAATAACACCCTGGGCAAGCAGAACAGCAAGCGCAATCCAGGGGCCAGCAGTAAAAATATAGAGGGTTAGCCATGCGGCGCCACAAATTCTGGGTGGGCTGATGGTCAGAATCAGTATCAAAGGACGCCGGTGAGTTACTCCCTGCCGCAGGGGCGGCAGGTGCGGCATCATGCAGGGTGTAATCAGTGCTTGTCATACTTCTATTCTTCCGCGCCCCATACCCGTATGCAGTGGGGCCGACTCTACTCTTACCCCACCCACACCCCAGCGGATAGGTAGAGCTAGCTCTACCCCAGGCGCTTCGACCCCTCACGCACACTCAAAGGGGCCATGCGAGCGCCATGACGGGCCATAAAGTCAGCCACCCAGTCAGGGTCAGTTTTAGAGTATTCACGCAAGGCCCACCCAATGGCCTTATTAATAAAGAACTCTTGCGAACCAAAGTTGAGGGTAATGATTTTTTCGAGTAGGGCGGTGTCAGTTGCGGCCTTGCGGGGGCGCTGGTGGCCGATAGCGACCCGGCGAACCCAAAAGTTGGCGTACTGGAACTCGCGCTCAGGGGCCTGCCAGCAGGCCTCAACAAAGCCACGGTCGATTCCTTGAGTTTTAGCTTCGGTGCGGGCCTGGGCAAGGAAGGATTTAAGCAGTTCTCGGCGTTGTGGGGTTTTGATGCCCAGAAAGAGAAATTGGTTGCGCATATAGGCGGCCATCGGCACAGCCTGGGCGGGGTTAGACACTGCGATGAAGGTTTCATAAAGGGCTGGAAAGTTCATGGGGGCTCTTTCCGGTGATGAAGCTGACGGGTGCTGGGTACCTTTCTTGTTCCACCCTACATAATTCAACAGGTGAGGATATTACTCTACAGTTGAAGAATTAAATCTACAGGTGAGGAATTAAGGGGTTAGACTAAAAGCATGGCAGCTCAGAACACTCACACCCCCACAACACCCCGCGGACGACGCAGCGGCGGCACCCGCTCACGCAAGGACATTCTGCAGGCAGCTACCGCACTCTTCGCTGAGCACGGATTCGAGGGCACCTCCGTGCGAGCTATCGCCGCACAAGCACAGGTCGACCCCGCTCTCATCCGACATTTCTTCGGCTCCAAAGAAGCCCTCTTCACAGCCCTACTCGATAACATAAGTAACTGCCCACTCTCCCCACCATCAGGGCAAAAAACAGAAAGTCAGGGTGCAGCAGTAGTAAGAGCCTACCTGCAGATGTGGGAATCAGAAGATACCGGCCCCCTACTTGCAGGGCTAGTACGATCAGCCCTCGCCACATCTGAAGGAAACCCCGCCATCAAAGAAACACTGGCACGGCACCTCACCCAAAGCTGCACCAGCCCCCTACTAACCAATCTCGATCAGGCGTCCGCTGAACTTCTCAGCACCCACCTCTTAGGGGTAGCGGTAGGGCGCTACCTGCTACCCCTGCCCCACCTTGCTGCCCTCAGCCCCGACGAACTGGTTGAACGCACCGCACCTGCTATTCAAAGCTACCTTGAGAGAACCCAACAGCCGCGCAAAACCCAGCCCGCCCCGAAAAAACAAAGCACCCAGGAGCAACTACCGCTATTTGACGGGCTGTTCTAACACGACAGCAAAGCTCCTGGGCGCTTACACCAGGTGGGGCTAGAAAGTTTCGGTGCCAGTGTACGAATCGTGCACCATGTTGGCAAACCGTGAATAATGCCCCTGGAAGGCAACCGCAATAGTCTTAGTAGGGCCATTACGGTGCTTAGCGACAATGACGTCCGCCTCGCCTGCGCGGGTTGATTCCTTCTCGTAGTAATCCTCACGGTGCAAGAGAATGACCATGTCAGCATCCTGTTCAATAGAGTTATGAACGGTGATGCCGTTGGCGATGAAGTTGTGGTTCCCTAGCACAGTGGCGTCGAAAACCTCTTCTTCCCCCTCGTACTCGATAGAAGTGACGGTGTCCCAGAAAAGGTCATTGACTGCAAGCATGTCGAGCTCAGCGGCATCAAGGACGCTAGCTACCTTTGCTAAACGAGAGCGGGACGGTGCGCTTTTATAGTAGGCCGAACCACAATACTTTGAACCCATGGCAGCTTGGAATTCACGATGCGTCATTCCCTTCTCAGACAGGATTTTCTTAACATCGTTCCACACCTGCACCGGAGCAGTATCAACGTTGGTGTTAGAGCGAACGCCTTCAGCAGTAATTGCCGCAAGCAGTTTCTCGCAACTCTTAGCGCGTTCCCCGTAAACAGAGATTTCATGCAAGAAGCGGAGCTGTTCATCGCGTCCGGAGATATCGAGACTGTACCCCTGACGATACTCGCCCTTAATGGTGGTACCGCGGACACGAGTGTTAATACCAAAACGCAGAAGCAGAAGAGACAGCTGGTCCAGTATGACACGAGAAGTTGAGGCGTAGTAGATACGTCCTGAACGCCCGTTCTTATTTACGGTAACAGAGCCGTCAGTTGCCCATAGATGTCTGATAAAGAGGGCAATCTGCTGTTTAGGCAGGGCAAAAACCTGATCTGGAATAAATTTTTCCCACGACCGCTTATCGAAAAGACCTAAATCATCGAGCCATGCAGCGAGCGGATTCCGCTTACCGTGGGTTAGCTTCTCCGGCGAGCGCAGTCGCAAAGAAGTGCAACGCGCTACTTCGTGAGTATCCCTGACGCTTTCAATTCCGAACTGCTTGTATGCAGATTCAGCAACTATAGAGAGGTTCTCTTCGTCAATAGATGCATAACGAATTGGCTGTCGAGCTAAAGCAGATCCGTCACCAATCATGTGAGCCAGCAAAATGACCTGCTCGTCGCTCCAGTGCGTCCGGGCAGACGGCCCGTTAACATGGCGGGGTACGCCCAAACGATCGCCCACTGCAAGCTCACCCAGCCCCTTCCAGCCTGTGTAGGTAAAGAAGGGGTGATTGGCGGTAGCGCGCAGGGTCTTACCCGAAGCTAGCGTTAGACGATAAACAGGTTTCACGCCCGTAGAAAAGACATGGGTCAGGTGCCGCTCCACGAAACGCATATCGTCCCCCAGGGACCATACCGGGACGTCCTGAGCGCCCTGCTCAAAAAGCTCACCCATCGTTGTTTCAGCTCCAGTATCAGAGCGAAGCACACGAGTATCAGCAGTCAGACAGCCCGACTCACGAAGATCCGAGACTTGCGGCTTCTTATCAGTGCGTTGCTCAGAACCACGATTCAACTGCGACAAAGCAATAACCGGAACCTCAAGCTCCTTAGCCATCAGCTTGAGAGCACGCGAAAACTCCGAAACTTCCTGCTGACGCGACTCAACCTTCTTACCCGAGCTCATCAGCTGTAGGTAGTCCAGAACAATCAGCTTGAGGTTATTCTTCTGCTTCAGGCGGCGGGCCTTAGCGCGAATCTCCATCAGGGTCATGTTGGGTGAATCGTCAATAAAGAGCGGAGCCGAATCCATTTTGCCCATGGCGGTAGCAATCTTGGCCCACTGGTCATCGTCCAGCTTGCCCTTGCGTAGGTCTGACAGATTGATGCCGGCCTCAGCCGAAAGAATCTTCATGGCGATTTCGTTGCGGCCCATTTCCAGGGAGAAGAACACCGTGGTCATACCGTGCTTAATGGCAGCAGACCTGGCGATGTCTAGGGCAAACGTCGATTTCCCCATGGCCGGACGCGCCGCAATCACGATCATCTGCCCAGCCTGCAGACCAGCGGTGAGCTCATCAAACTCAATAAATCCAGTAGGCACACCATGGATACCACCATCGCGAGAACCATTAGCCTCAATCTCTTCGACCGTGCTATTCATGGCCTCAGAGAGGGGAACATAGTCTTCCTTGGTGTTATTCGAAGAGACACCATAAATCTCGGCCTGGGCGGCATTGACCAGGGCCTCAGCCTCGCCGTCACCTGAATACCCCAGCTGCACAATCTTGGTGCCAGCCTCAACCAGGCGGCGCAGCATGGCACGCTCGGCCACAATCTCAGCGTAGAAACCTGCGTTAGCTGCGGTGGGCACGCCCGCAATCAGGGAATGCAGGTAGGCGGCCCCGCCCACGCGATTCAGTTCGCCGCGCTTGGTCAGCTCATCAGCCACGGTGATAGCATCGGCCGGTTCGCCGTGCCCGTAGAGGTGGATGATAGCCTCATAGATCATCTCGTGGGCAGGCTTGTAGAAGTCTGCCCCGCCGCCGATAACCTCGACAACGTCGGCGATGGCGTCCTTGGAGAGCATCATGCCGCCCAACACTGATTGTTCGGCGGTGTCGTCGTGCGGCGGTGTGCGGACGAACTCAGACTGGCTCTCAGACAAGGCGGCCCCCTCGGTAGTAAAACGGTGAGCTTCTATCATCTCACCTGCGAGCGCTCCCGGCGATATCGCTTCGCTGTGAGACTAGACGTTGGTGAGGCAGTAGTAGGCGGCAAAGAGGGCATAGAGCAGTACCAGGGTGGGAGCGGTGGCTGCTGCGAAAAGGCGGGGTACGGAGGGGGCGCGGCGTAGGGCTGCGAGGAGGCAGAAGTAGCCGGGGGCCAAGGCCACAATGGCAAGAAGGATATTGGCGCCGAAAGGGTCGTAGCTGAGTTCTACCCAGTCTTTGGCGACAGGCACTCCTAGGAGGCCGAGGGGAACAGCGAGCAGGTGCGCTACGGGGGTCAGGAGGAGGACGACACCGATGATAGTGAGGGTAGTAGCCGCTCCTGTGGGTTGGGGGTCGGTGGTGTGAAAACCGGTGACGTGGGGTTGGGTGCTGTCTGACATTGTGTTCTCCGGGGGGTTAGAAGGTGGCGCTCTGGGCGATAAGTGCCCCTACCCAGAAAATAAGAAGAGCGCTAACTACCAGTGAGATGGGCAGCCATAGGGCGGTGCGCAGCACCTGCCCGGCTTGGCCTCTGTAGACTGCGACCAAACCGAGGATAAGCCCTAGGTTGAAAACAATGATGCCTCCGCCGAAAGTAGCAGGGAGAAGGTTGAATAAAACCCAGGAGGGTTCGGAGTAGGTCAGTCCAGCGATAAAGGCAGCAAGGGCAAGCCCAATTCCACCCCAGATCAGTAGTCCTGCTGCTCGATTGAGGGCGGGAGTGCCGGGGGCAGGGGAAAGAGTCATAACTACCTCCTTTGGTGTCCACAGCGACGGTGATGTGATGGGCTTAACTTTATCTCGGTAGCATGGGTTCTAGCTAGAGTACTTAAGTACTAGAGATTGAGCCGGCCAGTGCCAAGAGGGGCTGGTCGTAGCCAGAGAAAGGACGCCTGTGGGCAGCACAAAGAGCAAGGGCAAGGACGCCAAGGAGCAGCTCAAGAGCCTCAAAGCTGAGGTGAAGTACCTGAAGAAGGGGCAGAAGCAGCTGCTCAAGCGGGTGGAGAAGCTGGAGAAAGCGCTCGCCGCCGGGCAGGGTTCGGCGCTCGCGGCCTCCCCCGTGCAGAGCCCACCCCGGCCCCAAGCTGCCGGGGGCAGCCGGGGCGGGGCGGGAGCGTCCTACCCCCAGCCCATGAAGTCGGGCAAGTACCGGGGCGGCTACACCCACTACCGGGTGACCGAGGTGGGGCAGCTGACACCCACCGTCATGCGGGTGGTTGCCGAACCCGCTGACGGCAAGTGGGTTGAGGCCCAGGGGCTAGCGGGTGAGTACGTCTACCTGGTGACCGGCAAGAAGGGTGAGGTGCTGCCCGCGCCGACCTTCGAGAAAGGCAAGGCGCGATGGAGCCAGCCGACCACCACCGCCAAGTACACGGTCAGGCGCTTTGATGAGCGCACCGGGGCCCTGGAAATTAACATCATGCTGCACGAGCACGGGGCTGGAACCACGTGGGCCCGTACCGTTGCCGTGGGCGATAGCGCGCATTTTCTGGGTGCGAAGTCGGGCTATTCCATCAGCGACGACTACGACTTCTACCTGCTGGCCGGTGACGAGAGTGGCCTGCCCGGTATGGCCCGCTGGATTGAGAGTCTGCCCGCGAGCGCCCGGGGCGCGGCCTTTATTGAGGTGCCCGGGGAGGCGTCGCAGCAGGTGATTGCTACTCCTGAGCATTTTGAGGTGGTCTGGGTGGATTCTGCCCGGCGCGGGGCGCTGGCTGAGGCCGTGATGGCTTACCCCCTGCCGGAGGGGTCGGTGTGTACCTGGTTGGCGGGCGAGTCCGGGTCTATCCATCCCTTACGTATCTGGGCGCGGCGACAGCTGGGCGTGCCCAAGGGGCACGGCTACGCTAAGGGGTATTGGAAGAAGAAGTAGTTTGGGTACAGGGGTGTCATCAAACAAAACAAATTTTTAGGGTAACTCAAACAAAGATTTAGGAGGCTTATTCATAAGGGGTGCCCCGCAGCCAAAAACACCAACCCACACACCAGAAGAAAACACCCGCCCATACAACCCCAACAGCCGCCTGAACCCAGTATGAAGAATCCACCAGGTCTTTACCTGAGCAATCACCAGCTCAACCACCGACCGCACACGATTGAGCACCCGATTATTCATCTTCTGCTCCCGATCCAACCGCTGGCCAGGCCTACGCTTGGTCTTAAGCTCGTATATACCGTCCCTGTGCACAGCCTGGGAATCATGAGGTTCCGAATGAGTAGGCAGGACGCCCACCGGTGGCGCCAACACTTGCGGAAGCCCACCCTTGCCATAGGACATCCGCCGGTGCAGGGCCTCTAGCGGGCCGGGCTTGCCCGCCGCTTCAAGAACCATTACCAGCCACCCGGCGGTGCCAACCAGCAGGAGCACGAAGGCCCCGGCGTCCGCAAAGAGCTCCAGAGCATAAGCCCGCGGGCAACGTCGGGCACCAGCATGCGCGAGCGGGCAGACGCCACCGGGGCTTGCAAGACGGAAGACTGCGAGGGCTGAGCCTGTGGTGGTTGTAGATGAGAGGGCTGGGTGGGGTGCTCCATTGCTACCTTTCGTGTGTGGGTACCTACTTCTACCCTAGAGAAAACGAGTAGGTGGCGCATCCGCCGGGCGGGTGAAAAACGCTTTAAACACCGATGGCGAGACCCCCATACTGGTCTCGCCACCTGTAAAAGAAAATCAGGTTCAGCATTACCCGATTTTCGAAGCACACACATTCGCTTCTTCCAGCCTTTCGAGCTGTTACATCTATATAACCGCACAAGCCTTAGCCTGGGTTCCAAGTTCCCTGGGAGCAAGCTGGGTATTTTGAAGGACGCTGGTGAACGCTACCCGAACAAACAGTCAGATATGCCCACCCCTCATAGCAGCCTACGAGAAATAGCCAATCAGGAAGACCCAAAGAACCGGATTAGCCAGAACAGATAAGACCAAGATAGCGACAAACCACCCTGTATGCCGGGCAAAGCGCAGCAGGCCCACCAGCGCCAAAATGAAGGCCAAGGTAGCTGCTACAACAGAGACAACAATAAACCCCAAGAAAGTCGCTAGAACCGTTGAGGGTGACCCCACGTTCACCACAAAAGCTAATACCAGCATCAGAACCGCCACAGCCTCAGTCACAGCAGCCGCAATCAGAGTCTGGGTGCTCTGTGGGTGGCGGGTACGGGCAGAAGACGTAGATGATTGTAAAGCCATACCCTCTAGCATGCCAGACTCCCCTGTGAAAACCGCACTAGCTGCACACGCAAAAACGCCCCGCTCCCCCACAGAGGGGGCGCGGAGCGTCCTAATGCTGCTAGAACCCTAGCGAATAATCCTCAAGGGAATTACTCGGCTACAACGTCCAGCTCAACGTTGGCTACAACGTCTTCGTGCAGACGCACGGTAACGGTGTAAACGCCGGTGCGCTTGATAGCGGAACCAAGGTTGATTGCGCGCTTATCAATGGAACCTGCACCTGATGCCTCAATAGCATCAGCAACGTGCTCAGCCTTGACGGCGCCGAAGAGACGGCCGTCAGCGCCAGCCTTGTGAGCAACAACAACGGGCTTTGCTGCCAGAGCAGCTGCGGTTGCCTTTGCTTCTTCAAGGTTAGCCTTGGCGCGAGCAGTGCGTGCTGCGCGGATGGACTCAACCTGCTTTTCGCCGCCTACAGTCCAGGTGACTGCGAAGCCGCGGGGCAGCAGGTAGTTACGTGCGTAGCCGTCCTTAACGGTGACGACGTCGCCAGCGGCGCCGAGGCCGGTGACTTCCTGAGTAAGAATGATCTTAGCCATGTTCTTCTACTCTCCTATCGATTTAGCGGCCAGCGCCTGAGTAGGGCAGCAGTGCAACTTCGCGGGCGTTCTTGATTGCCTGAGCGATCTTGCGCTGTTCCTGAACAGTCACGCCGGTGACGCGACGTGCACGGATCTTGCCGCGGTCGGAGATGAACTTACGCAGAAGTGCGACATCCTTGTAGTCGATTACGGTGACGTCAGCAGCCTTCAGGGGGTTCTGCTTGGGTTTGGGCTTACGGATTTCAGCCTTAGCCATCGTGGTGCTCCTTTTTCTGGTGGGAGCCCGCGGGATAAACCGCGGGATGGATGAATATTTGTCTTGTTTCAAAGAAGGACGCCGGGGCGCCCCTTCCCGTCTATTGTGCAGGTGATACCTGCGCGAGGTTTAGAAGGGAGGTTCGTCGTCTGAGCCTGATCCCCAGTCGTAGTTGCCACCGGACTGCTGGCCCCAAGGGTCAGCAGCAGGTGCCTGCTGGGCAGGAGCTGCTTGGGGGGCTGCGGCCGGTGCGGCAGGGGCTGCCTTGTAGCCGCCCTGCTGGGCACCGCCGGTGTTACCACCGAAGTTGCCACCCTGGTTGCCGTAGCCTGCCCCGCCGTTGTAACCACCTTGGTTGCCGGCGTTGAAGCCGCCACCTTGTTGGTTACCGTAGCCGCCACCGAAGTTCTGGTCGCCACCGAAGTTGCCACCTGAGCGCTGGTTGCGGGTTACGTTAGCGGAGGCGAAGCGGAGTGAGGGACCGATTTCTTCGATCTCTAGCTCCATGCTGGTACGGCGTTCGCCTTCTTTGGTTTCATACGAGCGAGACTTCAGACGGCCCTGCGCGATAACGCGCATGCCCTTCTTGAGGGTCTCGGCGACGTTCTCGGCAGCTTCACGCCAGACACTGGCGCGCAGGAAGAGGGTTTCGCCTTCTTTCCATTCGCCTGATGCACGGTCGAAGTTGCGGGGAGTTGAAGCGATCGTGAAGTTAGCTACCGCTGCACCGTTAGGGGTGAAGCGAAGCTCAGGATCGCCGGTCAGGTTACCGATGACGGTAATGACGGTATCGCCAGCCATGTGATGCCTCCAGTCGTAATAAGAGTAAGTATTTGAAGTCTTGCACGGGGGTCTGACATTTTAGTGAACAGGGCCCCGTATCAAACATTTACTTGGAGGAGATCTGCTGATCTTCCGGGCGGATGATCTTGGTGCGCATAACGGATTCGTTCAGGTTCAGAACGCGGTCCAGTTCAGCAGCAGTCTCGGGGGTTGAGGTGAAGTTAACGACGGCGTAGATGCCTTCGGACTTCTTCTGGATTTCGTAAGCGAGCTTACGGCGGCCCCAGATGTCCATGTTGTCAACGGTGCCGTTGTCTTTGGTGACAACTTCGAGGAACTTGGTGAGGGTGGGCTCTACAGCCTTGTCCTCAACCTCGGGGTTGAGGATAACCATCAGTTCGTATGCACGCATGATTAAACCCCTCCTTTGGGCTAAGCGGCTATGGGATTTCCATAGCAGGAGATTACGTACGGTCTGGCCGGTCTCAGGTGTTGGCCAAGCGCCAGCACAGACCTGACCAACTTTACCGCAGGACGGCCGGTTTGGGCAGGGTTTAGAGGTTTAAAGCGGTGTTCTTCACAGCACCAAACAAGAAGAAAAAGCCCATGGTTTCCCGCCTTGAGACACTAGGGCTAGGGTGAGGGTACAAATTTTTGGAGAGTGGAGGTGGAAGATTCTTCTTCTCTGATGGCTTGCTGTACCTGGGCTTCGCTTTCTTCGCTCCCTCCCAAACCTACGTTAATAGTGGCCTGGTTCCCATCTGAGACTACTTCAGCATTGATATAGAAGGGGATGACTTCTCGTTGGGCTTTACCATCGGCAAGATAGGTAACTTCAAAGGTCGCTTGGCGGTAGCGGGAGGCCCGCCAAACTCGCGGGTCAGTGCGGTCTGGCACCAGGTAGAAGGCAGGGCGGTCGGTAAGCTTCCAGACGACGTTGCTGACCGTGGCAGTAGACTCTGAACCATGCAAGGTAGAGGTGGGGCAGCCTGCAACATCCAACCTGCGGGCACTTTCGCAACGCTCTAACCAGGAGGTAATGAAGTTATTAGTTTCGTTCCACATGCGCGGTGAAGGGCGCACCTGAAGGGTAAGTTCTTGGTGGTTATCTGCTGAGCCAGGCAAGGGTGCAGTGACTGTGTGGTCAGTATGGCTCAGGGTGTAGTAGGAGCTAGCTGGCAGAGTGAAATTATAGGTGCCAGGCAAGGTAGGAATAATCCACTGATAACCAGCTTCAGTTTCAGTACGGCGAGTCACCGGCAAGCTCAGAGACTGGTCGTTAACCTGCACCCCGGCAAGGGCAACAGGTGCGGTAAGAGTCAGATAAGACTGGGCGGGGGTAGCTAGATCCCAGGTGTCATTAAAGGGCCCGGTTCGATGCACCTTGCTCAAGGGCAGGATCATCTCGTGGTCTTGACCGTCGATAGTAGCAAGGACGCTGGCGTGAGCTTGACCGTCTGGCCCTTCAGTTGCGCCCGTAACCGTATATTTTTCTACCCGCCCTGGGGCTGAGCGGTAAATGGAGTTAGTCAGATAGGTGTAATCAAAGTTGCTGTAGGCGTCACTGTCGATACCTGCAACATAGTCCCCTCTTTCTAAAGCACTCATATAGTGCTCCACACTGCCTTCCGGGGTGCGCGTCAAGGAAAAATAGTTACCTACAGCAGCTACCAGCATTGCTAAAAAGGTAACGAAGAGGGTAGTCAGAATCAGGCGGACGCGCACAATCTGCACGTCCTTACGGGTGAGGATGCCAGCGGCCCGGCCAGGAATCCGGTTAATGCGCTCAATGGAGGTGGTGACGGTTTGACGCACAGCATCGGGTTTAGTCTGTGCAACAGCACGGGCCAGCCACGTATTGCTAGCACGGATTAGTCGTCTTTCACCATCATGTTTACGCTCAACCATGGTTCTAGTTTACGAGCTAAGGGGTGCAATGAGGCGCAGGAGGTGGGGTTAGCCAATCTATGAGACAGATAGATAAAGGGCCGGGCACCCCTTCGAGTGACCGGCCCATAGCTTATGTAAAGGCTAGTTAGTTTTAGCCGCGGGTATCAGTAAAAGCGAAGCGCAGGTAACCCAGCAGGGCAGGGACTGCACCCCACAGGGCGAACCAGGAGCCAGCCTCAAGATAGCTAATCTCAGCATCAGGGGTCAGATCATAGGTGAGAATGATGCGCCCCAGGGCTGAGGGCAGGTAGTTGTAGGCATCTGCTACCCACTCGAACTGGCCCATGAAAATCGCGGCAATAATAGGCAAGATGAAGAGGAGGAAGACCACCATGACAATACCGCCAGCATTATTGCGGAAGAGGGCACCGAAGCCGTAGCCCATCCAGACCATGAACATGAAGTAGAGACCTACCGCCACCCAGTTCAGCAGTAGCCCATCGGTAAAGGGTAAGGAATCCTGCAGAGTAGAGTTCAGCACAGGGTAACCGACCGCATAGGCTAGGGCAGCAAGAATGAAGCCGATGACAAAACCGTAGATACTCAAGACCACAAGCTTGGCCAGGTAGAGGGATGCACGGCGGGGAACAGCGGTCAGGCTCGTCTGTATAGACCGGGTGGCATATTCAGAACCAATGAAGACCGCCGCTACAGCAGCAATCAGCATATTAGCCAAATCAACACCAGAGCCTCCCATCGCGTAGGCCAGGCTAGTAAGAGACTCAACCCCAGCATTAGTCTGAGCCATACCCTCAGAGGCTTGAGCCATCACCTCAGGGCTATCAGCCATAGAGTTCAGCATCAGGGCATAGAGCGGGGCCATGCCCAGCATGACCAGAGCCAGCACCAGGGTCATCACCCAGTTGGTGGTCAAGGTGCGGAACTTCAGAAATTCAGAACGTAGCACGCCCCAGAAGGTCAGCTTACGTTCAGCAAAACGAGAATGGTTGGCCTGCGCGGACGCGACAGAAACAGGTGCGGTAGTCATAAGTTAGTTCTCCTGTGCTGAAGTTGAGGACCAAGGGGTTTCTGAGTCTGAGGCATCTGCCTGAGCCGGGGTGCTATCTGAGGTGCTTGCACCAAGGTTCTGCTGAGGGGTAGCAAAGCTAGCCGAAGTGTATTCCACATCGTCGCGGGTCATATTCATATAGACCTGCTCCAGGGTAGATTTTTGCGGGGTCAGCTCATGCACAAGCACACCGGCCGCCTGCGCCAGGCGGGCTAGGCCGCGGGCGTCCGCATGTTCGACCATCAGCCCATCTGTTTCAAGAGCAGTGACAGTGTGACCGGCTTCCTTCAGAATCGGAGCCAAAACATCACGGGCGTCGGTACGCACCAGCACCTTATTCTCATCACCAATTTTCAAGAACTCTTCCATGGAGCAATTAGCCAGTAAACGCCCACGACCAATCACGATAAGGTCATCTGCGGTCTGAGACATCTCGCTCATCAGGTGGGAGGAAATCAGCACAGCACGCCCCTCTGAAGCCAGGTAACGAGCTAGATTACGCACCCAGATAACACCCTCAGGGTCAAGACCGTTCACAGGCTCATCAAGAATGACGTTCTGAGGGTCACCCAGCAAGGCCGCAGCAATACCCATACGCTGGCCCATGCCCAAGGAGAAGCCCTTAACCTTCTTCTTCGACACCGCAGCCAGACCGGTCATCTCAATGACCTCATCAACACGAGATTTAGGGATACCGTGGGTCAGCGCCAGCGAGCGCAGGTGGGCTACCCCATTACGCCCGGGGTGCATGGCTTTAGCATCAAGGAGGGTACCAACGGAAGTTAGCGGGCTCTTGAGGCAGCGGTAGGGCTGCCCATCGACCAGGGCGCTGCCCTTGGAGGGGTTTTCTAGGCCTACTAGCATGCGCATGGTGGTGGATTTGCCGGCACCGTTGGGCCCAAGGAAGCCGGTTACCTTGCCGTTGGGTACGGTGAAGCTGATGTCGTTGACGGCTATTTTGGGGCCGTAGTTTTTGGTGAGGTTTCTGACCTCGAGCATGAGTCTCCCCTTGTTGTGTGACGCTATCGTTATTTAACACTAGGGGGTTAGGCTAATAAAATCATCAGCCTGCGGAATGAGTTTTCGCCATTCCCCGGTATGAGAACTCAGCGAGAGGGGCGGTTACTGGCCTGGCTAGGCCAGGTTGTCTTTGCCCCATTCCAGTAGGCGGGCAGTGGCTTCGTCCTTACCTAGGGCACCTTCGTCTAGGCGCAGGTTGAGCAGGAACTTGTAGGCTTGGCCTACCTGGGGGCCAGGCTTAATGCCGAGAATCTGCATGATTTCTTCGCCGTCCAAATCGGGG
Organism: Rothia sp. 32237D007AR; assembly: GCF_053544675.1. Classification (NCBI taxonomy): domain Bacteria; kingdom Bacillati; phylum Actinomycetota; class Actinomycetes; order Micrococcales; family Micrococcaceae; genus Rothia; species Rothia sp. 32237D007AR. The sequence continues at coordinate 92,311 of NZ_JBPPUO010000007.1, read as the reverse complement.
CGGATAGAGTTGAGTTCTTCTTGCTCAGCAAGTTCGTCGATACGGCGTTCTAGATCATCGTAGGCGGAGGCGATGCGGTTGGCTTTGCGCCTGTTGCGGGTGGTGACGTCCGCCCGGGTGAGCCGGTGCAGGCGCTCTAGCAGGGCCCCAGCATCGCGAACGTAGCGGCGCACAGCCGAATCTGACCAGCCGGCGTCCCCGTAGCCGTAGAAGCGCATGTGCAGTTCTACCAGGCGGGCAACAGCCTTGATGGTGTCATTATCGAAGCGCAGTTCGCGCATACGTTTCTTGGTCAGCTTAGCCCCCACCACATCGTGGTGCAGGAAGCTCACTGACCCGTTGCTCTCAAATTTGCGGGTGGCAGGCTTGCCAATATCGTGCATAAGCGCAGCAAAGCGCAGGATGAAGTCGGGGCCGGGCACAGGGCCGTCCGCGCCGGTTTCTAAGGCGGCCGCCTGCTCCATAACGGTCAGGGAGTGCTGGTAGACGTCCTTATGGTGGTGGTGCTCATCGACTTCCAGTTTCAGGGCCGGAATCTCAGGGAGAACAAAGGACGCTAGCCCCGACTCCACCAGCAAGTCAACACCGCGGCGCGGTGCCTTGCCGCAGATCAGTTTGACCAGTTCATCGCGTACACGCTCAGCCGAAATAATCTGGATACGGTCGGCCATATCGACCATGGCCTCAAAAACCTCGGGGGCCAGGTCAATATCTAGACGTGAGGCGAAACGGGCAGCGCGCATCATGCGCAGCGGGTCGTCAGAAAAGGAGGCCTGCGGGGTGCCAGGTGTGCAGATAAGGCCCCGTCGGAGGTCTTCTTGCCCACCGAAGGGGTCAACCAGTTCCAGGGAGGGCAGGCGCAGGGCCATAGAGTTAATGGTGAAGTCGCGGCGGAAGAGGTCTTCCTTCAAATCTGTGCCGAAGGCAACGACCGGTTTACGAGAATCAGGGTCATATTTTTCAGCGCGGTAGGTGGTAATCTCAACCATCTCATTACCCTTACGGATACCGATGGTGCCGTATTCCTTACCGATTTCCCAGGTAGCGTCAGCCCAGCCTTCCACTACGGTCAAGGTTTCATCGGGGCTGGCGTTGGTGGTGAAGTCTAAATCTACCGAGGTCTGCCCCAAAAATAGGTCGCGGACAGGCCCGCCGACTAGGGCCAGTTCAAAGCCCGCGCGGGCAAAGAGCTCGCCGGCCTCAAGTGCTACCGGGTGAATAAGGGAAGTATCAAAAACATGCGCCATAACCCTTCAATCGTGCCAGCAAACCGCACAAGTTACCACTTACACCCTCAACTTTTAAAACATCACCCCTTTCTATCGGTTAAGGTAGAGACATGACTTTTCCTATTCCCCGGGCACCCAAGAGGCGGGCTTTCATGCCCGTTGCTGCCATGCCCACGGTTGAGGAGGTCTCTGCAGGCGGCGTCATCGTCAACTTTGACGACCGCAACCTGCCTGTTGCCATCATCGCCCGCGTCAACCGCGGCGGACGTCTAGAGTGGTGCCTGCCCAAGGGTCACCCCGAAGGGGAGGAAACCAGGGCGGTAGCGGCGGCCCGCGAAATTGAAGAAGAAACCGGTATCTCTGGTGATGTGATTACTTCGCTGGGGTCCATCGACTACTGGTTCAATGTGCCAGGGCACCGCGTCCATAAGACGGTTCACCATTTCTTGTTCTCTGCAACCGGTGGTGAGCTGACCACAGAGAACGACCCCGACCATGAGGCGGTAGATGTCGCCTGGGTCAACATTGATGATTTGGGGCGCAAACTCTCATTCCCCAACGAGCGGCGCATCGCTGAGATTGCCCGTGAGTACATCATTCACCAGCTCTCCTAGCTGACTGAGTAGATAAGGATTCCCGTGGCACGTTCCGGTGCTTTATCCAGCGCAATTATGGCCGCTGGTACGCTCGTTTCGAGGGTTCTCGGCTTCGTTAAAACCTTCCTCATTACTGTTGCTCTCGGTGCTACTGCCACCGTGGGCGACATTTTTGAAACCGCCAACACCCTCCCCAACCTGATTTACGTGCTAGTAGCTGGCGGTATTTTTAATGCCGTGCTGGTACCGCAAATCATTAAGGCAGCCAAGCACGATGACGGCGGCTCCGACTACGTCTCGCGCCTAGTGACACTAGCAGTCAGCGGCATCGCCGCAATTACCGCCCTGGTTTTGCTCTTCTCTTGGCCCATTATTGCCATCATGGGTAGCAAATGGACGCCAGAGCAGCAGCACTTCGGCTGGATTTTTGCCCTCTGGTGCCTACCCCAGATTTTCTTCTACGGCCTCTACACGATACTGGGGCAGGTGCTCAACGCCAGGGGTGCCTTCGGCTGGTACATGTGGGCACCTGTGCTCAACAACATCGTAGCCATTGCCGCCCTCATAGGCTTCATCTTTTACTTTGGCCCGCAGGACGTCACCACCAACCCGCCCTTCCACAATCTAGAGAGCTGGACCTCCACCCAGACCCTGGTGCTCGCCGGTTCAGCAACCCTGGGTGTGGCCCTGCAAGCCCTCATTCTCTTTATCCCCTTGCGAAAAGTGGGCCTCAAGCTCAAGCCCCTCTTCGGCTGGCGCGGCATCGGCCTGAGCACCGCAGCTAACCTGGCAGGGTGGACCCTAGCTACCGGCATCATCTCCAATTTGGCCTTCCTCTACCTGACTAAAATAGCTGCCGACGTGGTGGGCTCCCGCGAAGATTTCCTAGCTCTAGGGCAACAGATTCCCGGTGTGCAGGCCCTGAACTATTCCTCCATGCTCTACTCCCTACCCCACGGCGTCATTGGCTTATCCATTGCAACGGTACTTTTCAACCGTATGTCAGCTGCCTCCCAGGGGAATGACCAGGCCTCAGTAGCCGCCACGCTCTCATCTGGCCTGCGCACCGCCTCCATCGCCACCATCTTCTGCACTGTAGCCCTGATTGTCTTCGCCGGGCCCATCGGCATGATTTTCGGTGGTGGCTCCCAACAAGCAGGTGCCGTCATCGGCCAAACTATCACCCTCATCGCCCTCGGCGGCCCCTTCCTCACCATCGCCTTCATGATGGGCCGCGTCTTCTACTCCCAAGAGGACGCCAAAACCCCCTTCTACATTCAGCTCATCTCAGCGGTGCTCATCCTCATCATGGGCTTCATCGCCTCACGTTTAGCACCCCAGTACATCATCTACGGTCTAGCCCTCACCTATGCCCTCCAGAACGTGCTAGCGGTCTACCTGAGCCACCGCGTCCTCACCCGCCGCCTAGGCGACTACGGGGTACGCGAACTTGTTTCTACCCACGCCCGTGTATCTTTTGCCTCCATGAGTGCAGGGCTAGCCGGTGCCGCCGCTCTCTACCTACTAGGTGGCTACACCTTCGACGGCTTCGCCTGGGCCTCACGTAGCAGCGCCTTCATCACCGTAGCCGTCGGCGGTGTGGTCATGGCAATCGCCTACTACGCCATGCTCATGATGTTAAATGTGCGTGAGCTTGACACCCTCATGAACCCAATACTGGCCAAAATCGGAATACGCCGCCACATCGCCCGCCACAGAGGGTAAACTCAGTAACCTAACTAATCACTCACCCATTCGCCACGGGAGGCCCCACTTGACACAGCAGATTCCCCTCAACACCCTGCTGGGAGATCGCTATAAAGTCACCGCACACCTGCTCGACACAGCCAGCGGCAATACCGTGCTCGACGGCCTCGATACAGTGCTTGGCCGCAAGGTCTCCATCATCGTCGCCGCACCCGACCAAAGCCGCCTACTAGTCACCAACGCCCGCAACTCCAGCGCACTCTCACGCTCCGCGGTACAGGTACTCGACCTAGGCAACCACAGCGAGCGCACCTACCTGGTGACCTCCCACTCCCGCCCCGAGCACCTGCTCAATGTTCTACTGACCGAAAGCGGGGCCAACTCTACCGAAGAGTTTGGCGAAGAAATCTTTGGTGACACCGGCTCTATGACAGCCCCCAACAGGTACGTAGTAGCCAAGGGCACCCCTGCCAGTGAGAGCACCCGCGCCATGGCAGGTGCAACAGCAGGCGCAGCAGCTATCTCTGCAACCCGCACCCCCTCCCCCACAGAAGAAGCCGCCAACGAGTTCGAAGAATACGATGCCGAAGAAGAAGGCTACTACGAAGGCGGTGAGCCTACCGAACGTAACGGCGGCATGTGGGTGGTTGGTATCGCAGCAGCCCTCCTACTGGTCATCGGTGCCGGGGCGGTCTTTGCCACCCTCGGCGGCATGGTGGACTCCGATGCTTCTCAAGAAGTTCTGGACGCTAACGGCACAGCCATAGCCACCACAACAGCTAATGCACCTGCACGCACCTCAGCTAAGGCGTCCGCCTCCCCCACGCCCAGCGAGACCACCCTGCCTGCCCCCAAGATTGATGGCACTTTCACCCGCACCGTGCCCTCATCTGCCAACCTTATGGCAGAAAGTGATGCCACACTGGGGCACCTAACAGATGGCAACCCTGCCACAACCTGGATGTCCCTAGCTTTCGGTTCGGCTAACTTTGGTGGGCTCACCGACTCCTTCTACCTCTCAGCCAAGCTCGATGAGGCCACCACAGTCAACAGCATCACCATTAACCAAATCTCCGGTGTAGGGGGCGCTTTTACTATCTACGCTAATGACTCGGCCTCTCTTGAAAGTGCCACCGAAGTTGGTTCTGGCACTTTTGCTGCCCCTGGTGAGACCACCGTAGAGCTCAATAGGGACGCCCAGGACGGCAAGACCGAGTACATCATTGTGCAGTTCACCAGCGCACCTCAGCTCAGCCAGCCCATCGTACCCGGCTACACCTACGGCCTGCGCCTGGCAGAAATTTCCGTCAAATAACAGCACATCTACCGCCGGCGGGTGGGTTGGGAATAAAGCCCACCTGCCCGCCGTTTCTTTCCATAGCGCACTACCCCACCGTCATCAAGGAGAACAATGACTACCAACGCACTTGGCGGCCTCTTCGGCAACGCCGCTACCAGCCTCAACCTGGCAGGCGCAGCTACCAGTGAAACCGCATCCGCCGCTTCTACCCAAGACGGCGAGCAGACCGTTCACAAGGTCATCATCGTTGGCTCAGGCCCCGCAGGCTACACCGCCGCCATCTACACTGCCCGCGCCAACCTCAACCCCCTACTCTTTGCCTCATCTATCTCCCCCGGCGGCGATCTGATGACCACCACCGAAGTTGAGAACTTCCCAGGCTTTATCAACGGCATTCAAGGCCCTGAACTCATGACCAACATCGGCGCCCAGGCTGAGCGTTTCGGTGCAGATATTCGCTATGAGGACGTCGCCAGCCTTGAGCTTGAGGGCGACATTAAGAAGGTTATTCTGACTGACGGCTCAGTTCACCTGGCGCAGACCGTCATTATTTCCACCGGATCGGAGTACCGCAAGCTGGGTGTGGACGGCGAATCTCGCCTCTCTGGCCACGGCGTCTCCTGGTGCGCCACCTGCGACGGCTTCTTCTTCAAGGAGAAGGAACTGGCCGTTATTGGTGGCGGCGACTCAGCCCTCGAAGAAGCCCTCTTCTTGACCGCCTTTGCCTCTAAGGTCTACCTGGTGCACCGCCGTGATTCCTTCCGTGCCTCAGAGATCATGGCCCAGCGTGCCTTAGCCCACGAGAAAATTGAGGTTATCTGGGATTCAGTCGTCAAGACTATCGACGGGGAAGAGAAAGTCTCTGGCCTGACCCTATCGAATATTAAGAGCGGGGAGGAAACTTCACTGAGCGTTGAAGGTGTCTTTATCGCTATCGGCTCTGACCCCCGCACGTCCTTGGTGCAGGGGCAGCTAGACCTTACTGAGGCTGGCACTATCGCTGTAGAGGGCCGGTCCTCACGCACCTCTATTCCCGGCGTTTTTGCCGCAGGCGACGTCATCGACCCCACCTATCGTCAGGCCATCACAGCGGCCGGTTCAGGCTGCGTTGCGGCTCTGGATGCCCAGCACTACCTTGAGGCCCTCTAGGTTCTCTCACCCCTATCTACGAAAGGTTATTTACCATGGCACAGCAGGTTACTGACGCTACTTTTAGCGACGAGGTTCTTAAGTCAGATAAGCCCGTCATTGTCGATTTCTGGGCTGAATGGTGCGGCCCTTGCCGCATGGTTGGCCCCGTCATCGACCAGCTCAGTGAAGAGTACGGCGATAAGGTCAAGGTACTCAAGCTCGATGTTGAGAACAACCCCGCCACCGCAATGAAGTACGGCATCACTTCTATCCCCGCCATCTACGTCTTCAAGGACGGTGAGGTTGCCAAGCAGACCGTCGGCGCTAAGCCCAAGGCTGCCTTGGAGCAGGAGTTTGCAGAATTTCTTAAATAGGCCTTACCTTCCACCGGGAGCCTCTAGCCTGCCGATATTTTCTCTCGACACCCATACACGGCACTATTCATTAGGCACTCACAAGCCCCTCAGCTTCTTCTGAGGGGCTTGTTAACGCCCTCAGAAGGTTGCTAGAAGAACAAAAGATAAAATCAGAATGTTTCACGTGAAACCCAGCAGATTTATTCTAGGGAAAGCAGCTAGGGGGCGAGATGCGCATGATAGGAGAAAACGCATAAGCCGTGTTGCGTCATCACGAGTAAAGAGAGTATCAAGTGCTTGATTGAACTCTAGTTGAGGTCGGATCCCTGGGTTAGGGCTATTTCGCGTAAGGTCGCGGGAGTAGGCTCTGTTTTTCCTTGGGTGATACGGAGCAAAGTTGAGCGAGCTATACCAGCTTTTCGAGCTGTTTGGGTAGGCTGCCCAAAAGACTAGATCCCCCTAATAAAAGCACCAGCGGTGTCAACAGGGTCGATAAAGGTGGGTAAATTTTAACGCCCCCTAGGGAAAGAATCCCAAGTGCAGGCATATCCCAACGGAATAAGAGAAACTCCGGCATCGCCATAGATTAATTCTAGATTTGTTGGGCACGAAGTAAACATACGAGAAAAAACAAATACTTCAATAAAGGCAACAAATACCCACAAAGAGAGAGCCATAAAAAAAATAATTTTTTATACATATCTTCAACCTCCACACATGATATATATTCATCAAAGGGTGACTTATAAACGGGTGATGTTTCGCATGAAACGGTAAAAAACTCGAAATTTATACCAATTCAACCTTGAAGAGGCGCTTTTAAGATTCTAGAGGGTCTTTGTCGGGGCCATAAATCGACGAGCTCTCCCGATTACTTTTCTGAGGTGCTTCAGATCTGACTGACCGCCCGGGGGTAAAAGAAGAACCATTTAATTCTATAGGCTGGGCTAAACTATCACCCAACGTCGATTTATCAACGGAACATGTATCACCTTTACTAGCGACAGGTTTATTTTTAGATTTTCCAGCTTTAGATTTTTCTTTAATAATCACACGACGCACAATGACGACAAAGGCAAGGAACATCAACCCGTAAATAATGAAACCGCCAAACCAGGAAATAAGTTCATAGAAAAAATTCATTATTATCACCTCCTTGGGATACCCTCATCCTACAACATATGACATTCACCCCACACCCCTTCAGCTCCACTTCCCGCCCCTCTTGCACAGCACTCACAATAGGTTAGAGAAATCAGAGCATCCCATGAGATAAGGACCAGATGAGTTCCGATTGCACGCATACACATCAAGGAATTCAGGAGGATTTTGGCCCATGCCGCAAAAAGTGGAGCTCCAGAAGCCGCCCTCAGCGCCTAACTCAACACATTCCTAGTTCCATACAGGGGGAGCCCCTGTAAGGCCTACAGGGGGCCATATAGAGGTTTTCACCATCTCCAAGGCCTCATAAAACCAAAAAACAGGCCCCGGAGTAGTACCTCATGGCATGTTTCACGTGAAACATAGAGAAGCGGCACCTGCACTTCTGGCAGATACCGCTTCTACATTTCAGGGGTAGAAATAGCACCCCTACCCCTATTAGGCTCCCCTATTTTCTCTTGAGCTGAGGGTCAATCAGATCCAGGATGCGGTTGAGGTCTTCCACCGAGGCGAACTCAATAGTCATCTTACCCTTACGTGCCCCCAGATTAATGGTGACATTAGTATCCAGTTTGTCAGCCAAAGCATCGGCCAGATAATCCAGCCGCTCAGTATGACCCTGAACCTTTGTGGTTTTCTTAGCTCGCTCAGCATCAGAAGTAGAGCCTGCTGCTACGAGTTCTTCCACCGCTCGAACAGAGAGCCCCTCGTTGACAACTTTCTGAGCCAGAGTCTCAATATCAGCGGCCTTCTTCAAGCCCAGCAGGGCGCGGGCATGCCCGGAAGAAATAGTACCGGCGGCAACGCGGCGCTGCACCAGGGCCGGCAGCTTCAGCAGACGAATAGTGTTGGAAATTTGGGGGCGAGAACGTCCAATGCGCTGGGCTAGCTGTTCCTGGGTAGTTCCAAACTCTTCGAGAAGCTGCTGGTAGGCGGCCGCTTCTTCAATAGGGTTGAGCTGCGACCGGTGCAGATTCTCCAAGAGAGCGTCCCGGAGTAGGTCTTCGTCCTGGGTTTCACGGATAATTGCCGGGATGGTGGTCAGCCCAGCTCGTTGGGTGGCACGCCAGCGGCGCTCGCCCATAATGAGCTCGTATTTTTCGGCACCGCTCTCCCGGCTGGGGCGCACGACAATCGGCTGTAGCACACCGATTTCTTTGATGGAGTGCACCAGCTCCTGCATATCCTGTTCATCAAAATCTGTGCGGGGCTGCTTGCGGTTAGGGTGAATATCGGTGACGTTCAGGGTGGCAAAGTCTGCGCCGGGCACCGGCACAAGGTTCTCGCCTGCCCCAGCGGTTTCGTCACCAAAGAAGAAATCGACAGGACGCCGGGAAGGAGTGGTGGTGCGTAGGGCAGCTCCCATATCTGCCCGCTTCTTCTTTGATGTTTCACGTGAAACACTCTTCTGAGAAGGAGTGGGAATGTCTGCGCCCAAGCCTAGGTCTAGCTGTTCGGTAGCCACCGGCTCAGCTTTTTTCTCTTCTACTGGGGGCTTGGCGCTCTCTGGGATGAGGGCGCCCAGGCCACGCCCTAGACCGCGTTTCTTCTCTGCCATATTGACCTCCGTGCTCAAAAGTTTTCCTCACCCAAGTCTAGTGGAGTGAGCCCCCCAGCAAAGACCAACGGCGACCTGGGATGACAGAGGGCGCCGTTGATCCTTAATTTTATGGGTGAAACATATCGTATAGGGTGTTTATGCTTTCTTTGCCATTTCTACGGCAGCTTTCAGATAGGCTACAGCACCAGGTGAGGCTGGGTCGTAGCTCATGACGGTTTGCTGGTAGCTGGGAGCTTCAGAGATACGCACGGAGCGGGGAATAGCGGTTTCAAGTACCTGTTCAGGGAAGTGTTCTCGCACTTCGTCGGCGACCTGGGATGAGAGGTTGGTGCGGCCGTCATACATGGTGAGCAGGATGGTGCTGATGTGTAGTTCAGAGTTGAGGTGCTTTTGAATCATGCCAATGTTTTTGAGTAGTTGGCTGAGCCCTTCTAGTGCGTAGTATTCGCATTGAATAGGGATGAGCACCTCGCGGGCTGCGCAGAAGGCGTTGATAGTGAGCAGGCCCAAGGAGGGCGGGCAGTCGATAAAGATATAGTCTAGGCGGGGCAGCCCGGCTGCTTCTCGGGCGGCGGCGTAATCAGATAAGGCGGTTTTTAAGCGGGTTTCGCGGGCGACCATGGAGACCAGCTCGATTTCGGCTCCTGCCAGGTCGATGTTGGCCGGGGCGCACCAGAGGTTTTCAATATCGGGGCAGGGTTGCACAATATCTGCCAGGGGTTTGTCGTCTATTAGCACATCGTAGGTGGAGGGTACTTCTACCCCGTGTTCTATGCCCAGCGCGGTTGAGGCATTACCCTGGGGGTCGTTATCGACGACCAGTACATTCATACCTTTGAGGGCGAGCGCTGCTGCGATGTTCACGGCGGTTGAGGTTTTGCCAACCCCGCCTTTCTGGTTGGAGATTGTGAAGATGCGAGTTTCTTGGGGGCGGTTCAGTGTCTCACCGGTGAGCTTTTCGAACTGTTGTTTTGCCGATTGAGCCTGTTGGGTGATGGGGCTGGTCTGGGCGGAGATAAGGTCAGTGCGCTCCAGTTTTTCACGTGTTTCACGTGAAACATGTGAGCCGCGGTCGGGCTTGGCGGGGACGTTCTGGGGTTCAGGCGGTAGCCCAAAGTCTGGGATATTGGAGATGGTAGACACCGGCTATACTCCCTTGGTAGGTATGGTGGTCTCGCTTATCTAAGATTACCTGCTCTCACCAGCCTCTCGAAACAGGGAAAATTAAGCACCATGAATACGTTGTTTTATGAATAAAGAATCTATGTTTCATGTGAAACATTCCCACTCAGCCTTATAACCACTGCCCACCATCACCGCTCGCCACACTTTCACCTAAGACGCGCAGGCTCTGGCAGCTTCATCTGCCACCACTTACACTCAGGGCTAGGTAGCAGGTATATAAAAAGCCCGGCTACCTCACACAGGAGGTAAGCCGGGCTTTGCTAGAGCTAAGGCTCTTAAAGGCTCACACGCACCACAGTGGTGGGTTCTTCGAGCAGGGACTCACCAGCGATAAGAATCTCGGTCTGGCGAGCACCGTACTTATTGAGCTTCTTCTGGGCCTTGGTGATTTCATCAGCCGCACTGCGCCCCTTCAGAGCTAGGAGCTGGCCAGTGCCGCGCAGAATCGGCAGGGTGATGTCCAGCAGTCCAACCAGGGCAGAAACTGCACGGGCGGTCACATAGTCTGCTTCTACCTGCCCTACGGCCTGTTCAGCACGCGAACGTAGAATATCAACGTTCTCTAACCCTAGGTCATCTACGACCTCTGTCAGCCAGATGACGCGGCGTTCTAGGGGCTCGATGAGGGTCAGGTGCAGGTCAGGGCGGGCGATAGCCAGGCAGAGCCCTGGGAGGCCCGCTCCTGAGCCTACGTCAGCCACGCGAGCACCGTCCTCAATGAATTCCTCAACCACGGCACAGTTGAGCACGTGACGCTCCCAGAGGCGGGGAACCTCGCGAGGGCCGATGAGACCGCGTTCGATGCCGCTGGTTGCCAGATGTTCAACATAACGCTCTGCCAGGGGCAGGCGGTCACCGAAAACTTGGTCAGCAGCTACCAGGGTAGGGCCAGCTAGCTCCGGCAGGTGGGTGTTTCCTTCGCTCATGGTTTAGCCCTCCTCTAGCATGATGACGATATGGCGGTCAGGCCCAGAGCCTTCTGATTCTGAGTAGAGCCCGTGGGCTGCCACGATGTCGTGCACGAGTTTACGCTCGTAGGGTCCCAGGGGGTCTAGGTGCACTTCGTCGCCGGTGTCTTGGACCTGGGCGATGGCAGTTTCAGCCATCTCTACCAGGGCTTTTTGGTGGCTAGCGCGGTGCTCGGCGATATCGAGAATTAGGCGGGTGCGCTGGCCGGTGGCAGCTAGGACGGAGAGGCGGACGAGCTCTTGCAGGGCGTCCAGCACTTCACCGTCCTGGCCGACGAGAGCTTGTAGATCGGTGTTGTTGCCATCTTCGGTAACGACCGACAGGTGGGTGCGGCCATTGCGCACTTCGATGTCGATGTCGCCGTCGATATCTGCGATGTCGAGGAGTTCTTCGAGGTAGTCTGCGGCGATGTCGCCTTCGTCCTCAAAGCCCTGCTCTGGGGCGTCGTCTAGGACGATTTCTGCGGCGTTTTCTTCGTATGCTTCAGTCATGGGGGTTTCTCCTGTAGCTGCCGCTATTTCTTCTTCTTTTTCTGCTGCTGCTTTTGGCGTTTCTTGCTCATGGGCTGCTGACGTTGGCCGCGGTTGGCACGCTCACGCTGGGCTTCGATTTCAGCTTCGTGCTCTTCCTTGGTCTTGCCGACAGGGGGCAGGCCCTTAGCGGCGCGGCGTTCGTTCAGTTCACGTTCGGCCTGGGAGCCGGGGGTGGGGTTGTTCTTAATGACCCAGTACTGCTGGCCTACTGACCAGAAGTTTGAGACGGTCCAGTAGACGAGCACGCCGAGGGGGAAGTTAATACCTGAGATAGCGAAAACTAGGGGCAGTACGTAGAGCATGATCTGCTGCTGACGGTACATGGGGGACTGTTTAGCGGCGTCCGACATGTTCTTTGCAGAGAGCTGCTTGGTGGTGTAGAACTGGGCGGCGCTCATAAGCACAACCATGATGGCGGCGATAAGGATGGTGGCGGTGTGGTTACCATCGCCAGGGCGCATCATGGAGGAGAAGAGGGGGGCACCAAAGATGTAGGCGTCGTTGAACTGCTCAATTTTGGCATTTTCGAGCACCAGGATACCAGTGTTGTTGGCTGCTGCGGTGGGCACACCGTTGAGCACCTGGAAGAGGCCGAAGAAGATGGGCATCTGCACCAGGATAGGCATACAGGAGGCTAGGGGGTTGGAGCCCGATTCGCGGTAGAGGGCCATCTGTTCCTGGGCCATGGCCTGGCGGGAGAGCTGGTCGGTTTTGCCCTTGTATTTAGCCTGTAGTTTGGCCAGTTCGGGTTGCAGTTCCTGCATACCGCGCATGGCCTTGATTTGCTTCATAAAGAGCGGGATGGTGAGGGTTCGCATGACCAGGGTCAGGCCGATGATGGCAAGTACCCAGGTGATGCCGGAGGCGGGGTCCATGCCGATGGTGGTGAAGAGTTCGTGGAATGCCCAGAGAATCGCAGAGACGATCCATTTAAAGGGCCAGAGAATGATGTCGAACATAGTTCTCTCCCTGGCTCGATGAGGTGAGCCGGTTGTGGTGGATTGCAGCCAGGACCTGTTAGTGGTTCAGGTGCTGGTGCGGGTGGTTTAGAAGAATTATTTTGGGTTCTTTGCCCGGTGCAAAGGTGCGTGGGCCCTTAGGTACGGGGTCCAGGCCGCCGGTGGCCCAGGGGTGGCAGCGCAGTATGCGGCGGACGGTCAGTGAGAGGCCGCGTATTGCGCCGTGGGTGGTGAGCGCTTCAAGCCCGTAGGCGGAGCAGCTCGGGTAGTACCGGCAGACGTTGCCGTAGAGTGGCGAGACGATTGCACGGTAGATCTTGATAAAAGCGATGAGGACGTTCTGGGGCAGGGTGATGGCTGCTTGGACGATGCTGGTGGGGACCACAAATTCGTGGGGGGCTTGGGTGAGTAGGACGTCTTCGTCCTCTTGGCCCCGGGTAGGTGGGGTGTGGGAGCTGCTCATGGGTTAGAGCTCCTCGGGGGCGGTGGCACCGAGTTTTTTGAGGGTGGTGGTCAGGGCGCTTTTTAGGTCTGTTTCTAGGTCGCTGTAGGGTGCGGACGCTGCGGGGGGCAGGGCGCGCACAACTATCTGGTAGCCGGTGGGATGGGTGGCAATGAAGGGGGCGATGATTTCGCGTAGGCGTCGTTTGGTTTTGTTGCGGGTGACCGCGTTGCCGACGGCTTTTGAGACGATGAAACCGATGATGGTTGGTTCTTGGCCTGTTTTGGCTGTATATAGAACTAAGTTCCGACGCCCTGAGCGGGCGCCGGAACGTGTAGTTGCTGAGAATTGAGCCGAGGCTCGCATCCGGTGCTGTTGTGCCAGCACGTGTTCTCCTTTGTTTTCTTCGGTCGTCTCTCGGCGGGCTGCGTGTTCACGCTGGCCTGCACAAGGGGCTAGGCCGAGGCGAGGAGATGGGAAGCCTTATGCTGAGAGGCTTGCGCGGCCCTTTGAACGACGGTGCGCGAGGATAGCGCGGCCTGCACGGGTGCGCATACGAAGACGGAAGCCGTGCTTCTTGGCGCGACGGCGGTTATTCGGCTGGAAAGTCCGCTTGCTCATTTGGTTACTCCAAAAATGGTTGGTACGGGGGCCAACCTTTCAACAGTTCTTCGAACAGGTTGACGCTTCTTGCTGTGTGCTAGCTCCGACACTGAGGGGGCGGATATCAGGCCTTAGATATAGGCATAGTCCTAGCACACTTTGACTAAACAACTCTAGAAGAGGTTGCGATATAAGGTCAAGCCCGCTAGGGGTAGGTCTTTAATCACAGGAGGGCAGGAGAGTTTGCCCACACCTGTGGATAGTCTGCAACTGCACCCACCCTAGCGAGAGTTATCCACAAGGTGGCCGAGAAAAGTTGTAAGTTACAAAATCTGCGACTTTGAGCTAGCGGTGCACGGTTTAATCACATACTGTAAACAGGTAACCCACTCGTTAAATCACAAGTTTTCCACCCTGTGGATAACATGGTGATAAATTGGTGGAGCCTGTGGCTAAGCTGTGGGTAAGTTTTTTTGCGTGACCTGAGATTATAGGAGAGCCAGTGGGCGATTACATGGACCCGGAGCTTCAAAAGAAGTGGATGCACTTGGTAGCTCTGTTGCGTGCAGATACTTCGGTGGCTCAGCGTCACCGTGCACATATTGGTTTAGCTCAGCCTCACGCCTTCATGGGAAATGTGCTCCTGATTGCGGTACCTAGTGAGTTCACCCGCGACATTTTTCAGCACGAGCTGAAAGAGACTCTACAAGAAGCGATTACCGCCACTTTCGGTCAGGGCGTGACTGAGGCTTTCATTATTGATACCAGCCTAGAGAACTCCCCCGAGAAGGTAGCCCTACCTGCCACCGAGCGTCCTACTGCACCTTTCTCTGCCCCTGTTGAGCGGGAACCTGCTCCTGGGGCAGGGTTCGAGGAAGTAGCACCCCAGCGTCCGGCCCACTCCCCCACCGAGACTCCGGCTGCAAGTGCTGAGAGCATTCAGACTTCCCAGGAACCAGCCCCGGTCCAAGAGCCGGCAGAAGCTGGGCAGATGGTAGAAGCATCTGCCGAGCCTGGTGAGGTAAAAACCTGGGATTCCACCGCACGCCTGAACCCCAAGTACACCTTCGATAGCTTTGTGATCGGCCAGTCCAACCGTTTTGCCCACGCTGCGGCCTTCGCCGTCTCGGAGACTCCAGCCTCAGCCTATAATCCCCTCTTTATCTATGGCGGATCAGGCCTGGGCAAGACCCACCTGCTGCACGCCATTGGCCACTATGCTAAGAGCCTCTACCCCGGTTTGCGGGTGCGCTATGTGAACTCTGAGGAGTTTACCAACGACTTTATTAATTCCATCCGCGATAATAACGGCATTACTTTTAAGCAGATTTACCGCAACGTCGATATGCTGCTGATTGACGATATTCAGTTCCTGGCTGGGAAAGACAGCACCCAAGAAGAGTTCTTCCATACCTTCAACGCCTTACATAATCACCAGAAGCAGGTAGTGATTACCTCTGATTTGCCCCCTAAGCAGCTGACCGGTTTCGCTGAGCGTATGCGCTCGCGCTTTGAGTGGGGTCTGATTACAGATGTGCAGCCCCCGGAGCTTGAGACCCGTATCGCGATTCTTAGTAAGAAGGCTCAGAATGAGGGCCTTGATGTGCCTGATGATGTAATGGAATATATTGCCTCGCATATCTCCACGAACATTCGTGAGTTAGAAGGTGCGCTGATTCGTGTGACGGCTTTTGCTTCTTTGCAGGGCCAGCCGGCAGATATGCAGTTAGCGGAGCAGGTGCTCAAAGATCTTTTGTTGGACGATGGTGCCCAGGAAATTACCGCTTCGCAGGTTTTGCAGGCAACAGCTGAGTATTTCGATGTGACGATTGAAGATCTTCGTTCGAAGTCTCGTAGCCGTACCTTGGTGAATGCTCGTCAGATTGCTATGTATCTCTTGCGAGAGCTGACTGATATGTCTTTGCCGCGTATTGGCCAGGAGTTGGGCGATCGTGACCATACCACTGTCATGTATGCAGACCGTAAGATTCGTAATCTCATGGCAGAGCGGCGGCCTATCTTTAACCAGGTCACAGAGCTAACTAACCGTATTAAGCAGGGTTCTCGCGATTCGTCCAAGTCTTAAAGGCCCTTGTCAGAGGGTTGTGGATAAGTCTGGGGCTTAAGGGGTTTTGCTGTGGATGTTAAGTGCATGAATATGCATAGCCTGTGTAGTTCTTAGATTGCATAAATATCCATCCACTATTCATTCACAGTGAAGCTAGATTTTCTACACAGATACCCCACAAGCTCTGAGGCTAGATTCCGGGCTGAAAGAGAGTTTTCCACAGTTTTCACAAGGGTTATTAACACTACGATTCTTAAAGAAAAAACGTCAAATAACAAAAAACCTTGTGCTCGTGCTGCCGTGAGGTTCAGGCTCTTGTAATTACAGATTTCAGTGCGGTAAGGTCGGTGCAGGGTCACTGCTTGTAATTACAGAAAAACAGCGTTAGCACTCAGGCAGTCCGGTAGACTGAACACTTGAACTTCGCCCACTGTCAGGGCTTCTTACGTTTAACCTTTGGAAGGTACTCCGGTGAAATTTACTGTCGAACGCGATACCCTAGCCGAGGCTGTCAGCTGGACTGCTCGCTCCCTCTCCCCCCGTCCGCCAGTACCCGTACTCTCTGGCCTGCTCATCAAAGCAGCAGCCGGTGAAGTCTCCATCGCAAGCTTCGACTACGAAACCTCAGCCAAGCTCAACATCGCAGCTGACATCGCTGAAGAAGGCGAAGCTCTCGTCTCTGGCCGACTACTAGCCGATATCTGCCGCTCTCTTCCTAAAGCAGATGTACTCTTTGAACTCCGTGAAGGTAAAGTTCACCTCTCCTGCGGTTCCTCTAACTTCAACCTTTCCTCCATGCCAGTAGCCGATTACCCCGAGCTGCCTGCCCTACCAGCAGTATCAGGCACCGTCGAAGGCTCCGAATTCGCTAAAGCCGTAACCCAGGTATCGGTAGCAGCATCTAAGGATGACACCCTTCCGATTCTGACCGGCGTGCGAATGGAAATTGAAGGAAACCAGATCACCTTACTGGCAACTGACCGCTACCGTCTGGCCATGCGCGAACTGACCTGGAACCCCGCAGACCCCTCCATCTCCACCGCAGCTCTGGTCAAGGCCAAAACCCTCTCTGAGGTCGCAAAGACCCTAGGTGGTGCTGGGGAACTAGCTATCGCCCTCTCCGATGCCCACGAACTCATCGGCTTTGAATCTGACTCACGCCGCACCACCAGCCTTCTGGTTGACGGTGAATACCCCAAGATTCGCTCCCTCTTCCCCGATGTAACCCCGGTACACGCTATCGTCCGCACCTCAGACCTCATGGAGGCTGTGCGCCGTGTTTCCCTCGTGGCTGAGCGCAACACCCCCGTGCGCCTGTCCTTCAGCCAAGGCCAGGTCACCCTGGACGCTGGCACCGGCGAAGATGCCCAGGCAACTGAGGTCCTACAGGCTCACCTGCATGGAGGAGATATCACCGTAGCCTTCAACCCCAGCTACCTCTCTGAAGGTCTGCACACCTTTGCCGCTAACAAGTTCGTACGGTTCTCCTTCACCGACCCCCGCAAGCCCGTTGTACTCTCAGAGCAAGAGGACTGGCAGGCAGACAATGAGAAGAACTACCGCTACCTGCTCATGCCTATCCGCCTACAAAACCAGTAAAACCCTAGAACACCCCCTTTATCTCAAGGAGAGCGCGCTGTACATCGACCACCTTTCGTTGATGGACTACCGCACCTACCAGTTGCTGACCCTGCCCCTGAGCCCCGGCGTCACCGTCTTTCTCGGGTCAAATGGGGTGGGCAAAACCAATATCGTCGAGGCCATTGACTACACCGCGCAATTAGCCTCGCACCGAGTCAGTCAGGACGCCCCGCTGGTACGTGTGGGTGCTGACCGCGCCTATATCCGTACCCGCACGGTACGGGGTAACCAGCAAACTATCCTTGAGTTTGAACTGGCACCGGGTAAAAGTAACCGGGTGCGCATCAATCGGGCAGCGCCCGTGCGTGCCCGTGAAGCCCTGGGTGTTACTCGCACCGTGCTTTTTTCCCCCGAAGATCTGCAACTGGTCAAGGGGGATCCCGCCGGGCGTCGCCGTTTTCTCGATGATTTGGCGGTCTCCTTACGTCCGTCTGTGGCTGCTTACCGGGCTGATTATGAGCGTATTGTGCGCCAGCGCAATTCCCTGCTCAAATCTTTGCGCTCGCACAGGCGGGCAAAAGCGGACGATAGCTACACTCTAGAGGTGTGGAACAAGCAGCTAGCGGACGTCGGTGCCCACCTCTTGCAGGCCCGTTTGCGCACTCTGGCCCTGCTGCTGCCGCAACTTCAGAGAGCTTATGGGGAGCTAACAGAGGGCTCTAAGATGGCAAGCCTGGTCTATGACTCCACCGTCTTCCCTGCGATCTCAGCTGCCGTTTTACCCTCTGCTGCGCTGATGGGTGTGGATGATATGCGGGCAGCATTGATGCGTGCTTTTGCTGAGAAACAGCAAGAAGAAATAGAGCGCGGTGTGACCCTAGTGGGCCCTCACCGTGATGATGTGGTCTTAGAGCTGGGAGGAATTCCAGTTAAGGGTTTTGCCTCTCATGGGGAAAGCTGGTCCTATGCTTTGGCTTTGAAATTGGCGTCCTGGTATGTGCACCTGGCTGATCATGATGCTCCTGGTGCCTCTCCCATTCTGATTCTTGATGATGTCTTTGCAGAGCTTGATACGGCCCGCCGTCATAAACTGGGGGCCATCGTAGCGGGTGCTGAACAAGTGTTGGTGACCTGCGCGGTTGCAAGCGATATTCCTGAGGAACTGGGCGATATCACCCTGGTGCGGGTTGAACCTGGCAAAGCCTGGGTAGATAGCCTACCACTAGGTGATATTCCAGATAAGGAATAGCTTCTGATGCCTAATGATATGACTCATTCAGAATACGAGGCAGAATCGGTTGACGCCCCCCACGCCCTACTTAGCCGCATACGAGCTGCAAAAGAGGCCCGCGGCGAACACCGAGTCAAAGGGGCCGCAGGGCGAAAAATTATCAAAGACTTTGGCCGCGTCATGAACACCGAACCCGGCACAAAAAAACGCCGCTTCAAACCCGCCGAATCCACCGGGCAGCTTGGCGGCTACACCGGGTCAGGCCCTAGCGCCCGCGACCCCCAAAATCTCAGTGGGCTACTAGATCGCGTCATCATGGAACGAGGCTGGAGCACTCCCCTAGCTGTCTCATCCGTTATGGCCCGCTGGGATAAACTGGTCGGCCCCCAAATTGCCTCAAAAGCCACCCCTGAGAGCTTTGAAGATGGGGTGATGACCGTACGCTGTGAATCAACCGCCTGGGCCGTGCAAATTCGCCAAATGAAATACGACATCATGCGCCGCTTCAACGGAGAGCTAGGTGATGATGTGGTGAAGGACGTCCGCGCCTTTGGCCCTGCTGCCCCCTCCTGGAAAAAAGGGCGACGGGTTGCCCCCGGCGGTCGTGGGCCGCGCGATACCTACGGGTAAAAAACGAAGAGCAGAAAATGATAAAAATCGCTTCTGCGCCCCTGACCCCCTCACCCTGTGAGAACCCACAGTGTAGGGGTTCCATTCGCTCTCATGGCTCACTCAGGCTCTTGTGGCCCTAAGTGCCCTGCTAAAAGGTCACAAAACAGGCTCAAAAATAGCCCTGTGCGGTAGAATTGAGAGCATATATACGCGCGCCTGCCCGCCCGCACAGTAGCCACACCCCGCAACCTAACCGCCGGGCGTCCGCGCTGAAGGGCCGCCGGTGCGAGACCGACCATGCAAGGAGCCTAATTACCTGTGGCAACTGAAGAAACCTCCCACGAATACGGCGCCGCCGACATCATGGTCCTCGAAGGCCTTGAAGCTGTGCGCAAGCGCCCCGGTATGTACATCGGTTCAACCGGCGAACGCGGCCTACACCACCTGGTCTATGAAGTTGTCGATAACTCCGTCGATGAAGCCCTAGCAGGGCACGCCGACCTGATTGAGGTCGTCATCCAGCAAGACGGCGCAGTACGAGTTGCCGATAACGGTCGAGGCATCCCCGTCGACGAACACCCCACCGAAAAGAAACCTACCGTCGAAGTCGTCATGACCATTCTGCACGCCGGCGGTAAATTCGGCGGCGGCGGCTATGCGGTCTCCGGCGGTCTGCACGGTGTAGGTATCTCCGTGGTCAACGCACTGTCCACCAAGGTCGAAACCGAAGTACGCCGCCAAGGCTACAAGTGGCACATCAGCTACGCCAACGGTGGTCACACCACCCAGCCCCTTACCCGCGGTGAAGCAACCGAAGAAACCGGCACCACCCAGACCTTCTACCCCGACCCCGAAATCTTCGAAACCGTTGAATTCGACTTCGAGACCCTGCGCGCCCGCTTCCAGCAGATGGCCTTCCTCAATAAGGGTCTAACCATCCAGCTCACCGATGAACGCGAGCTCCACGAAGGCGATGAAGTCACCGGCGAAGAAAAGCCCGAAAAGCTACCCCTCAACCAGGTAGGGGCCAACGCCCAGGGCCACAAGACCGTCACCTACATGTACAAAGACGGCCTCTTCGACTACGTCAACTTCCTCAACACCTCCAAGAAACTCACCGTAGTTCACGATGACATCATCGCCTTCGACACCGAAGACACCGACCGCATGATGAGCCTGGAAGTGGCCATGCAATGGACCACCGCCTATAAAGAATCGGTGCACACCTACGCCAACACCATCAACACCCACGAGGGCGGTACCCACGAAGAAGGCTTCCGCACCGCCCTGACCACCCTCATTAACCGATTTGCCCGCGATAACAAGATGCTGCGCGAAAAGGACGATAACCTCACCGGTGAAGACGTCCGTGAGGGCCTTACCGCCGTCATCTCCGTAAAAATCTCTGAACCCCAGTTCGAGGGTCAGACCAAGACCAAACTGGGTAACTCCGAAGCCAAGGCTTTTGTCCAGCGTGAAACCATGGACCAGCTGGGCGACTGGCTGGGGCGCAACCCCAGCACCGGTAAAGAAATCGTCCGCCGTGCCATCACCGCATCCCAGGCCCGCCTGGCAGCCCGCAAAGCCCGCGAAACCACCCGCCGTAAAGGCCTGCTAGAAACCGGCTCCATGCCCGGCAAACTCAAAGACTGCTCATCAAAAGACCCCTCCATCTCAGAGATTTACCTGGTAGAGGGTGACTCAGCAGGCGGCTCAGCAGTGCGCGGCCGCAACCCCGAAACCCAAGCCATTTTGCCCCTGCGAGGCAAGGTGCTGAACGTGGAGCGCGCTCGCATAGATCGTGCCCTCTCTAACGCAGAAATTCAGTCACTGATTACCGCCTTTGGTACCGGCATCGGTGAAGAATTCAACATTGAGAAAGCCCGCTACCACAAGGTCGTGCTCATGGCTGATGCGGACGTAGATGGCCAGCACATCACCACCTTGCTGCTGACCTTGCTCTTCCGCTACATGCGTCCGCTCATTGAAGCTGGCTACGTCTACCTGGCCCAGCCCCCGCTCTACCGCATCAAGTGGTCCAATGCCCCCCATGACTACGTCTTCTCAGATGCCGAACGTGACGCTGCCTTAGCGGCAGGTTATGCCAAGAACCAGCGCATCCCCAAGGACAACGGCATTCAGCGCTATAAGGGTCTGGGCGAAATGGACTACACCGAACTGTGGGACACCACCATGGACCCCGACCGCCGCACTCTATTGCAGGTCAAGATGGAGGACGCAGCCGCGGCCGACCAGATCTTCTCCGTGCTGATGGGTGAGGATGTCGAAGCCCGCCGAGAATTCATCCAGCAGAACGCAAAGGATATCCGCTTCCTTGATATCTAAGGCTTATAAGTGTGAAACAAACGCTATATAGCCACTATGGAATATAAACATCAAGGACGAAATACGAGGAACTTATGAGCGACGAGAACACCACCAGCTCACCCCAGCCCATCGACGGCGAAACCGTTGCAACTGACGCAACCCCGGCACCTGCCGGCGGCAAGGTCGAAGTTGTAGACCTGCGTTCTGAAATGGAACGCTCATACCTGGACTACGCCATGGCCGTCATCATCGGTCGCGCCCTACCTGATGTGCGCGATGGCCTCAAGCCCGTCCACCGCCGCGTCATCTACGCCATGTACGACGGCGGCTACCGCCCCGAACGCTCCTTCAACAAGTGCGCCCGCGTCGTTGGCGAAGTGATGGGTCAATACCACCCTCACGGTGACGGGGCTATCTATGACACCCTGGTGCGCCTCATCCAGGACTGGGTCATGCGCTACCCCCTAGCCCTCGGTCAGGGTAACTTCGGCTCCCCCGGTAATGACGGTGCCGCAGCCCCCCGTTATACCGAAACCAAGATGGCTCCCCTGGCCCTGGAGATGGTACGAGATATCACCGAGGAAGCCGTAGACTTCCAGCCCAACTACGACGGCAAGAACCAGGAGCCGGTCGTCCTGCCCTCGCGTATCCCCAATCTGCTGGTTAACGGCTCATCCGGTATCGCCGTTGGTATGGCAACCAACATCCCGCCGCATAACCTGCGTGAGGTAGCGGACGGCGTGCAATGGTTCCTGCAGAACCCCCAAGCTAGCAACGAAGAGCTGCTTGAGGCCCTGATTGCCCGCATTAAGGGCCCTGACTTTCCCACCGGCGCCACCATCCTGGGCCATAAGGGAATTGAGCAGGCCTACCGTACTGGCCGTGGTTCAATCACCATGCGCGCAGTGGTCAACGTTGAAGAAATTCAGGGGCGCACCTGCCTGGTCGTCACCGAGCTGCCCTACCAGGCCAACCCCGACAACCTGGCCATCAAAATCGCTGAATTGGTCAAGGACGGCAAAATCAGCGGCATCGCTGATTTGCGCGATGAAACGTCTGGCCGCACTGGCCAGCGCCTGGTCATCGTTCTCAAACGTGATGCTGTGCCCAAGGTGGTGCTGAATAACCTCTACAAGCACACCCAGCTCCAGGAAAACTTCTCAGCTAACATGCTGGCGATTGTGGACGGCGTGCCCCGCACCCTCTCCCTGGATGCCTTCATCCGCCACTGGGTCAACCACCAGCTCGAAGTGATTGTGCGCCGCACCCGCTACCGCCTGCGTCAGGCCCAAGAAGAAGCGCATATTCTGCGCGGCCTGCTCAAGGCCCTCGATGCCCTCGATGAGGTCATCGCCCTGATTCGCCGCTCTCCCACCGCCGATGACGCCCGCGCAGCCCTGATGGACTTCCTCGACATTGATGAGGCCCAGGCTCAGGCGATTTTGAACATGCAGCTGCGCCGCTTAGCCGCCCTGGAACGTCAGAAGATTCAGGACCGCCACGACGAACTCATGCGCATGATCGATGAGTACAACGCGATTATCGCCTCTGAGGATCGTCAGCGCGCCATCATCTCTGAAGAACTGGCCGAAATTGTAGCCCGCTTTGGTGATGACCGCCGCTCCAAGATCCTTATGGGCTATGACGGTGATATGTCTATGGAAGATCTCATCCCTGAGGAAGAAATGGTCGTCACCATTACCCGCGGTGGCTATGTCAAGCGCACCCGCAGCGACCAGTACCGCTCCCAGCACCGCGGCGGCAAGGGCATTAAGGGTGCCTCCTTGCGCGGGGACGACGTCGTTCAGCACTTCTTTGTTACCTCCACCCACTCCTGGATTCTCTTCTTCACCAACCTGGGTCGGGTCTACCGCACTAAGGCCTACGAGCTCATGGAAGCAGGCCGCGACGCCAAGGGCCAGCATGTGGCTAACCTGCTGGCCTTCCAGCCTGAGGAGACCATCGCTAAGGTCATGGAGCTTAAGTCCTATGAGGATGCCCCCTACCTGATTTTGGCTACTAAGAACGGTTTGGTGAAGAAAACTGCCCTGTCGGATTACGACACCAACCGTGCCGCTGGCGTCATTGCCATTAATCTGCGTGAGGGCGATGAGCTGGTCTCAGCCCAGCTAGCCAGCGCTGACGATGATTTGCTGCTGATCTCCCGCCAGGGCCAGTCCTTGCGTTTCACTGCTTCTGACGAGGCCCTGCGACCTATGGGCCGTGCAACCTCTGGTGTGACCGGTATGAAGTTCCGTGACGGGGATGAGTTGCTCTCAGCCAACGTGGTCACCGATGATTCCTTCGTCTTTGTGGTGACCGCAGGTGGTTATGCTAAGCGCACCCAGGTTGATCAGTACCGTGTTCAGGGTCGTGGCGGCCTGGGCATCAAGGTTGCCAAGCTGGCAGAGGACCGCGGCGAGCTCGTGGGCGGTCTGATTGTCAGTGAAGAGGACGAGGTCATGGTCGTGATGCAATCCGGTAAGGTCGTGCGCACCTCAGTTGCAGAGGTGCCGGCTAAGGGCCGCGACACCATGGGCGTTATTTTTGCTAAGCCTGGCAAGAACGATGAGATCCTTGAGGTTGCCCGCAACTACGAACGCAACATCGATGAGGTAGACGACACCGAGGAAAACGGCGCTGAAAGCCCCGAAAAGCCGGCAGATGAAGTACCTTTAGAAAACAAGACCACCCCGGCAGTAGCCGACACCGCAGACGCACTTGGAGGTAAGAGTGAGCACTAGAAGCACCGGAACCGCACCGCGGCCAGCGCCGCGAGCCGGCACCCCGCGCGCTGCCCAAGGTAAGGCACGCCCCCAGGGTGGAGCGTCCGCAAATGCCCAGCGTAAGCCTCTGGTGCGCCCGGCCCCTCGCTCCAAGATTCGCCGTGCGCGCCTGGTCATTGCTAAGGTCGATACCTTCTCTGTAGCTAAGCTTGTCTTCCTGCTCTCGGTTGCTATTGGTATCGCTACCGTTGTTGCAGCGGTGATTCTCTGGCTGGTTATGCAGGCCACTGGCACCTTCCAGAGCCTCAATGATCTGCTGACCTTGCTAGGTACCACTGGTGATGCTGTGGATATATCCCAGTACCTCTCCTTGGGGCAGGTGGCTCTTTATAGCACCATTATTTCCGTCGTGAATGTAATTCTTTACACTCTGCTAGGCACTCTAGCTGCCATGTTGTATAACCTGGCAGCCAGATTGGTTGGTGGTGTGGGCGTGACCCTCACCGACGAATAAATCTGAGTTAGAGCCCTGATGTAGCCTCGTGGTGCCCTGTATTTTTAGGGCGCCACGAGGCTTTTAACTACCAATTTAGATGATGTGTCTCAGAACACCCATTTTTAATTTGGCAAGGTGTCAAAACCTGTGTAAAGTTATATCTCGTTCTGATGAACATCAAGGGCGTATAGCTCAGACGGTTAGAGCGCTACACTGATAATGTAGAGGTCCCAGGTTCAATTCCTGGTACGCCCACTCACCTTGGTTGAAAGGTTGACATGAAGAAATTTATGACAATCGCACTTGCTGCACTGGCAACAGTGATGGCGGTGAAGAAAGCTAAGGATTCTCAGGAGAATAAAAAAACTTGGGAAGAAGCTACAGATAAAATCTCATAGGTAGCACCCGATGGGGGCGTGGCGCAATTGGTAGCGCACCTGCTTTGCAAGCAGGGGGTTAGGGGTTCGAGTCCCCTCGCCTCCACTCTTCGGTGATTATAGCAAGAGGGAAACACCCGGTCCCATCCCGAACCCGGAAGTTAAGGCTCTTAGCGCCGATGGTACTGCACTGGCGACGGTGTGGGAGAGTAGGTCATCGCCGAATTATATTTGGTAAGGAACCCCAGTCGAAAGACTGGGGTTCCTTTTTGTATGTGCGGTTCTTTTTTTGGGGGGGGCTCGCGCTACTTGTGCCCTTTAGTGGGATTATGGGTTATAGGCAGAAAAGTGTGTCCCACCCCTGCGAGCGTGCACCATATCACTGAGCGTGCGTTTACCCTGCGCACGCTCAGCGATATGGTGCACGCTCGTTACTTTGGTTGATGCTGTCGAGGTATGTGTCTCAAGAATAGGTTTCAAGTAAGCCTTGAGCTTTTATGGCAGTTTATGAGCAACCCCACGGGAGTATAAAATGAACAAATGGTAAACAACATCGCTCTGCATGTGGGTTTGCCGCTGTAGAAGGGGCTGCCTGCTCAGGTAAAACCATGTAAAACCACATTTCTTTAAGGAGCAGTATCGCAAAAAATATCCCCTAACCAGGTGAAACGAACATATCTTCACCTCTATCGTTGCAGGTATCTCTGCCCAAAATATGTATCTTGTGGGTTTTAAGAAACTTAATCAACATTTCACCCTTGCCTAATCCCTCAGACGCCTGATGTTTCCCAAAACCTGCCTTGCCTACAAGAATAGAACTGTGACTACAGAACTCATCATTCTGGTGATCGTAGTGCTCACCGCACTAGCCTTCGACTTCACCAACGGCTTTCATGACACCGCCAACGCCATGGCCTCATCCATCGCCACAGGAGCCCTCAAACCTAAAGCGGCTGTGGCGCTCGCGGCCGTCCTTAACCTAGCGGGCGCCTTCCTCTCCATTGAGGTAGCTAAAACCGTCGGCTCTGGCCTCATCGACCTGGAGACAGCCGGGGGCGGACCCAGTCTCATGCTGATTGTCTTTACCGGGCTGGTGGGTGCAATCCTCTGGAACGTCTTCACCTGGCTGTTAGGATTGCCCTCCAGCTCCTCTCATGCCCTCTTTGGTGGCCTCATCGGCGCGACCCTGGCTTCACTGGGTGCTAACGGTGTGCTGTGGAATGGCGTGCTGATGAAGATTATTATTCCGGCCCTGCTGGCCCCGCTCATTGCCGGTGTAGTTGCTGGTGTGGGTGCTGCTCTGATTTATGCTCTCACCAAGACCGTGCCTGAGCAACAGAAGAAAAAGAACTTCCGCTTCGGCCAGATTTCCGCCGCTTCTCTCATGTCTCTAGCTCACGGCACCAATGATGCGCAGAAAACCATGGGTGTTATCTTCCTAGCCCTGGTTGCAGCCCAGGAAATCAACCCCGAAGCAGATATTCCTTTCTGGGTGCGCCTGGTCTGTGCGCTGGCTATCGCCCTGGGAACCTACCTGGGTGGCTGGCGCATCATTAAAACCTTGGGTAAGGGCATTGTTGATATTGAAGGCCCCCAGGGCTTTGCTGCGGACGGCTCCTCGGCAGCTATTATTCTGACCTCCTCCCATTTCGGTATGGCCCTGTCTACTACCCACGTGGCCACCGGTTCTATTATTGGATCCGGCATTGGCCGTCGCGCCAAGGTAAGCTGGTCAACCGCCCGCCGTATGGTCATCGCCTGGGTTATTACCCTGCCGGCTGCTGGCTCCGTCGGTGCGCTGACCTGGTTCGTGGGTAACGGCATCAACTCTTTGACCGGTAGCGCCTGGATAGGTGAAGCTGCTGTTTTCCTCCTTCTGGTGGGCTTCTGTGTTTGGATGTGGGCTCACTCCCGCAAGAGCGCCGTCAGCCATATTGATATGCACTCGGGTGAGGCTGTCACTACCCGTGAGGTACACACCGAGTCGATTCCCATCGTGAAGGCTGGTTCCTAAATGCTGATTGTTGATATCTTCCACAAGATTTACCCCGTCTTCCTGGCCGGTCTGGGTTTTGGTGCTGGCCTGCCGATTCTCTATGCCCTGGGTGTGCGCCTGATGAGTGGCATAGCTGTAGAAACCCCTGAGGGTACCGTCTACACCGAGCCTGCCCCGGCAGCGCGTGCTGCCGCCTATGTACTGTTTGCGGTGCTGACTCTGGCTGTTGTGAGCGGTATTCTCTGGATCGCCAAGGACTTCATCTACGCCTACACCGGCTTCAACTTCCTAGGGACTGCAGGCTAAATAGGGCAGTTATGGCCTGTTCTTCAGGTTTTTATCTTAAACCTGTGGTGGAGCTAACCGTTTATTTGGTAGAATTAGTTTGCGCGTGCAAAAAACCTGTAGTAAGGTAGAAGCATAACACCACGGGGGCGTGGCGCAATTGGTAGCGCACCTGCTTTGCAAGCAGGGGGTTAGGGGTTCGAGTCCCCTCGCCTCCACTCTTCGGTGATTATAGCAAGAGGGAAACACCCGGTCCCATCCCGAACCCGGAAGTTAAGGCTCTTAGCGCCGATGGTACTGCACTGGCGACGGTGTGGGAGAGTAGGTCATCGCCGAATTATATTTGGTAAGAAGCCCTGGTCGAAAGACCAGGACTTCTTTTGTATTTCCTTCCCGCTACGATTATCTGCAAAGCCTCACAAGACCGTCGGCATACGTCCTCACGTTACAAGAACATCAAAGTCCCTGCCCCCGCCGTTCTCGGCCGGTAAGCTAAGGACTATGACATCACCAACATCATCTCCTCCACGCATCCTTGCTATCACAGCCTGCCCCACGGGTATCGCCCACACCTATATGGCCGCTGAAAACCTAGCTGCTGCGGCAGAAGAAAAAGGAATCAATCTCAAAGTTGAGACTCACGGCTCCATCGGCGTCGAAGGAGCCTTTACCGCTGATGATATTAAAGAAGCGGACGCTATTCTTATCTGTGCTGACATCGACGTTGATAAAAGCCGTTTTGCCGGGAAAAAACTACTGGCCACCCCCGTAGCCCAGGCTATTAAGAACCCCCAAGCTCTACTCACTCAGGCTCAAACCGCCCCTATCTACCAAGAGGGCAGAGCACAAACTGACCAAGAAAACACTCAAAAACCCACCAAACAATCTATCGGCCAGCAACTCTACCAGGCACTCATGAACGGCGTATCGCACATGATTCCCTTCGTGGTAACTGGCGGTCTGATGATTGCTGTGGCCCTATCACTGGGAGGAACCCCCAGCACTGAAGGCCTAGTAGTCCCAGAAGATTCTTTCTGGAACACCCTCTTGCAAATGGGTGTACTGGCCTTTAGTCTCATGGTGCCTGTTCTCTCAGCCTTTATCGCCTCGGCTATTGCTGGTCGGCCTGGTCTAGCCCCAGGCTTCATCACCGGTCTCATCGCTGTGACTGGGTCCCTCTACGGTTCCGAAGCCGGAGCAGGGTTCATCGGAGGTATTCTCACCGGTTTTCTCTCCGGTTACCTTGCTCTTGCCATCAAAAAAATACCGGTGAACCGCTACCTGGCCACCATCTGGCCGATCCTCATTATTCCCATCGTCACCACCGCAGTCGTAGGCTTCCTCTTCGTCTACCTGCTCGGGCACCCCATCTCTCTTCTCTTTGAAGCACTCACCCAGTGGCTAGCACATTTGGATGGCGCTTCTGTACTGGTGCTTGGTGCTGTGTTGGGAGCTATGATTGCCTTTGACATGGGTGGGCCCTTTAACAAGACCGCCTTTCTTTTTGCCGGCGGCATGATTACCGCCGGTAATGCTGCACCCATGGGTATGGCAGCAACTGCTATCGCCGTCCCGCCTATTGCAGTAGGTATTGCCACTCTTATCCGCCGACAGGTCTTTAGTAAGGCCGAACAAGAATCTGGTATTGCAGCGCTACTGATGGGCTTCTTCGGTATCACCGAAGGCGCTATTCCCCTGGCCGCTGCGCGCCCCCTTCAGGTAATCCCCGCTAACGTACTCGGTGGAGCTACCGCTGGGGCATTAGCTGGTCTCTGGCAGGTAAAAGATAACGTCATGCACGGTGGACCCATCGTGGCAGTTCTTGGCGCTGTAGACAATACTCTTTTCTTCTTCCTAGCACTTCTAGCAGGTGTGGCTACCACCGTGGTACTGATGCTGGCCCTTATCCACATCAGTAACCGCAGCTCTTCTCCTGCCATCTCCAAGACGGAAGAAGATAGTACTCAGAACACCGCAGGCTCTATGCGCTCTGAAACTACCCTCACACCAAAGGCTCATCATGAGCACCAGAGCGCCGCTGAGCTCATCGAGAGTGACCTTATCCTGCTCGATGACCAGGCACCTACCGGTTCACCGGATACCGTTATTCGAGGCCTAGTCGATGCCGCCTCAGCACGATTCTCAAATCCCCAAGCTGTCATTGAAGCTGCCTTAGCGCGTGAAGAGAAAACCTCAACCGCGGTAGGCCACGGAGTAGCAATTCCCCACGCCCGCACCGCGGCAGTCGTAACACCCACGTTGGCCTTCGCCCGTTTACCCGAAGGAATTGACTGGAAAGCCCCCGATCAGTCTCCGGTACGTCTGGTCTTCCTCATCGCGGTACCTGAGAGCTCTGGCAACGAACACCTACGCATCTTATCGACCTTAGCTCGTGCCTTGATGCGTGATTCTTTCCGCCAGCAACTCCTCACCGCACCAGACCAAGAATCAGTAGAACAGGCCATTCAGCAGGTAATTGTTCAGACTAAGACCCCTGCTAGCTAGTCACTGCCAGTACATAGCAAAAGGCCCCGGCCTCCCGCTAGGGGAGCCGGGGCCGGGCGTCCGCGCTCGCAATCAACGAGGGGCGGACGCGCGTGAGTAACTAGTGAGGACTAGGCGGCAGGAGTCTTCCAGGGGTCCTCAACGGGGCGAGAAGCCTTGAAAGCAGCTGCGCCAGCAGCAACACCAGCAACAACCAGGCCAAAGACCAGCAGACCCTTGTTGCTCTTAGAAGCCTTCTTCTGCTCCTTGGCGTAGCTCTTAGCGGCCTTAACGGCAGCCTTCTGAGCCTTCTTCAGGGCCTTCTTGTCGCCAGTGACCTTAGCGGCAAGGTGCTCAACCTGGGTGGGAACCTCAGCATCAGAGAGCTTATCTGCAACGGTGTTTGCAACGTCAGCAGCCTTCACACGGGCGGTTGCTACAGCGTTTTCAACGGCGGGGGTGACGTCGTCGATGGTGTGCTGAATCTTATCGGCCAGGGTGGACTGGACGTTCTCAAACTTCTTAGCGCCATCCTTAGCAGCAGACTGGGTGGCCTTGGAGACGTTCTTACCGTACTTCTCAGCAGCCTTCTGCAACTGGGAGAACTTCTTACCGGTCAGCTTCTCAGCACGAGAAGCCTTCTTCTGAGCCAGGCTGGTCAGCTTGTCAGCCTTCTTGCCAGTGGTCTTAGCTGCCTTTGAGAAGAACTTCTCTGCCTGCTTCTGAGCTTTCTTAGCCTTGCTCTTCTTGCACAGTGCCATGGTTATTTCCTCCATGTCTGGGCCCGCCCCGGCAGGTTGCCGATCTTCACAGACCAGCTCACGGCCGAATGCGAGCGACTTACATTTAGTATCAGCTTACTTTCTAAAACTCTAAAGTTCTCTGTACTAGGGCAAAAACTCGTATGTTTCTCTGCCCGCTAAAGTAGTAGACAGTGAATCAAGATCTTAACCCCTTTACCCCCGGTGCAGGGCTTACCCCGCCTGAACTCACAGGGCGAGACCAAGAAATCATCGACTTCGATAGGCTCGTAGCCCGTAGCAAAATGCGACTGACCGATAGAGTCTTATGCTCTACGGCCTGCGCGGAGTCGGTAAGACCGTTCTGCTTCGCAGATTAGAAAACCACGTAGAACGCTCCGGCTGGCTCACTCTCAGGCTCGAAGGGAGCCTTACTCCCTCTGCCCAGAAACAACTTCGAATCAAACTCGCACGAGACCTTGCCCAGCAGACTATAGAGTAGCTACCCAGGGGCACACTGGAAGCGCAATACAGCGAGCAATCGCCTCTATCGCCGAACTATCGCTCACGCTGGGCTTTGCCCAAGCCCGCCTAGTGCTCAAACCTAAGAATGACGAGCCTGCCTTCACCACCGGCGTCCTCGATATAGACTTCCCCGAAGCAATCTTGAACCTAGCAGAAGCCCTCAAAGAACTTCCCCAGCCTAAAGCTATCGGTTTTTTCATTGATGAAATCCAAGACTTTGATAGTGAACTACTCGATATGCTCCTGACAACCCAACACGAAGCAGGGCAACGGGAACTCCCCTTCTACATTATCGGGGCTGGTCTGCCCTCAGTTCCCACGCGGCTAGGAGAAATAAAAACCTACGCTGAACGTCTCTTTAGCTACCGTGAAATAGGTGCTCTCACTCCTGATGCAACCCGCCGGGCTTTCATAGAACCCATCTGCAGGCCAGGCGGGAACATCATAGAAAGCGCCCTCGAAAAAGCCACTGCCGCTTCGCAAGGCTACCCCTACTTCATCCAGCAATATGGGCAGGCCATCTGGAACTCTGCTGCTCAACAGACAATTACTGATGATGACGTGCTTGCTGGCCTTGCAGTAGGGCGAAGCGAGTTAGATAGCGGTTTCTATCTCACCCGCTGGCAGCGGACTACCGATGCAGAACAGGACTACCTGGTTGCTATGGCCCACCTGATGAAAGGTAATGCCGCCCGCACCGGAGAAATCGCAAAGGCTCTGGATAAGACCACTAACGGAACCAGCGTAGTGCGTAAATCCTTGATTGAAAAAGGGTTGGTGTATTCGCCCGGTGTGGGTCAGCTGGCCTTTACAGTACCAGGAATGCAGGACTTCGTACTTAGGCAAGCAGAAGTAGGCTAGGGCACCTAGTGCCGACCATGCCCTTTCACTGACCGCAAAAGCCCAGTGCATACCTAGCGGCTGCCCACCTACCCGTGCGAGAATAGGGGCATGACTGCAACTGCAAAAGCAACAATTCACACCAACCACGGTGACATCGTCGTTAACCTCTTCGGTAACCACGCACCGGCAACCGTCAAGAACTTCATCGGCCTCTCCGATGGCACCCAGGAATGGCGCCACCCCCGCACCGGTGAGGTGCAGGAAGGCCCCCTCTACAAGGACGTCATCTTCCACCGCATCATCCGCGACTTCATGATCCAGGGTGGTGACCCCCTCGGTCAGGGTATCGGCGGCCCCGGCTACCAGTTCAAGGACGAAATTCACCCCGAACTGAGCTTCAACAAGCCCTACCTGCTGGCTATGGCCAACGCAGGCCCCGGCACCAACGGCTCACAGTTCTTCATCACCACTGTTGAGACCCCCTGGCTCAACGGCCGCCACACCATCTTCGGTGAGGTCGCAGATGAAGACTCCAAGGAGGTCGTTGACGCTATTGAAGGTGTAGCAACCGGTGCTATGGACCGCCCCGTTGAAGACGTCGTCATCTCTTCCATCGACATCGAAGAACTCTAAACCTCACAGAGGTTAGTACCAAAGGCCCGCCCATCTTGGGTGGGCCTTTCTTCTACCCCTAGAAAAATTTTTTATGTGAGCGGCTAAGGCCGCAGGTGAAAGGACGAGCGCGTGAGTGAGCAGGTAGGCCGATACGGCTATTCCAGTGATGAGGTGCCGGTGTGCCCCCGTCACCCCAACCAGGTGACCTATGTGCGGTGCGGACGCTGCAACCGGCTAGCCTGCGGGCAGTGCCAAATACCGCTAGAAGTGGGCATGATGTGCGTGGACTGTATGGCAGCAGCACAGCGTTCAGCCCCGCGTCCTTCTTACGCCAAGGCCCGCCCCACTCTTACCTATGCTCTCATCGCTATTAACAGCGTGGTGTGGGTTCTGCAGCTTCTCTTCCCCCAGGTGACTATGTGGGGTATCTATAACCCTCTCTACGTGGAATATTCGGGGCAGTGGTACCGTATGCTGAGCGCGGGCTTCTTGCACGCGCCATCTAATATCACCCACCTGCTGCTTAATATGTTTACTCTCTACCTCTTTGGTCAGATGTTAGAGCCGCTGATGGGCAGATGGAAGTTCCTTGCAACCTACCTATTCTCGATTGTTGGTGGGTCTGTGGCTGTGCACCTGCTGGCTTCTGTTGTCGGTGGTATGAGTGTGAGCACCCTGGGGGCTTCTGGGGGCGTCTTTGGTCTTTTTGGGGCGTATTTTTCTCTGGCTCGTGCCCGCCGGCAGAGTACCAATGGCATCGTCGTTCTGGTAGCTATCAACTTTGTTTTTGGTTTTATCATGCCGGGTATCTCGTGGGAGGCTCACCTGGGTGGGCTGGTGACAGGTGCGCTGGTAGCAACGATTCTTGATCGTTTACCGAGTAAGCCTGGCAGGTTCTAGGGCAATAAAGAGAGTGTGGGCCCACCATCATGGTGAGCCCACACTTTTTGTCCACAGTGCTTATCCACAGCTGTTAATAACTACAAGAGTGTAATTCCACAGTTGTTAAAAACCTGTGTATATGGCCCAAAGGCCTTAAGAATGGGCTGTAATTACACTGATGTAAGCGATTTCCCCAGTTTTATCCCCACCTGTGGATAACTTCTATCCGCAGGGTGTAGACAACCTGTAATTTCAAAAATCTACTCTTACCGCTTACTCGCTACTTGCCTGAGGCCTCGATCAGCTCGGCAACAGTCTGCGGTGCGCTGGCTGCAGAAGCAACAAAAGATCGCTCAGCAGTGCGAACGGTGGGCACCACAGCATTACCGTCATTAACGCTCTTGACGTAGGCCTCGGCGTCCGCATCCTCCCAGATATTGACCCATAGGGCCCGCTGGCCTAGCTCACCTAAGCCAGTTTCAAGTCGTTGGCAGAAAGGGCAGCCCGGCCGCCAATAAATGACAACACCGCCTTCGGTAACAAACTTCTCAGCCTCAGCGTGGGTAGAAGATGTGCGTGGCATTGGAAAACTCCTTAGAAAATAGGGTGGTAGGGAAGTGGCAGTCAGCATCAGATTGCCAGAGTTAATAGATGGGGTGGAGATAGCAGTAGGGGAGGCTGCCGTAAACGGCAACCTCCCCTTCTAAAGTTAGCAAGGATTAGTCCTTCTTGAAGGAATCCTTAATGCCATTGATAGCGCCTTTAGCCTTATCAATACCATCTGAGAGTACCTGCTTGACCTCATCGACCTTGTCCTTGGCTTCAGCCTTGGCCTGATCGGTCTTGCCTTCAGATTCTAGGCGGTCGTTGCCGGTGAGCTTGCCGCCAGCCTCCTTGGCCTTACCTGCCAGGTTGTCGAGGCCGTTTTCAAACTTGTCTTCTGTAGCCATGATGGGCTTCCTTTCATCTCTCGCTTCTGCGAGCTTGGGCTGCGGGATAGTTCGCAAGCTTCCCTTATTGATAAGTTTACGCATTAACGCCATAAAAAGAAAGTCCTGCCCCATATCAGCTAAAAATCCCGATCCGCCGGGAAACCCGCCACCATAGGCAAAAACTCAGGGTCAGCATAGCCTCGCTGAGCATACGCTAACGCCACCTGCTCCGCAGCCGACTCCAGCAAATCAACAGGAAGCAGGGCCATCACAGCCCCACCAAAACCGCCACCCACAATACGAGCACCCAAAGCACCAGCGGCCAAACAAACATCCACCGCACAATCAATCTCCGGGCGCGAGACCCGCAACTCATCGCGCATAGACACAAAACTCTCCGTAAAAAGCCTGCCCAGCTCATCCCAATCAACCCGCTCACCGGCGTCCTGACGGCCCAAAAGATAAGCAGCCCGCTCCACCAGCGTCATATCATGCAAAGTATGGCGAACCCAGCTGCGCGGGAAAGTACGGGGTTGCCCACTCTCCTCCAGGGCAGTCAAAGCACGATTAACCGTCTGATCCACCAAATCCAGGCGGCACCGCTTAGCCTCACGCTCGCTCAAACCAGAACAGGTCAAATCCTCAGGCAAGGCATTACGCAGATAATCAAGCCCCATCGCCTCAGTCACCGCCTCATTAGCCGCACGACGAGCCGCAAACTCACCCCCCGCCAGCTCATGAGGAGTATGAGTATCAATCACCAGCCAACCCAAACCAGCGCTGGTCACATCAACAGTCAGCGGAGTAATCGAAAAATCACGGAAGTCCACCACCAGGGCCTTACCCGGTGCTGAACGCAAGGAAGCCGTCTGGTCAAGGCCACCAGTACGAGCCCCAGCCACCTCATTCTCAGCCCGAATACAAACCTGGGCCAGGCGAGCCCGCAGGCCATCATTAGCGGGGGAGAGATCAGAGGGAAGAGCCTCAGCGCAAACACACCCCTGGTGCAGGGGGCAAGAAAGATCCAGCAGAGCCAGGGCTGTGGAGCACTCCAAAGCAGCTGACGACGATAGCCCCCCGCCCACCGGCACCTGGGAGGTAATCAAGAGGTCAGCCCCGAACTGGTGGGGGAGAGCAATATCTTTACCACCCTCCCGGTTCATGGCCCAGGCAACCCCCGCCACATAGGTAAACCAGCCCTTAAAAGTGCCCGGAGCAATTTCACGGATTACGACCGTGCGGTCATCCCCCGGCATCTGTAAGGATGCTGCCCGCAAAACCCCATCTGTGCGTACCTTACCTGCCACATAGGTACGGTAGGGCAGGGGCATGGGCATGCACGAGCCTCCCAGAAAATCGATGTATTCCCCCAAGAGGTTGAGACGCCCGGGGGCTGACCAGACTCCATCCGGCTCTACCCCGTACTTCTGGGTAAAGGCACGACGGGCCGCCTCAACTTCAGCACGATGATCTGGCAAGGTAGCCCAGGTGGGCTCAACACGGAGGGTCACGGTCTTATTTTCCTTCTGCGGGGTTTGTGAACGTTGAGGCATATTAGGCGGTGAAGCCCTTAATGATGGCCGTGAGCGCAGCGATATAGGACGCCGGTGGTTCAGCAGACGGGGTGATGGCAGTGAGAAGAGCTCGGGTCTGCTCCTGCTCAATCAGACTCAGGCAGGTGTGCATGAAAATCTCAGCCGCTAGAGCTGGTTGTGGGGTGCCGGTTGCGGCAGCAAAGTCATCTTCTAAGGTATCGAGTAAAGTGAGTCGGTCGGGGGCTAGGGGTGAGGGGCGAAGGGCTAAAGCTAGGCGTATGACTTCGGAACATTCCTTAACAGGAATAAGTTGCTGGTAGGTATTGTGAGCTACCAGTAAGAGACTGTTACTACTTGCAGGGCCGCTGGGGTGCTCTACCCTAGCTAGCATGCGTGAAGCTAAAGAAGCCAGCAGTTCCTGCTTATTTTTCACATGGTAGTAGAGCGCACCGGGCGCTACGCCAAGCTCGGTAGCTAGGCGGCGCATGGAAAGGTCAGCCAGACCGAATTGGCACAGTACATCAAAAGCAGTGTTAAGAATCTTCTCACGGGATAAAGCCACCCCCTCATTGTGACCTACTTTCGGCCCGTACAACAGCTGACAGCAGGTCTATCGAGTAAAGAGTAGTAAATTTGAAGCCATGACCCTCAACTTCTCAGATCTCGTTACCCGCCTACGTGCCGGTGAGAATGCCTCCCTGGGCGACCTGCATAAGGTACTTATCGCCAGCCCTGCTGCCACCTTCGCCCTCATCGAATTAGCCGCAGAACTGCGTATTGAACATTTCGGTACAACTCTTACCGTCACCAACCTGCTGGGTGCACCTGGTGATCAGGTGGCGTCCGCCCCGGTGGAAGTCAGTGCCCCGCTTGATGCTCATGCTTTGGCGGCGACTCTAGTAGAACTAGCAGCTAACACCTCGGTGCAGCGCATTGACCTGGACTATGTGGGCCAGCCTTCTCTCACCCCCATGGAGGCCCTGTGCGTGCTTGCTGCTACCCGCCTAGCTGCACCGGCAAAGAGCCTGCACCTGGGGGAGGGGCGTGAGACTACCCTGCGCTCCTTGCAGCCCCTGGCGGTGAGAGCCCTGGATTCTCTGGTGCTCACGGTGGACCCTGCCCAGCCGTCCTTGGTCTTTGAGGATCTCAAGTTGATAGTGGGTGCTGGTTTGACCGTTGCTCATGCAGGTGACCGTGACCTGGTGGCTGACTATGTGGCCTATTTGCGTAATGCCGGAGTTGAGGGCGCGGACGCCTACGCCCACAGTGCACTGGAGGGTGCGGACGCTGGTGGCGGCTGCGGCGGGAATTGCGCCTGCGGGGCAGGAGGGTGCGGCGCATAATCGCCCTTCTCTTCCTTCCCTAAGGGGGTGTATGAGCGGTGGGTGATGAAGTAACAATTTGAACACCGTTCAAAATCAGTGTTGACTAGTTCCATGACTGATTTCTCTTCCATCGCCGAACGCGCACTCAAGGGCCAGCCCGCAACCCGCGAAGAAGCCCTCGCCGCCCTCACCGCCAGTGACGCCGAAACCTTCGCCCTCGTTGACGCCGCATCCCGCCTCCGCCGCCACTACTTCGGAAACACTGTCAAGGTTAACTACCTGGTCAACCTCAAATCCGGCCTCTGCCCCGAAGACTGCACCTACTGCTCCCAGCGCCTAGGCTCAGAAGCTGAAGTGCTCAAATACTCCTGGATCAAAACAGACGAAGCCGTCAAACAAGCCGGCTACGGAATCGCCGGCGGCGCCTCCCGCGTCTGCATGGTCGCCTCAGGTAAAGGCCCCACCGACCGCGACGTGGAACGAGTAGCCACCATGGTCGAAGACCTCAAAGAAGAGCACCCCCAGGTAGAAGTCTGCGCCTGCCTAGGCATCCTCAAAGACGGCCAAGCCAACCGCCTCAAAGAAGCCGGTGTAGACGCCTACAACCACAACCTCAACACCAGCGAAGACCACTACGCAGATATCTGCACCACCCACACCTACGCCGACCGCCTAGCCACCGTCGATAAAGCCCAGGACGCCGGGCTCTCAGCCTGCTCCGGCCTGATTGTGGGCATGAAAGAAACCGACGAGCAACTAGTCGATGCCATCTTCGCCCTGCGTGATCTGGGTGGTGACTCCATCCCCGTCAACTTCCTCATGCCCTTTGATGGCACCCCGCTTGCAGGCACCTGGGAACTGACCCCCATGCGCTGCCTGCGCATCCTAGCCACCGTGCGCCTAGTAGCCCCCGAAAAGGAACTGCGCATGGCAGGTGGCCGCGAGATGCACCTACGCACCCTCCAACCCCTGGCCCTGCACGTGGTCAACTCCCTCTTCTTGGGTGACTATCTGACTTCTACCGGCCAGTCAGCACTTGATGACCTGAAAATGATTCGAGACAGCGGGTTTGTGGTACTCGGTGCAGAAGACCGTGACCTGGTCGCTGAACACGAAGACTATCTACGAGCTCACGGGGTAGACCTGGCCGAAGAAGCTACCCCTGAAATCACCCCCTGCGGCTCATCTGCTGGCTGCGGTGGCTGTAGCACCGAAGCCTGCGGCAGCCACCCCTCCGCAGAAGAACAGAGCGAGCACGCAGGCCCTGCTGATGCGCAAGATGGCCAGGTGGTAGTGCCTGAGATTCGCCGCCGGGGCGTAGGAACGGACGCCACCCCCAACTTCTAGTACCAGGGGATGTGGTGCATAAGCCCACCTCAGAGGCAGGCTCACCCCAACCTGAAGGACTAGAATTATAAATTGGTAGATTAAACCAGTTGTGAAGGGGTGGGCGTGGAAGTCCTCATTGTTATCGTGGTGCTTTTGCTAGCGACAGTGGTGCTGGTGAGCGTGGGAGAGCGGTTAAACCTTCCCTGGCCGGTGCTACTGACGCTGGTAACCACCGTGGTTATCGTGATTCCGCAGATGCCTAGTCTACACATTGAGCCTGAGATTATTCTGCCGATTTTTCTGCCACCTTTACTGTGGGCTATTGGCCAGCGCGTCTCTTGGGGAATGCTACGCAGAAGCTGGCGGAGCGTCCTCATCTACTCCATTGCCCTTACCACCGTCTCTGCCCTGGCAGTAGGCTGGACGACCTGGATGATTGTACCCGGTATTAGTATCGCCCTGGCCCTGGCCATTGGTGCTGCTGTTGCCCCGCCTGACCCTGTGGCGGTAGAAGCTGTTGCCGAGCCAGTAGGCATTCCCCGCCGTGTTATTTCTAACCTGCAAACTGAAGGTATCTTCAATGACGCGGTTTCTCTGGTCCTTTTCCAGATTGCCCTAGCTGCCCTAGCAGCTGGTACTGACCCCCACCCGCTCTCTGCCCTGGGTAGTTTCGTCTATAGCGCCCTTGTGGCTGTGGCCTTAGGGCTGACTATGGGGTGGGGCGGCAGCATGCTACGCCGTAACCTCTCCGATACTGTAGCTCGTAGCGCACTGACCCTAGTTATTCCTTTCGGTGTATATATTATCGCTGAAGAACTCCACGCCTCAGGTGTGGTGGCAGTGGTCATTGCAGCAATTCAGATGGCTAGCTACAGTGCGGATCTAACAGCCGAAGAGCGCCTGGCTAATGCATCCTTCTGGAGCGTGCTTGAAATGCTGGTGACTGGTCTGGCCTTTGGGCTCATTGGGCTACAAGCTGGCGAATTACTCTACAGTGCAGATAACAATGTGCTGACTATGGTGTGGCATGGGGTGCTAATTTCGGCTGTGGCAATTGGGACCCGTCTAGCCTGGATGACTGGTCTATGGCTCTGGGGTCGCTGGCAAAACTCTCGTCGCACCACTCCGCGTTCTTTCGCTGAAGTGCTGGTGATGACCTGGGCTGGTATGCGTGGTCTAGTAACCCTGGCCTTAGCCTTAATCCTGCCTGAGATGACCGATAGGTTGCGTGCCGAAGCAGTCTTCATTGTGTTAACCGTTCTCTTCTTCACTATGGTATTCCCCGGCTTGACACTGCCCTGGTTGGTGCGGGTGCTGGGTGTAAGTGCCACAGCCGAAAAGGATGACCATGAGGAAGAAGAACTCCTGCAGATTGCCCAGCAAGCCATGTGGAAGTCCATGTATAAGACGGTTGCAGAGAGCGGGGATTTGAAATCCTTTGAGCAACTCAAGAATGCGGTAACTAGTATGATGAATCGTGCTGAGGAGGGGCAAAAGACAGGGGACTTCCAAGAGCGCTCGGCTGAGCGGCAGCGTCAGCGTGAACTGATGAACCTGATGCGGCAGAAATCTGTGCTAGCTGCTCAAGCGGCTGTTCTGGATGTGCGTAATGAATATGACTATGAGGTAGTAAGTAGCGTACTCTATCAGATTGATGTGCAGGTAAGGGCTCAGAATGTTATGGAGCAAGGCCCTGAGGCGCTTACCATGTCATTGTCTAAGTCTCTTATTAACAGTGACTACAAGCTTGATTATGAGAAAGCAGAGGAGCTGTTCAAGACCACCGAGATGCGTATTATTTCAGCCCAGAAAGAGCTGGATGATGAGGCT
Organism: Rothia sp. 32237D007AR; assembly: GCF_053544675.1. Lineage (NCBI taxonomy): Bacteria > Bacillati > Actinomycetota > Actinomycetes > Micrococcales > Micrococcaceae > Rothia > Rothia sp. 32237D007AR. The sequence goes on along the minus strand of NZ_JBPPUO010000007.1, from coordinate 51,839 downwards.
CTGAGGGTAGCTACCCGGCAGCTGCCGGTCGTAGGCGGTAAGGACGCTGGCAGTCGGGAATAATTCGATGTGTTGGCTCGGTGGCACTCAAGAAATTTGCAGAATCATCACCTACTATGGGTAAGTACTTATTCCGCTGTGGGTCTGCATCTGCTCAGAGTTGTTTTCTGGGGGCTGGCGGGCACACCGCCACTATATTCTCTCAATGGAATATTAAGTTTTCTTATAGAATCAGGATCAATGGACATTAAAGACCTCTCCCCGGCATACCTCACCTCCCTTGCGGCCATCTTCGCAGCAGCCCTGATGGTAAGTGCAAACTCTACCTGGGTTTCGGTGCTGGGCTGGGTCTTGCTACTGGTAAGTCTGGGTTTGAACGCCTTTGCCACCCTGGTTATGGTGCAGCGTATCAAGGGCGGGCCCCTGCCTGCCCTGATTACCGGCGAGAGCTCCCACCCCCAGGTAGAGTATGAGGAAGAAGAGGGTGCTGAGGCCAGTGTTGACCTCTACGAGCCTGAAGCTACCACCGAGTCACAGCCCCTCGTCTCACCCGCACCATCTAGCGCAGCAAGCGACGAGCGTATCTTCCGCTCCCGTGCCCCGCGTCCGCGCGTCCGCTAGAAACACCGAGAGGACCCCATGGACACCCGCTTTCTTCTCTCTCCCGCCTACCTGGTCTCAGTTGCTGCCCTCATTATTGGTGCAGTCCTCAGCGGCACCGCCCTAATGGTCGTCGGCTGGATTATCTTCATCATCGGCCTGGCCCTGAACTCCCTAGCCCTGGTAGTGCTGGCTAACCGGGAGCAACTCTACAAGGCCCAGCGCGTTGGGATTATCCCTAAAGCCCCCAAACCGGGCACAACTGAGCAAAAGTAAAAACCTTGGACGCACCCACCTGCCGCCGGGTGCGATCAGTTACAATTTAGAGACTTTTAAAGAATGGCGGGGAGAGTTTCTGCCCTCCCCGCCATTGCTGTATCGGTAGATCGCCCCCTAGATACTCGGTGTGTTCCCTTTAAGTAATTCCTCAAAAGGGGTGACCGTCAGGGCTTCTAGCCCCGGGGCCTTGTAGGCTGCCGCAGGTGCCTGGCCACCCCGCTCTTTTTCAAGAATTCCAAAGAAGGAACCGGCGTTGGCGTCCTGAACTGTCTGCTGCTTGGCCGTCCTAGCCCCGCCCTTACTCGCCTGCTGGGCTGCCTGTTCTGCGGAGGTTGCCGCCCCGAGCGCCCAAAGCACCAACTGGGCAAACTCGGTAGCTGCCTTGGAGATGCGCGAAACCAAGCTCCTGTCGGAACCGAAGTCCTCGGTCGCAGCAAAGACGCCCGAGGGGGCTACGATTGCTTTGAGATAGCTAAAGAGCGGACGCATGGCCGTCTCCAATACCAGAGAGTGGCGGGCGGTGCCGCCGGTAGCAGCAATCAGCACGGGCTTACCTGCCAGAGAACCGTCCTCGACAAGGTCCCAGAAGCTTTTGAAGAGCCCCGAATAGCTGGCCTTGAAGACCGGGGTTACCACAATCAGAGCGTCAGCCTCCCTCACCTGATCCAAGGCGGTAGCCAGCTTGCCCATAGGGAAACCGGTGAGGTAGTGGTTGGTGATATCGGTAGCTAGAGAGCGGAGCGAAATCTGGGTGAAGCTCGCCTCAACTCCAGCAACAGCTAGGGCGTGGGCGGTAGCCTCACTGAGGTTCTCACCCAGCAGAGCGGTTGTGGACGGCTCACCCAAACCTGCCGTGACAACAAGGATAGAAGGAGTGATCATGATGGGGTTCCTGCTCTCTACTTACCCTGCTCGGCCAAGTAGGCAGCATAGCGAGGGTGGACGGGGGCCTCAGGTACACCGGAAGGACGTAGCTTAGCGAACTCCTCGCGCAGGACGGGCACAACCTGCTCGCCCAGCATCTCAATCTGATGTAGGACCTCCTTGAGGGGCAGGCCCGCGTGATCTACCAAGAAGAGCTGACGCTGGTAGTCGCCAGCATAGTCGCGGAAGGATAGAGTCTTTTCAATGACCTGCTGGGGTGAACCCACGGTCAGCGGGGTCTGGTCAGCAAAATCTTCCAGAGAAGGGCCGCCGCCGTAGACCGGGGCATTGTCGAAGTAGGGGCGGAACTTAGCAACGGCGTCCTGGGAGTTCTTGCTCATGAAGACCTGACCACCCAGGCCCACGATGGCCTGCTCGGCGGTGCCGTGGCCGTAATGCTCATAGCGCTCGCGGTAGAGGTTGATCATCTGCTGGGTGTGTTCCTTGTTCCAGAAGATGTTGTTGTGGAAGAAACCGTCCCCGTAGTAGGCGGCCTGCTCAGCGATCTCGGGGGTGCGAATCGAGCCGTGCCAGACGAAGGGGGCGGTGCCGTCCAGGGGTTGCGGGGTTACGGAGAAGGCGTTGAGCGGGGTGCGGAAGTTGCCGGACCAGTTGACCACCTGTTCGCTCCAGAGCTTACGCAGCAGGGCATAGTTTTCAATGGCCAGGTTGACACCCTGGCGGATGTCCTTACCGAACCAGGGGTAAACGGGGCCGGTATTACCGCGTCCCAGCATGAGGTCCATACGGCCGTCGGTTAGGTGCTGTAGGGTGCCATAGTCTTCGGCGATGCGTACGGGGTCGGTAGTGGTAATCAAGGTGGTGGCGGTTGACAGCAGGATGTTCTTGGTCTGAGCTGCAATGTAGGCCAGGGTGGTGGTCGGTGAGGAGGCAATGAAGGGTGGGTTGTGGTGCTGGCCGACGGCAAAGACATCCAGGCCAACCTCGTCAGCCTTCTTTGCAATTTCAATGATGGCCTTTTGGCGCTCGTATTCGCTGGGGGTCTTGCCTGTGGTGGGATCCATGGTGATGTCGCCGACGGAGAAGATGCCGAATTGCATAATGGTGACCTTTCGAGATTGTGGTGTTGTTTTTATGGTTTTAATCTACTCCCAAATACTTTCCTTGTAAAGTATTTGGGTGGGGTGAAGAGGTGAGGGCAAGATGATTTTTTGTGTAGGTTGGTGTGGTGTGCGTTGTAGCTAAAAAGGGTAGTGTAGGCGGTATAAAAGTACACTGATGAATTATGTGAAAGGTTTTCTGACATGCCAACCATCTCAACCGCCCAGCAACTCACTAATGCTCTGCCAGCCGGCACCAGCGTCCTTGATATCTCCAGTCGCATCGCCCTACTCTTTCTCTCATGACCCTAGAGGTTATCTCGGGGTGAAGAGAGAAAGAATAGGGTGTTATTTGTGACGGGAAAGGGGCAACTTCTAGCGATCTTATCCACAGGCATTTGACGAGCAGAAATGAGGGTTATCCACAGAAATGAATAGGGTTGCTTGAAACGCCCAAACCTTTTTTGCCACAGTAACGGCATGGAACTCAACCTCTCACATATCTGTTCAGCCATGCACACTCACCGCGAACTAAAAGACTCAGGTATGAGCAATAACCTCATCAGTGCAAAACGCCGCAGAGGCGAACTTATACGCTTGACCCGCGGGATCTACCTCAAAGGCGACATCGCACGACACTGCACAGACAGCGACCGAGCCAAAGCTATGACAGTAGCCCTTCAGAAAAACCGTCCCACAGCCGTAGTAAGTCACCAGTCGGCCGCCCTGCTATGGGGCGCACCGCTGCTGACCCTACCCCCTAAGGTGCATCTTTCCCTCTTAGGTACCAATAAGTCGGGGCACCCACAGGCAGTCCTACATAGCCATAAGGTAACGGAATGCTCTCTGGCTACTGATTTAGGCGGAGTCAAAGTCACGAACCCGCTAACTACCGTCGTAGACTGCGGAAAAACTATGCCTCTGCAAGAGTCGCTAGCTATCGTAGATTTCTTTTTAAAACATGGGAATCTTAAACTCGACATGGTGCGAGAAGAACTAGAGCAAATTGTGGGACGAGGCTCCCAGAAAATACGTGTTGTGGCTCATCTGATGAGCCCGCTGAGTGAATCCCCTCTAGAGTCCTTTGCCAGACTTCGCCTCTATCAGGGAGGAATCGAACAGCCTATTCAACAGTTTGAGATCATGACCCCCTCCGGTCGCCTGTACCGAGCTGACTTTGCGTGGCCTCACCTCAAACTACTTCTTGAGGTAGACGGTCTACATAAGTATTACGGAGCCTATCGGCCCACCGATGCGCAGTTGCGTAACGATACGCTGCGGCAACGGGAATTAGAACTGGCAGGGTGGACGGTCCTGCGTGCTACCTGGGGCGACCTGGCGCAGCGTCCGGAACTGTTGATATCGAGATTGCGTCACCTTGGCGTCCGGAAAACAAGCCAATGACCCTACTCTTTCTCTCTTCACCCTAGAGGTTATCTCAGGGTGAAGAGAGAAAGAATAGGGCCAACAACGCTAGGAGATACCGTACTGGTCCCGGGCCAAACGGGCAATATGAATCGTCAAATAGGTCAGCTCATCGTCCGTCAGGTTCTGCCCCAGATGCACCTCAAGCACCAGCTTCACCTTAGTAGCTACAGCAAAAGCGCGGGGGTGAGCCTCCTTCAAACTCTCCAAGAGCAGGGGGACGCTAGTGCCCACGTCCGTAGCCTGGGCGGCGCTCGCGCGGGCAAAGAGATAGCGCAGATGCGTCACGAAACGAGCTGCGCTCATCAGTGACCGTTCCATAGGGCCGCCAAAACCGGCCCCAATCACCTCAAAAATCTGGGCAAAAACCTCGGTCATACGGTAGGTGCCACCCATGCTCTCAGAAGCGAACTGCGAATTTACCAGGTGCATAGCCAAGGGGATAGCCTCCACCTCAGGCAGTTCAACCCCCAGACGCTCCTTCACTAGCTCCAAGGCGCGCCGACCAAAGCGAACCTCTTGCGGGTAGAGCTGAGAAACTTCAAGAGCCAAAGGGTAATCCACGGACAAGCCCTCACGGGCGCGCACCACCGCATAACTTATATGGTCGGCCACCGGCACAATAAAGGAATGAGAAATCGTAATGCCCTCAGCCTTGACCAGAAACTCAAGCTCAGTAGCTAGCCCCAAAATCTCAGAGGGAATCTTGGCCAGGGACCCGGCTAAATGCTCATCGGGGGTACCATGTTCAGGGACAAAAGTCTGCTCAATTAAGGTGGGATCTAGCATGTCGCCCTTGCGCTTACCAAAGGCTAAACCCCGACCAATGACCACCATGTGGTCACCTGTGTAGGACTGGGCCAGCGCCACATTATTGTTATAAATACGTGAAATACGCATTACGGCCCCCTTTCGCCTCAGTTTCACAATGCGAACATCCTTATCAGTTTACAGACCTGAAACTTAGAAGAAGGCTCTAACGCCCCTTTCTAGCTTTTAAGAGGAGTAGACTGACTCCATTCGTCCATACACAGAACTACCCCTTTCTTTTACCTATGAAATCAACATCCGTTAAGTCATCATCACCCATGATGAGCATCGTGTTTATCGCACTGATGCTCTTCTCCATGTTCTTCGGCGCAGGAAACCTCATCTTCCCGGCCATGCTCGGCGCAGAATCAGGAGAGAAATTCACCCCCGCCATTATCGGCTTCCTTGTTACCGGCGTCCTTATGCCTATTCTTGCGGTCATCGCGCTGGCTGTGACCGGCCGCGACATGCAAGATCTGGCATCACGCGGTGGCAAGATTTTTGCCCTGCTCTTCCCGCCCCTGGTCTACCTGTCTATCGGTGCCCTCTACGCCCTGCCACGTACCGCTACCGTCAGCTACGCCATGGCCGTTGAACCCCGCTTCAACGAGGGGGGCATGCTTCCTACCATCATCTTTGCCGCTATCTTCTTCGGTATCTCCTACGCCCTGGCAATGAATCCCACCGGCATTGTCGATAAGCTCGGTAAGTATCTGACCCCTGCCCTAGTTATTCTGCTGGCTGTGCTGGTGGTCATGAGCTTCATTACCTTGCACTCCCCGGCCTCTGCCCCCACCGAAGATTACGTCAACGGTGCTTTTGCTACCGGCTTTGTTAAGGGCTACCTCACCATGGACTCCCTGGCAGGTCTGGCCTTCGGTATTATCGTCATCGCCTCCCTGCGTGAAAAGGGCATCACCGGTCGTAACGAGCTGCTGCGCGGTGTGATTCTTGCCGGTAGCATCGCAGGCGTCTTGCTGGGTGCCTTCTACCTGGGCCTAGGCTACATCGGTAAGCACATCGCTGATGGCCAAGGCTATAAGGACGGTGCAGCCCTGCTAACCGATGCCGCTGCTCAGACTATGGGCGGCCCCGGCGCTATCATCTTTGGTCTAATCGTACTGCTAGCCTGCTTGACTACCGCCGTAGGTTTGATTGGTGCCACCAGCTCCTTCTTCAATAAGCTGCTCCCTGGGATTTCCTACCGTGCCTGGGCTATCGTTTTCACCTTCATTGCCTTTGTGCTGGCTTCCTTCGGCCTGGAAAACCTGATGAGCTTCGCTGTCCCGATTATTACCACCCTCTACCCGCCGGCGCTGACCCTGGTCGTCCTGACCCTGGTTGAGGCTGCCTTACGCGCCCCCTGGATGAACCTGACTCACCGCTTTGCTCTGGTTATTTCAGTGATTTGGGCTCTTCTGATGACCCTGAACTCTCATAGTCTGGGTTCAAGCGTCATTGAGCCTCTGATTGGCTGGGCTCCTGCTCACTCCTACGATTTGGGCTGGGTCCTACCTACCTTTATCGCCGCTGTTGTAGGTGCAGTTATCGATATCGTGCAGCACCGTAGCCGTGCGGCTGTCGCCCACTAAGGAGGTAACACCTTCATCCCGTTGAGGGTAAAAAGAAAGGGTCTTGCTCCCGCTTCTGCGGGGCAAGACCCTTTGCTATAGAGAGGCTCGCGCTGAGGGGAACCACAACCATCAACGCGAGCCCGTCTAACGAGTTGCAAGGTGGTTCATTCAACTCAAACTTAGAAAGCCTTTGGGCAACCCGTCATAAAGTTTCTTAAAAAATAAACAATTGACAGCCTCAGTAAAACTCTACCCGATGAAGCTGAGGAAAGAAACCCGTAAGGCTCATAAAGACAGGTCTTTGTGAAAAATTACATCTATATGTCACTTCAATTACACCTAGACTGCTCCCCCTGTTATTCAGCGCACCACCCCTGCCCCCCATATACAGCGCTAGCCGCAAGTGCCGGTCTTGCCCTAGGAGCCCTCACCCAAACCCCTCGCACAGAACCTAACACTCCCTGTAAAGACCCAGCTAAAATCGATACACTCAAGCACACAGCACCCCACCACCTACGAGGCCATGCGGTACTACTTCTACTTCTCCATCCCAGTGCTCCACCAAGCACTCTCCCTCTGGGCCCTGCTCATGATATTTATCGTGCCCACCCTCTGTTGGCGCGGCCGTAAACTACCTACCCGCAGGCTCCTACGCCGCATAGCTGCCACCAGCGTCCTCGTCCTCTACGCCACCGGGGTCATCGCCTACACCTTCCTACCCCTACCCGATCAAGACACCTTCATCTGCCCCGACGGCTGGGGCAACACCTACCCCCGCTTCTACCTCGGCTGGAGCCTCCAATTCGCCATAGCAGCAAACGATGGCCTACTCGGCGCCCTCTTCTCCACCTACATGCTGCAGATGCTACTCAACGTCTTACTCTTCCTACCCTTTGGCTTCCTAGCCCGCTGGCGCTGGGGAGCAAGCTTCCGCACCGTCATGTTCAGCGCCTTCAGCGCCTCCCTCACCATCGAACTAACCCAAGTAACCGGCATCTGGGGCTACTACGACTGCGCCATCCGCACCTTCGACGCAGAAGACATCTTCAACAACACCCTAGGAGCCCTCATAGGGTGGAGTGCCCTAGCAGCCTGGCAACACCGCCACACCCTGCCCAGGCACCTCCGCCACCTCTTCGGACGCCAAGGGACTACTGGCCCCTAGCCCACTCCAAGACCTTCACCATAAAACGATCACACGCCTCAATCTGACTCAAATCAATCCACTCATTAGGGGTATGAGCCTGGGCAATATCACCAGGGCCACAAACCACCGCCTGCACCCCACCATAAAGGGCAAACTGGCCAGCCTCAGTACCATAAGTCACCTTCTGCGACTCCATAGAACCCGCACGACCAGCCCACCCATTAGCCAAGCCAATCACCTCAGCCCCATCAGCAGTACCCAAAGGCGGCACCGCAGCAAGCAACTCATGAGTAATACCCACCGCGCCCACAAACTCACCAGAAGCAGCACCAGCCAAAACCTCAGCGTCCGCCGCCCGCGCCTTCAAAGCAGGCAACAAATCATCGGCAATCTTCGCCTCAACCTGAGCCACCACCTCAGCGGTAGTCATCTGCGGAACAGTGCGGAAATCATACTCCAAAACCACATGCTCACCCACAATGTTGTACTGAATACCACCACGAGCAAAATTCACCCCGCCCGTAGAATAAGGCACCACAAAACCCTCATCAAAAGGGCCCTCAGCCCGCCAAGTAGCAGCCAACTTCTCAAAGAAAGTAATAAACTCCGCCGCCTGCGCCAAAGCATTCACACCATGCGGGCCCAAAGACGCATGCTTAGCAATACCCTTAAAGGTCACCCGGCCACGATGAGAACCCTTATGAGCCGAAATCACCTGCATCATCGACGGCTCACCAATCACCGCGAAATCAGGGGCAATACCGCGCTCCCGGAAATCCTCAATCATGGCAGGAGCACCCGCACAACCAACCTCCTCATCATAAGAAAAAGCGAAATGCACCGGCCTCACCAAATCCACCTGCATCAGCTGCGGCAACAACCACATAGCCGACCCAATAAAAGACTTCATATCCGAAGCCCCACGGCCATACAGCTTCCCGTCCTTAACAAGAGGTGTGAAAGGGTCAGTGACCGTCCAAGCCTGCCCCTCAACCGGCACCACATCCGTATGCCCCGACAAGACCACACCACCGTCCGTACCGCCATCTGCTGCAGGTACGGTCACAAAGAGGTTAGCGCGCTCGCCGTCCTCGCTATAGGTGTAATAGGACGTAAGGCCATGAGCCTCAAACTCAGCCGCCAAGAGGGCAAGCACGGGCAGATTACTGGTCTGGCTGATGGACTGGGCGGCAATCAGCTTTTCAGTCCAAGGAAGAGATGCAGGAAAAGTCATAAGAACCAGTCTAAAACCAGAAACCTGCCGTACACCCTTTAGGTCGTGAGATTACAGAAGCGAATGATCGCCCAGACCATGGAAACAATGAGCCTGAGAGGCAGACGCTCTGGCAGCCAGAATATCTAAGGGGCGGACGCCGATGAGCAGCTCACATAGCTACCGGCGGTGACAACAGTAACAAGCATGACATGCCAGAAGGGCAGCCCGCAGGCAAGAAGGTAAATCATAATAGACCCAGCACTACAAAAGTTGCCACCCACACCTAGAAAGAACAGGTCAGTATGCCTCTTCCCGATGATTGGACCCCGACCCTCACCGCCGGTCCCCTCCTCGCCCTTGCAGCTGGTGCCGTCCTGTTGCTCCTGCTGCTCATTATCAAATTCAAGCTCCACGCCTTCCTGGCCCTGATTATCGTCAGTCTGGTCACTGCCATAGCAGCAGGCATCCCCCTGATGAGTATCGTTACCGTCATGCTCGAGGGTTTCGGCTCAACCCTCGCCACCGTCGTCCTTCTCGTGGGTCTAGGGTCCATGCTCGGGGCCCTGCTAGAGCACTCCGGCGGCGCACAAGTGCTAGCCCACAAACTCATCTCAGTCTGTGGTGAAACCCGCGCCCCCCTAGCTCTAGGCATCGCAGCCCTCCTCTTTGGCTTCCCCATCTCCTTCAACGCCGGGCTCGTCGTTATGCTCCCCATCGTCTTCTCCGTAGCCCGCTGGGTGGGTGGATCGCTCCTCTACTACGGCCTTCCCGTGGTCGGCGCCCTAGCCGTGATGCACGTCTTTGTGCCACCCCACCCCGGAGTGGTTCTGGCAACCTCCTTCTTCAAAGCAAACATCGGCACGCTCCTGCTCATCTCCCTCCTTATCGCTGTGCCCACCTGGTACATCGCCGTCTACCTCTATAGCCGCTTCGTTGGCCGCCGCATCAATGTGCCCGTACCTGCCCTCCTTGGCCACGAAACCGCCCAAAAAGACCCCCACAACCCCCCAAGCTTCGGCACCGTCCTTTTTATCTTGCTGCTCCCCATGCTGCTGATCTTCCTCAACAACGGCCTAGAAATGCTGGTCGCCGGCGAAGTTCTCCCCCCAGAAACCACACAAGAACCCTGGTTCCAAGGCATCAAACTCCTGGGCGAAACCCCCGTCGCTCTTCTTTTAACCTGCCTTCTAGCCATGTACCTGCTGGGTTATAAACGCAAAGAATCAGCCCTAAGCATTCAAAACATCATGGACAGTGCCCTGCCCTCTGTCTGCTCCATCCTGCTCATTACCGGGGCAGGCGGCATGTTCGGCGGGGTGCTCCGCACCTCCGGCATCGGAGACGCTATCGCCGACACCCTAGGCGACCTAGGTGTTCCCCTCATCGTGGCAGGCTTCCTCATCTCAGCCATGCTGCGTGTAGCACAAGGGTCAGCCACCGTCGCTCTCACCACCTCAGCAGGGCTCATTTCCCCCGGCGTCCTGGCAGCTGACTACAACCCCATCCAACTTGCTGCCCTGGTTGTCTCTGTTGCGGCAGGATCCATTGTGCTCTCCCACTTCAACGACTCCGGCTTCTGGCTCATCAGCCGCTTCTTCGAAATGGACGAAAAAACCACCCTCAAAACCTGGACCGTCATGGAAACCCTCATCGGCCTCGTCGGTTTTACCGGCGCCCTGACCGTCTTCGGGGTAGCTAGCCTGCTCTAACATCCCCAGGGCTATGACCCTAAACATGTCTACAGATTTAGAACTGTTCCCAAGAGCTAGCTAGCTAAGCACTAGACTTGGGGAGGACGCTTTACCCCCGTGGACATACACAAGGAGAACGATGAGCTGGTTCGAGATTGCAATGCCTTTCACTCTAGGGCTGCTGTACTTGTTTATTCCGGGGCTGCTGATGGCCACCGCCTTGCGGGTGCGCGGCTTCGACGCATTCGCCCTGGCCCCTGCTCTTTCTATTGGGGCAATCATGATAGGTGTGATAGTCGCCCCTGCCTTGGGGGTAACCTGGGGGCCCTTAGTGCCCTTTATTGCTGCCCTGGTGCTCGCCTTGGTACTGGGTGGGCTGGGGCTAGTTGCCCACCGGCTGGGAATCTGGGACGCGCCTGCCCCCCGCAGAGCTCAGAGGGAACCTGCTGGAAGTGTAGCCGGAAGCCTAGCTGCTCCCCGCCTAATCCAGCGCACCCCCTGGTACTCCACTGAACAGGGAATTTACTGGCTCAGCGCCCTGATAGGTGCCGCCTTCTTGATGCGAAACGTCACCAATGCCCTGGGAAGCCCGGAATGGATTTCCCAGACCTGGGATAACAACTTCCACCTCAACGCAGTACGCTACATCGAGAACACAGGCAGCGCCTCACCGCTTACCCTGGGTGCTATGACCGCAGGCGAAGGGGAGCCCACCTTCTACCCTGGAGCCTGGCATGCCCTTGTATCGCTGATTTTCATGGGGTCAGGAGTCGATATCCCCGTGGCTACCAATACTGTAGCCCTGCTAGTGTGTTCAGTAGTGTGGCCTTTAGGTATGGTCTTCATGGTGCGTCAGCTCCTTAACCTTAGCGCCCCGGCTGTACTGGTTACCGGTGCCCTGGCGGCGTCCTTTACTGCCTACCCCATTCTGCTTCTGGACTTCGGGGTGCTCTACCCCAATCTGCTGGGCATCGCCCTTATCCCCCCGGTTCTTGCTCTTCTTGCGCAGCTCTTCCGTGTGGTGAAGGTGCGATATGTGGCAACTGTTCCGGCAGTCTTGCTGGGAATCCCCGCGGGTCTTGCCCTGTCGTTGGCTCACCCCAATGCCCTGATGTCAGCTCTTGTCATGGCAGTTCCTATTTTTGCTGCCCGTCTGTATGCCCAGTGGGCGGCAGTCTTTAGCCGGCGAGCCTCCTGGGTCAGTGCGGTGCTTACTTCTGTAGGTATTGCAGCTCTACTTGCTGTGATTTATACCCTCTGGGTAGTAATACGCCCGCCGAAAGAAGCGGGTGAAATGTGGGGCCCGGTTCTGTCACCTGCCCAGGCTATTGGAGAATCCTTTGTGCAAGGGCCTATGGGGCAGGGGGTTCAGTGGCTTCTCTTCGTGCTGTTTGTGATGGGGCTTTATGCTCTGGTGCGAACTCGCCACGCCCCCGTGTGGGTTTTCTTCTCATGGGTGGTCGTGACCTATTTCTATGTTGCTGCCCGTTCCTTGACCTGGGAAGAAGGCCGCTATTTTGTGGTGGGCATCTGGTACCACGACTCCTACCGCTTGGCCGCCATCCTGCCCATCATGGCTATTCCCCTGATGGTACTGGGTGTTGATTGGCTAGTAGGTAAAATTCAGGACGCCCGCGATTGGTCAGGTGCGACCAGCTGGTCACCGCGCACTGTAGTAATCGCACTGAGCGTGGCCGCCTTGGGCCTGGTAGGTGTGCTGGGTCAGATCTCTCAGCCCCTAGAGGACCAGGTTCGAGCAAGCTACTTCTCTTATCAGCCGACGAATGATTCCCCGCTGCTGACTGAAGATGAGCGGGCTTTGCTGGAAAATCTTGACGAGTATGTGCCTGAGGAATCAGAAATCGCCGTTCAGGCCTTTACCGGGGCACCGCTGGCCTACGCCATTGCTGACCGTAAGGTAACGGCCTACCACACCATTTATTCGGCTGACGAAGAGACTAAGTACCTTCAGCACAATCTGAATAATGCCCTCTATGACCAGCAGGTATGCCAGATTATTGATGAGAACAATATTGATTTCTACCTAGATTTTGGGAAGAAAGAAGTGAACTCAGGCGACCACATCGGGTGGTACATGGGCTACGAGGATCTTCCCCAGTCAGGTGTGCTGCGCGAAGTCTACCGTTCAGGGGATGCGGTGCTCTATGAAATTGTTGCCTGCTCATAGCTAGCGTGAGCTGAGCTTACGTGCCGCCCTATCTCACACTGTTCTTGCGGGGAAGTCCTCTGAGGCCAAATGTTAGACTGGGTTGTATCTTTGCCCTGAGAATCTGGGCGGACGGACCTCCGAGGAGAACCCTTTGTCGATGAACCCCTCATCTGCTTCTGTTGGTGAACCGCGTACCCTCATCATCATGCCCGCATGGAATGAAGAAGAGGTTATTGGTGGCACTATCACCGAGCTTTACCGTATGATGCCTGAAATTGACCTTCTGGTGGTCAATGATGGTTCAACTGACCGCACTTCGGAGATCGCCCGTGAAGCTGGCGCTTTCGTGATTGATTTGCCCTACAACATGGGTATTGGCGGGGCGTTGCGTACCGGGTATAAATACGCCCGCCGCATGAATTATGACCGCGCTATCCAGGTGGATGCAGACGGCCAGCACGACCCTAAGGGTATTCGTACTGTACTGGCTGGTCTGGATGATGGAACTGATATTTCCATTGGGTCACGTTTCGCTGAAGCTACCAACTACAAGGTACGCGGCCCCCGTAAATGGGCCATGGTTGTCTTAGCCTTCCTCTTCACCCGCATCTCAGGCAAAAAGTTCACTGACGCGACCAGCGGTTTCCGTGCCGCTAACCGTCGGGCGATCGCCCAGTACTGTGAGCATCTACCGGCAGAATATTTGGGTGACTGTATTGATGCCTGTGTGATGGCAATCCGTGCAGGGCTGACTGTCAAGCAGGTGCCGGTGGAGATGCGTGAGCGTCAGGCTGGTACCCCTTCGTCTAACCCGTGGAAGTCCGCGATTTATCTGGTTCGCTCTTTCTTCTCGTTTGCTATGTCGATGACCCGTTCTAAGACCTCAGTAGGGGGCAAATAAAAATATGTCAATCAACGCATATATCTTCTTTTTGGTCTTTGCGGCAGTAATTGTCCTGCTGGTGCTTGCCCAGGTGCGCAACCAGAACATGAAAGAAAAGTACGCAGCACTATGGTTGATTGTTTCAATCACCATTATTGTCCTGGTAATTTTCCCCCGCCTGCTGCTCTTCTTTGCCGATCTAATCGGTATTGAATCCCCCGTCAACCTGCTCTTCCTGCTTTCTATCATCATGCTCATCGGGGTGTGCCTGCACTTGACTGCGGCCCTGTCAAAGATGGGTGAGGACGTCCGCGTGCTTGCTGAAGAGGTCGCTATTATGCGGGCTATCCAGAACCAGCCTGATAATGAGCAGCACCAGCGTGCAGTTGCGCGCGCAAAGAACCTGACTTCAGGTAAGTAGCAGGCATCTAGGGCGCTATCGCAGAACAGGCTTTTCTGCTCGAAAGGACGTGACCGCATGACGGTTGACATTATGATTCCCTACTACGGCGACGTTCAGCAGATGAAAGATGCCGTATCTTCTGTGCTCCGGCAGACCAGCCAGAACTGGCGCCTAGTCATCGTTGATGACCGCTACCCTGACCCCACTATCCGTGAATGGGTAGAGGCTATGGACGACCCCCGCATCGTCTATGTCCTCAACGAAGAAAACCTGGGTTTAAACGCTAATTTCCGCCGCTGTGTTGAGCTGGCGGACAATGAACTTACCGTCATCATGGGCTGCGATGACGTTCTCTTACCTAACTACGTTCAGTGGGTAGAGCGCACCGCTCTGTCGCACCCGGAGGCTACTATTTTTCAGCCTGACGTTGTGGTCATTGATGAACACGACGCCCTGTCGAACACCCTGGTAGAGAAAACCAAGGCCTACTACCGCCCCAAGACTTCAACCCTCATTTCGGGGGAAGATTTCGTGATGACCGTCCTGCGTGGTAACTGGCTTTACTTCCCCTCTTTGGCTTGGCGTACTGACGCGCTCAAGAAGCACAGCTTCCGTGAGGGCTATGACATCGTGCTAGATATGGGGCTGCTTCTCGATATCGCCTTTGATGGGGGAGCTCTCTACTATGATCAGACGCTTGCTTTCATGTACCGCCGCCACAGCGCATCCTTCTCATCAGCCGGCGCTGTGGATGGTGTGCGGTTCGATGAAGAGCGACGATTCTTTAATGAGATGAAGCAGCGCTCGCAGGAGCGGGGCTGGTCACGGGCCGCCCGTACCTCTGCTGTGCACCTCTCCTCTCGTCTGCACGCTGCCACACTCTTGCCACGGGCAGGGGTAGGCCGCGATTGGTCGGCTGTATCTAAGCTGCTACAGCATGTGGTGTGGTAGTCGTGCCTTCTGAAACTTCTCAGCCTGATCTTGAAGCTGCACCTATCCAAGACAAGCCTCAGGCAACTATTAACCGTAATGAGTCTTTGGCCCTACTGATGGGCTCCCTTCTGACTGCCGGTTCTTCTCTGCTGGTGACGGTGCTTGCCGCGCGCACACTGGACCCCTCTCAGGCGAGTGAATTCGTGGTTTTTTGGGGCTTGCTGTTTGGTGTCTACGGTGTTTTGACCGGTATCCAGCAAGAAGTAACCAGGGCTGTAGGGTCCGCCCATCAGAATAAAGCCTTACACGGTGTTCGCGTTATGCCGGTAGCTCTACTCTTTGGGGCTACCTGCGCGGTGCTGGTAATAATCATGGGTCTCTTAGAGGGGCCTGACCTGCTGGCAACCAACACTTGGAGTGCCTTTGGCCTAGTGGCGCTGGCCTCTATTTTGTACTCTGGCCAGAGCGCTATGATGGGGTCAGCCTCCGGCTCTCGCCGCTGGTATCTCTTAGCCACTATTACAGGTGGGGACGCCTTGGCCCGTCTTCTCTTGGCCGCTCTTGTCGCGCTGACTGTAGCAGGTTTGGTTCCTTACTACCTGGCGGTCACTTTTCCCGTGCTGGTGTGGGTGCTTCTTCTGGGGAGTAAAGCCGGTAGGGCTGCGGCGGCTGAGAGAGCTGATGTCCCTACCCATCTGCTGGCGCAGAAACTGGGTTTTGCGGTGATTTCTTCTGCGGCTAACGCTGTTCTGGTCACCGGGTTCCCCGTTGTTTTGCAGTTTGCTTCCTCAGAAGAAGAACTACAGAACGGGGCCGGTTTACTGGCGGCAGTGGTTTTCGCTATCACAGTAACCCGCTCTCCTATCATGATTCCCCTCCAGTCTTTTCAGGGAGTGGTGATTTCCTCCTTCCTGAAACAACAGCACCGCCCGCTTCAGGCCCTCCATACCCCCATGCTCGTACTCCTGGGGGTAGGGGTACTTGGGGGTGTCCTCGCCTACCTGCTAGGGCCCTGGCTCTTTACTCTTATCTTCGGGGCCGCCTATGAGGGTCTACTCACCGGCCTCTTCTTAGGTGCCCTCACCTTCGCCTCAGCCTTCATGGCCTTACTGATGATCACCGGGGCGGCAACTCTTGCTACCAACCACCACCGTGCCTATACCCTGGGTTGGGTGACTGCCGCTGTCCTAGCTATCCTGCTTGTATTTGCGCCGGTGAGTTTAGAAGGTCGAGCCCTCCTCGCCCTCTACCTTGGCCCAGCAGCTGGGGCGCTGGTACACCTTATCTCCCTCTATCTAGCGCGGAAGACGGTTGCCCCCAGCTAGGCACCCTACGCGTGATAACTATCTTCTGAGAAGCCTCTGAGCCCTATGGTAAACTGCCCAAGTTGCCCGGCCACAGAGTAACAACCACACTACAGAAAAGCACTATCAATGAACCGAACCAGCCACAGACACAAGCCCTTGGGTAGCTTCGTTGAGCAACCCAAATTCAGGCCAGAAGTTCAAGGGCTCCGCTCACTGGCGGTTCTCCTTGTCGTGATGTACCACGTCTGGTTCGGTAAGGTCTCCGGCGGTGTGGATGTATTCCTCTTCATCTCTGCCTTCTTGCTCTCGCTCTCCTCCTTGCGCAAGATTCAGGGCGGTAAACCCCTCAAGGTTCTCAGCTACTGGCTCCACGTCTTCCAGCGTCTGCTACCTGCTGCTGCAACCGTCATTCTGGCTACCCTGATAGCCGCCTACTTCATCATCGCCCCCTCCCGTTGGGCGTCCCTGCTGGCCGATGCTAAAGCAGCCCTCTTTTACTTCCTCAACTGGCGTCTAGCCTTCACCTCGGTGGACTACTACGCCCAAGATGCCACCCTTAAAACCCCTTTCCAGCATTTCTGGTCCCTCTCTATGCAGGGGCAAATCTTTATCATCTGGCCCTTGCTCTTTGCCTTTGTTGCTTTCTTAGTGGGCTACCTACGCCTTAAGGTGCTCCCTACCGCCCTCTTTATCTTTGGCACAGTTTTTGTTACCTCTTTGACTTTTTCGGTGATTGAGACTTCCACGAACCAGTCTTTCGCCTACTTTGATACCCGCACCCGCCTGTGGGAGTTTGCGGCCGGTACCTTGCTGGCTATGCTCATGTTGGCTTGGCGTGTTCCTTCTTGGCTCAAGGTGCCCATGGGCTGGGTAGGCGTAATTGGTCTTATTACCTGTGGCTGGCTCCTACCCGTTGAGAAAGCTTTCCCTGGCTATCTGGCTCTGTGGCCCTTGCTCTCGGGCGCTTTTGTGATTGCTGCTGGTCAGACCGGTTCGCCTTTCGGTGTAGATCGCCTTCTCTCCGTTAAGCCTTTACAGAAGATGGGGGCAATTTCTTACTGCCTTTACCTGGTGCACTGGCCCATCCTCATTCTGTATACCACCGCTATCGGGGAACCTAAGGCCGGATGGTTGGACGGATCTTTGGTGATTCTCTCGTCTATCGGGGTTGCCTGGGTTTTGCATAATGTGGTTGAGAAGCCCCTCCGGGCATGGGAGAAAAAACCCAGCCGCCGGTCCTTGCAACAGGTAACGCACAGTGAGGCCCCCTGGGTCCACAAAAAGCAGGACGCTCGAGGCCGCTGGGTGCGTCCGATAGCTATTATCGCTACCTGCCTGGCACTCGTTGGGGGGAGCGTCTCAGCAGGGCAGGCGTGGGTGCGCCAGCAACAAGACCGGTCAGAAGAGCTTGCTCTTCTTGCTGGTACTAAGGCCTACCCAGGCGCCCTAGCTGCTGGGAGTAACCAGCGGTACCGCGATACACCTATTCCTCAGGGTGATATTGCCAATCAGTTTGATAACCTGAGCGTACCTTGTGCCGCCTATAATGATTTAGCCAATGTGGCTCTTGCCGAGTATTGCACCACCGAACGGTGGGGTGGCACGGACGCCCCTCTTACGGTCGTGGTGGGTGACTCTCACGCGGAGCAGGCTATCTCCATGTACCGCCCCATTGCAGAGTCTAACGGGCAGAACATGATGGCCTTCCTTCTGGGTGGCTGTAAGTTCCCCACCCAGCCTCCCGGGTGGGAAGAATGCGCAGCTTTTAGCCGGGATGTTACTCAAGAGATTCTCGATTTGCGCCCTGCGAATGTTCTTGTGATTTCTACGGCGGCTAGCTCTACTAGCACCAACGAGGTTCCTATTGGTGAGCTGGGCCCTGTGGTGGACCGTCTGACAGCAGCGGGGATTAACGTCATTGCCCTACGCGATAACCCTCGCTATGACTTCAACATGTATGTGTGCGGGCAGGATAACCTGAGTGATCTTTCCGCATGTTCTGAGCCTGTGGCTGAGAAACTGGCCCCGGTTAACCCTTCGCTGGGTCTGGCGGATTTCAACCCCCAGGTCTATACGGTAGATTTGACGGATAAAATCTGCCCCAACGGTATTTGCCGGCCTGTTGAAGGAAATATCTTCGTCTATATCGACGATAACCACATCTCAAAGGCCTATGGTTCCACTATGGCGGTAGAAATGGAAAACCAGTTGCTGATGCAGGGTTGGGACCCTTCTGCCCCCAACCCCAGTAAGGAAAACCCAGGAGAGGAATAGCTAACCTCTCAAGGTAAGACGCCCGCCCTAGCTTATATAAGCTAGGGCGGGCGTCTTTCTGTAGAAAGGAAACTTAGGGCTTTCTCATGCCGCGGGGTTAGTTACATTCTGGCCGATAAGCTGTCGTAATTCATTACGGTCGTTGCGGTTGAAACCATCAACGTTTTTTCGTCTTAATCGCGCACTTATTGTATGCAACTGGTGCGCGGTATCTTTACGTAACCCAATGAGATTTTTACGATGAAGGCCCCAGGGAATGCTCATAAAATGTTCTCGTATCAGTAGGAGTGACCTGAGATCTTTGAGATCTCTATCGAGATAACCTCTACCTGCGGTGGCGAAGGTTTTTAGAATGACAGCCTGTTCAACTGGAGGAATACATAGAGTTGCTGTGGTTTCAAAATCTGAAAAATATACTTTGAGTCGAACTGGTGGAACGGTGAGAACATGCTCTAATTCGAAGAGGGAGTCAAGCTGGCGTAGGCTATCTTCATCGGCAAGAGGAATCCGCGCGGCTTGAATCTTCCCCGCTTTAGGGTTGGCATTGAAGGGCTGTAGAAAATTTACCTCTTGATAACTGTCTGTGCCGTGTTGACCCCGTATGTATGCAGAACCACCTGCCTTAGTGAAGCCTACGCGGATTAATTGCTGGTCTGCCTTTTCCAAGAGTTCCAGAACTGAGGTGTTCTCTTTGAGAGGCGTTTCAGTATTACCTAGGGCAGCATCTGTGTCGAGGGTGAAGCGGGGCTCAGTTTGTTCTGGTAGAGGGTAAATCTTCTGGAGAAGCATGACCATCTGACCTCCAATGATTCGATAGTCAGTTCTTCCGGCGTATGCTTGTGCAACAAGGAGTAATGTTTCATGTGCGAGGCTCTCAGCCTTACTTGTGGAAGTGAGCGTAATTGGAATTTCGGATTCTGACATTACTTCATAACCCCTTCTAGTATTTTGGTTTTGAGTATCTGAGCAGCTTCACGGATATCTGCTTCTTTACTGCGTAGCAAGGTTAGATAGGTATCAACGGGGTCGGTGTAGATTCCTGGGAGGCCAGACTCATCGCTCCACCATTGTGCAGTAGTAAAACGTGTAGGGTCAGCCGGTATTGATATCTGCATAGTTGCTTTTTCTGGTGAGCTCTCGAAAAAGCCCTCCTCTTCGAAATCAGTAATTTTTGAAGTGAGTATTAGGCCTGTTTGAGGGTGCTTCCATGGTGAATACATGTCACTGGCTGCTACTCCTGCTACTGCTGAAGGGGTACCTGTTGCTGATAGGACTTTCTGAACGGTTTTAATTTGCTGAGCAAGGGGCGCTGAAGAGGACCAATATGTCGTGAAATCATGCTTGGTGGGGTAAACGTGTTCAAGCCAGCTCAAGAGGTTTGATTTTTGGGTAAGGGAGGTGGAACTATCGAATTGTTTGAGGTTATGGCGTAAGAGGCTGAAAGTGCGTGAGATGGTGGGCTGGGTGGTATTGAGTATGTCGGCTATCTCTTGCTGATGGGGAATGGTTGGGGAGAAAATGATGAAACGAGCCAAGGCATAGAGATTCCAGGGCAGGGGGCGGGGTGTCTTACCCGAGCTGCTGACTGCATGTTTCTGCTGATAGAAGGTGCCATCTAAGTAGGCAGAACCTTGATGGAGGGCGATGTAGCTGCTACCTGTGCGTATGAGCTGTTCGCGCGCTTTCGCTGTGATGGTTGAGGCTATGACGAGGCAAGGCGAAGTATCGTTATCAGATTTGTTGTAGTGGTTGGGGCCCTCAAGGGAGGTAAGCTGTAGCATCTGTGAGGCCCCTACTGTTTCAAAAAGATGGGTAGAGAATGTGACGGTTCGGTTGCTGGGAAGTTCTAACTTCCACAGTTGGTGAGAGTGGTTACGAGGTTGCTGAGGATAAGCTGAGGCTTGAAGAAGGACGCTACCGATCTCTTGCAAAAAGCCATGGATAGTATGCTCTGACATTGCTCTTTTCCGCTTTCACACAAGTGTGTATACGTTACATCAAATAATTTTAATATAGCGTATATGACAATATTTATAAAATATGATATATGAATTTGGTTGCGATACTAGCTTTTAATCAGCAATAAGCGCACGCCCGCCCTAGCTTATATAAGCTAGGGCGGGCGTCTTTTGGGGTGGGGGAGTGGGCCGTGTTAGGCGGCGGCGAGCTTAGCTTCGATAGCTGCGCGTAGGGCCAGGGCTTCTTCGACCCAGGCCTCAAAGTCGCCCTTGTCGTTGATATCGGGTAGGGCACCTGCTTCTAGGCGGGCTGCACGGAAGGCGCGGGCGATATCGTTGGCTGAGGCCCCGTACTTTTTCTTCATCTCGTACACGAAGGTGATTCCCGTGTGGTTGATGATGCGGTTGGCTGCGCGGGTTGCAATGATTTCGCTGCGCAGGGGGTGCTGGTTAAAGTAGGGGGCAAACTTTTCGGTAGCGGCGGCTGGGAAGTAGTCGGCTAACAGATCGTTGAGGTCTAGGTCTGGCTCGTCGGCGTAGTTGCCCTCAAGAAGTGCGGCGGTCAGATCAATTTTGGCGTAGGCGGTCAGCACTGAGAGCTCTGGGCTGGTTAGGGGGACGTTTGCTTCTGCCCGGTCTGCCAGGTCTGCCTCGGAGGGGAGCAATTCGACCTCCCGGTTGAGGTGCACGGTTTCGGTCAGGTAGTCCATGAATTCGCCGGCAATGCTGTTGGTGTTGAAAACTTCGGTGCGTTCTGCTTGTAAGAGCGTGTTCTGCTCTAGGTTAGAGCGCAGGACGCGGCGGCCTACTTCTTCGACCTGGGTGGCGATGAAGTCTGCGCGGTGAGAGTCAGCGAAGTCACCTGCTTCGATGGCGCGGTCCATGAGGATTTTGAGGTTGACTTCGCGGTCGGAGGTTTCCACACCGGCTGAGTTGTCGATGGCGTCGGTGTTGATGAGGATTCCGCCTGCTGCTGCTTCGATGCGGGCGCGCTGGGTGAGGCCCAGGTTACCGCCTTCGGCAATGACGCGAACTCGCAGCTCGGGGGCGGTGATGCGGAGTTTGTCGTTGGCGGGGTCCCCGACCTGGCTGTTGCTTTCTTCGGTGGAGCGCACATAGGTGCCGGTTCCGCCGGTGTAGAGCAAATCTACGGGGGCTTTGAGGAGGGCGACGATGAGTTCGTCGGCGCTCAGGGCTTCGGCTGAGGTTTCCAGGCCGAGGGCTTCACGCATCTGGTCGGTGACGGGGATTTCCTTGTCCTTGCGGGAGAAGATACCACCGCCAGCTGAGATGAGGTCATGGTCATAGTCGGTCCAGTAGGCACGGGGGAGGCCGAACAGGCGCTTGCGCTCTGCGAAAGAGGTGGCCGCATCGGGGTTGGGGTCGATGAAGATGTGGCGGGAATCGAAGGCACCAATGAGGCGAATGTGCTCTGAGAGCAGGGCACCGTTGCCGAAGACGTCGCCGGCCATGCCGCCGATGCCAACCATGGTGAAGTCTTGGGCCTGGGAGTTGTGGCCTAGGGCGGCGAAGTGGCGCTTGGTGGATTCCCAGGCGCCGCGGGCGGTGATGCCCATTTCTTTGTGGTCGAAGCCGACAGAGCCGCCGGAGGCGAAGGCATCGCCTAGCCAGAAGCCGCGTTCTAGGGAGATGCTGTTGGCCATGTCTGAGAAGGTGGCGGTGCCCTTATCTGCGGCAACGACTAGGTAATGGTCGTCCTCGTCGAGGGCTATAACTGCCTCGGGGTGCACGATGGTGTTCTTGCCGTTCTCAGTGACTAGGTTGTCGGTGACATCGAGCAGGGAGGCGATGAAGAGCTTGTAGGCGTCCGCGCCCATCTGCTGGTATTTTTCTTGCTCTGTATCGCGGTCGGGCAGGTTCTTGGGTACGAAACCGCCCTTGGAGCCGGTGGGGATAATGACGGCGTTTTTGGTGACCTGGGCTTTGACCAAACCGAGCACTTCGGTGCGGAAGTCCTCAGGGCGGTCGCTCCAGCGCAGACCGCCGCGGGCTACCTTGCCAAAGCGTAGGTGTACGCCTTCTAGGGCTGGGCCTTCAACAAAGATTTCGAAGAGGGGCTTGGGTAGGGGCGCAAAGGAGATGTCGCGGGTGGAGATTTTTAGGGCGATGGTGTCTTTATCCTGGTAGGCGTTGGTGCGCACGGTTGCCAGGACGACCTCAAGCAACTGGGTGAAGAAGTCTTGGGTGTCGGCGTCCTTGAGTTGCTCAATGTCGGCGCGGACGCCTTGAGCCAGGTTGCGCTGGTTGGCGCGGCGGGCGTCCTTATCCTCGGTGAGATCGGGGTCAAAGCCTGTGGTGAAAATGTCGGTGATACCTGCGGTGATGCTGGGGTTATCAGAGAGGGCCTGAGCCATGAAGTCTTCTGTGAAGCTCGCTCCTAGCTGGAGGAGGTAGCGGGAATAGGTGTGGAGAACCTTGGGTAAAAGCTGTGAGCTGCTGGTCGATGACATTCTTAGCCCTTCGTGGGTGCAACGGGTGGATGGGGTGAAATTCCAGCATACGATTGCTTGGGGCCCTTGAACGACAGTTTCTTCGCAATATGAGATTTTATGTCTCGTATATGAAGAGAGGAGCCAGAGATATCTGGGAGTGCCATTCTGGGAATTTTCCAAAAGAGCTGTAACACAAGTGGTTCAGAAGATTAACACGGCAGTAATGGCCCAGGATTCACTCTTAGAGTGTTCGAGACTACTATTAAAGGAAGCTCGTATGAGGAACACCACAGGCATTGCGGTATGACCCCGCCCCGGCCCACACCCCAGAGAAAGGCAAATCCTTGCTCACCAACACCCACTCAGTTACCTGGTCAGCAGACAAAGACTGGATTAACGAATACTACCGGCACAGCTCAGCCGAAGAACTGCAAGGACTCACCGGGGAACAACTCACCGAGCTCGCCCAAACCCACCACCAGCTAGCCGCCACCCGCCACAGCGGGCAAGAACTAGTCACCGTCCACCAGGATGACCACACCGGCAGCACCCTCTTTATCATCACCGACGACACCAGCTACCTGGTCTCATCGGTCACCGCCCAAATCGCCAGCAACTGGGGCGGCATCGCAGGGCTGATCCACCCCACCTTCATCACAGAACGAGACGCAACCGGCCATCTCACCAGCCTCCAAGGCACCGGTGCCCCCCAGCCCGTAGCCAGCGGCGACACCATCTCCCTTCCCACCCTGCCCCAGACAACCAACGGCAGCACCAAACCCGCCATTGAATCCTGGATTGCCGTGCGCCTGACCCGCCACCTGACCGCCGACCAAGCCAGCCGCCTCGAAAACGAAATCCGCGCCGTCCTACTCGATGTGCGCCGCGCTGCCCACGACAACCAGGCCATGGCTGCCCGAACCCTAGAAATCGCCCAAAAAATTGGGGAACACACGGCCAACCCCCTGAGTGCGACCCTCAGCAAGACCGGATCCATTAGTGCGGACGCCGACCCCGCCACCAACCCACAAACAGTACAAGAATTCCTCCGCTGGCTCACCCACGGCAACTTCCTCTTCGTGGGCATTAAAGAACGAGACATCTCAAACCACTCAGGGGAGGTGCTTCTGACCGACCGTGAGGGCTCTGGCCTAGGTATTCTCTCCGACACCGGAAAAGGTGAGCCCATCGTCCTCACCGGTCTAGGCCTAAAAAACGCCCGCGACCCCAAACCCCTCTACATCACCAAAGCCAACTCCCGCTCCACCATCCAACGCCACGAATACCTGGACTACATCGGGGTGCGCGACATCGACGCATCAGGTACCATCATCGGCGAATACGCCATCTTAGGGCTCTTCACCAGCCAGGCCTACTCCCTGCCCGCAGCAGAAACCCCCCTCATTCGTGAACGTATCGCCAGCATGCGCCGCGACCTGGGCTACCAGCCCGGCTCCTACTCCGATGAAGCCCTCACCGGAATCCTCGAAGACTACCCCCGCCTGGAACTGCTCCACGCTAACCTCAACGAACTCACCGACACCTTCCGCGGCATCATGGGCCTAGAAGAGCGCCGCGCCACCCGCCTCTTCCTCCGCCCCGACGCCTTCGGACGCTTCGTCTCAGCCACCGTCTTCCTACCCCGCGACCGCTACAACACCCACGTGCGCCGCCGCCTAGAGTCGGTCTTCCACCAATATATTGAGATTGAAAGCATCGACTACGAGGTGCACCTCTCCACCTCATCTCTGGTGCGTATCTTCTTCCGCATCCGCCTCAGCACGCCCAACATCGTCCCGGTACTCGATACTGCCACCATAGAGCGCAGCCTGCAACAAGCCACCCGCTCCTGGGCCGAAGCGACCTCAACCGCTGTAGAAAAAGCCGCCCTCAAGGCCGGTTGCACCGCCCAAGAAGCCCGCCAAGCCTCCTACGACTGGGCTGATGCTGTACCTGCCACCTACCAGGCTGACTACGAAGTGGCTGATGCAGTAGAAGACATCGTCATCTTCGAATCCCTCAGCCCCAGCAAACCCGCCGCCATCGGCATCATTGATGACGCTGAAGGCACCCGCATCAAAACCTACCTGGCCTCAGCTCACACTCTCACCGAGCTACTACCCATCATGCAGAACATGGGCCTCGTAGTCATCGACCAAAAACCCTACGACATCACCCCCGCAGACGGACGCTCCTTCTCCCTCTACGACTTCGGCGTACAACTACCAGCAGGAGTTGACTCCCAAAAAATTGCAGGCCTCTACGAGGACGCCCTCAACGCCTATCTGCTCGGCCAGCGCGAATCAGACACCCTCGACCGCCTCATCCTGACAGAATCCCTCACCTGGGAGCAGGTGCGCGTCCTGCGCGCCTACACCCACTACCTGGTGCAGCTCGGGCAGGTCTACACCGCCGAATTCATGTCTGACACCCTGCTAGCCCACCCCCAGGCCACCCGCCTGCTCACCCAATACTTCTCCACCAGTTTCAACCCCGACACCCCCTTTGAAAATGATGACCACCGCGAAGAAGCCCGCGAAGAAGTCTGGGCGGAACTTGGCAAGGTACTAGACCACATCCCCACCCTCGACGTTGACCGCTTCATGCGCTCCCTAGCGACCGTCATGAAAGCCACCCTGCGCACCAACGCCTACCTGGGCCGCCCCGCCCTCTCCCTCAAGGTGGCACCGGGCCAGATTGACTTCGCACCGCTACCGCGGCCCACCTATGAAATCTTTGTCTACTCACCCCGCGTTGAAGGCGTGCACCTACGCTTTGGTGCTGTAGCCCGCGGTGGCCTGCGCTGGTCTGACCGCCGCGAAGACTTCCGCACCGAAGTGCTCGGTTTGGTTAAAGCCCAAATGGTTAAAAATGCCGTCATTATTCCCACCGGCGCCAAGGGCGGCTTCTACCCCAAGCAACTGCCCAACCCGGCTGCCGACCGCGACGCATGGGTTGCCGAGGGCCGCGAATCCTACAAGGTCTTCATCGCCTCCCTGCTCGATGTCACCGATAACCTCAGCATCGCAGCAGATGGCACCGAAACCGTAGTGCACAACCCCCGCGTCATCGCCCGCGATGGTGACGACTACTACCTGGTCGTTGCTGCAGATAAGGGAACCGCCTCCTTCTCAGATACCGCCAACGCTATCAGCGCCGACTACAACTTCTGGCTGGGTGACGCCTTTGCCTCCGGCGGGTCAGTGGGTTACGACCACAAGGCCATGGGCATCACTGCCCGCGGCGCCTGGGAATCGGTCAAACGCCACTTCGCAGAACTGGGTATCGACTGCCAAACCGAAGAGTTCACTGCCGTTGGTATTGGCGATATGAGCGGTGACGTTTTCGGTAACGGGCTGATGCGCTCACGTGCCACCCGCCTGGTCGCTGCCTTTGACCACCGCGATATTTTCCTTGACCCCAACCCCGATGCTGCGGCTTCTTTCGAAGAGCGTGTGCGCCTCTACAACCTGCCCCGTTCGTCCTGGCAGGATTACAACCCTGAACTGATTTCAGCCGGTGGCGGCGTCTACTCCCGTGGCGCTAAGTCCATCCCCGTATCTGAGCAGGTTCGCGCTGTGTTGGGCCTGGAAGAGGACATCACCGAACTGCCCCCCACCGAGCTCCTGTCTGCCATTCTTACTGCCCCTGTGGATTTGCTCTACAACGGTGGTATCGGCACCTATGTGAAGAGCCAGGAGGAAAGCCACACGGCTGCAGGGGATAAGGCCAACGACGCTATCCGCGTCAATGGTGCTGACCTGCGGGCGCGCATCGTGGGCGAAGGCGGCAACTTGGGCTTTACCCAGCTTGGCCGTATCGAAGCTGCCCGCAAGGGTATTCTCATCAACACTGATGCTATTGATAACTCTGCCGGTGTAGAGACCTCTGACCGCGAGGTGAACATCAAGATTCTGGTGGATCGTCTGGTGACTGCCGGTGAGCTCTCTGCAGATGAGCGCGCAGAGTTCATTGAGGCTCAGCGGGAGGACGTCGGCGCCCAGGTTCTGCTCACGAACGTAGAGCAAAATGTGCTCTTGCAGGCAGAACGCCACTACGCCGCCCCTGGCATGGAAGGCTACATTCGCCTCATTCAGGACTTGGAAGAAAAGGCCGGGCTCAACCGTGCAGTGGAGTTCCTGCCTACGGACGCTCAAATTCGTGAGCGCTACGATGCGACAGGGGAGACCCTGAGTGGCCCTGAGCTGGCGGTGTTGGTGGCCTATGTGAAGATTTATCTGACAGAGCAGCTAGAGAAGACTGATATTGCTGATGACCCCTACTTACAGCGGGTGCTGAGGGGCTACTTCCCCCCTGCGCTGGTGGAGCGTTTTGGTGAGCACCTTGACTCTCACCCCTTGCGCAAGCAGATTATCTGCACCCAGGTCGCTAACGAAATCGTCAATATTGGTGGTCTCACCTACGCCTTCCGCGCTATGGAAGAGACAGGCATGCCCGTGGACGCTCTAGCACGCGCCTTCTACGTTTCACGTGAAACATTCGGGGTTGGCAACTCTGCACGGTTGCATCGCCAACTTCCTGCCTCTACCCCGGTAGAAGGCTGGCAGGCACCCATCAGGGACTGGCAGCGCATCCTGGACCGCCTGGCCCGCTGGTTCGCCGCCGAACAATCAGTGCTAGCAGGCACCCCCATCGACCAGATGATCGAGCGGTTCAAACCAGTAGCCCAACTCATCCCCTCACTCAACGACTATTTCGCTGATCAGACCCGCGCCCGCGTCCGCGCCCTGCGCAACCAAGGTGAAGCCTGGGAGTTCCCCGAGGAACTCATCGTCAACTGGATCCGCGGCTTTGAAGCCTTCGCCCTGATGGATGTAGTACGCATCGCTGAAAGCCACGGGCTGTCAATTGAGCAGGTAGCCCGCGTCTACTACTCGGTCTACGACCGCTTCCAGATTGACATGCTCCTCACCACCATCTCCGAGCTGCCGCGCGCTGACCGCTGGGAGACCCTAGCCCGCTCAGCCCTGCGTGAGGGACTCTACGAAATCACCGCCACCTTGGCATTGAAGATCGTACAAGAAGCCGGGGATCGCTTCATCTCAGGGGAGGAAACCGGCGACCAGGCGGTGGCCCGCTGGACCCAAAACCACCCCGTCCAGACCAGCCGCGTAGACTCCATGCTGGCAGACATTCAACAAGCAGCCCCCGATGAGGAGGGCCGCCCCCGCCTGGCCGTCCTGCAGGTAGCCCTACGCGCCCTGCGAGGCATGGTCAGCTAGGCTTCGAACTACATAGGCCCCTCTCTTATAGCCCACAGTTGTCTGCGGGTGCACAAGAGAGGGGTCCTTTGTGTTAAGTGAGAATCTGTTGAGCTACACTTCTCATTAATCGGCAATATTCTGCCGGTTAGGAGCTGCTGTGGAGTTGGGGAAAACGATACGTTCTTACCGGAAGAACCTCTTACGGATGAACCATTTATCTATCAAGCTGGTGCTCTGCCTCCGTTTTTTACAGGTCTTTTACCCGAAGGTCGTCGTCTGACGAGCTTACGAAATACACTGAAAGTATCTAAAGATGACGAGCTCTCTCTCCTCTTAGCGGTAGGGGCTGACACTGTGGGGGATGTACGAGTTCTTCCTCCCGGTAGCGTGCCTAATAATGAGTATGTTCAACCCATAACAGAGTTCAATCCAACCCAGCTGTCATCAATTTCGTTTGCTGATTTTTTCTCGGCCCAAGGGTTAGTAGATTATGCTGCTCTTCCAGGGGTTCAAGAGAAAGTGTCGGGGAAGATGCTGACCATTCCGCTTCGCCATCATCACAATTTCTATCACTGAATCTTCAGGCAAATATCGATTAGCTCCTGTGAATCCTCTTTATGCTTTTTGCTTCGTATAGTGAGGCATGCTCAGAAGGATAAGCAAAGCATGCCCACAACGAATTCCTGCAAGCTAGCTAAGAGTGACGGGCACCCAGACCTGCAACTGAAAATCATCGGCGGACGGGTCACCGGGGCCGTACGCCTCAAAGATTGGGCCGTTAGGCTTGAAACCTGAAGCGGGCAGGAAAGTGCCCATCAGGTGATCGATTCCGGCCATAGTGCTCATAGGTACAGGGCCCTCAACCTGAGTAACAGCGAATTCGCCGCCCTCCACCTTCAGAGCA
Organism: Rothia sp. 32237D007AR; assembly: GCF_053544675.1. Classification (NCBI taxonomy): domain Bacteria; kingdom Bacillati; phylum Actinomycetota; class Actinomycetes; order Micrococcales; family Micrococcaceae; genus Rothia; species Rothia sp. 32237D007AR. The sequence goes on along the minus strand of NZ_JBPPUO010000007.1, from coordinate 22,602 downwards.
TTAAGGCCCAGACCCTGCGCGGTTTCTAGATTCTTCACCAGAACCCCGGCCATGTAGTCAAAATCGCCGACTGCATTCATGCCCATAATTACACCCACAGAGCGCACCTCAGGCATGGTGACACCCCGCTTCTCGGCGTGGTCGGTGAGCTTCTTCCAAAGCTCACTAATGCCCGAACCCTGCTTGACGGTCTCACGGAAGCCCGCAATAAAGAACTCATCCTTGTGCTCTACGCGTGCACCAATCATCAGCTACTCCTTAGAAAAATGTGTGTTGGCCTTATTCTAGTGGCCGCACCCGCAAGAGCCGCCGCACCCGCCACCAGAGGCACCCTGCGACGCTGGTGCCGAATCGTGCCCGCCTAGCAGGTTGATACGGTCGCCAATCTCAGGGCCACCGGCAGGCTGAGGGGTCACACCTGCCAAAACGGCCGCAAACCCGGCCGGCTCCGCAAGAGGAACCGTTGTAGGGGCGTTCGCGCCCCCGGTGCCGCAGGCAGCCGCCGCAGCCTTAACCTTGGGCTGCTTGACCTCACCAAACCGTGAAAAACGGCGTAGCTGCTCAGCGGTGGGGTACATGTAGGAGACCTTCACCAGTCCCTCAACGAGCAAGATAGGTAAGACCTCAGAACCGGCTATGGCAAGCTGTTCGGCTACCGGCTCGCAATCGGTAAAGGCAGAGGGGTAGGAGTCGGTGGAGTAGACGGCAATATCTAGGCCCTCATTGAGGAGTTCCTGGGCTGCTGCCAGGAAAATCTCGCGCTGGGTGTCGCCGGGGTCGTCCGGGTTTTCGCCGGCTGCGGGGATGAAAACTTCAAGGGGGGTGCTGCCCAGGGTGTCTTTTGGTGAGCGTGCCACTGCTACTCCATTCGTTGATTCGTATGCCTTATAAGCCTACGCCTGCGGCTGCCCACAGAAAAGGTCAGCTAATAGGCTCAGGAAGGGAATGTGTTAGGTGTGGGGCTGATGGGATGAGAAATCCTTCTCACCTTTCTTGGAATTTCTCTGAGTACATCGGTGTGGGTGCTATGCTAATTTCTACTCAAACACTTTTAGGGGAAAATAAAATATGTCTACCACATTAAATCGCCGTGCCCTGGTGCGCGGTGCTGCCTGGGCGGCACCTGTTGTCGTCGCGGCCTCAAACATTCCGGCTATGGCCGCCTCCTCACCCACAGGTCAGCTGGGGGTTGGCACGGTGCGTTCCTACCAGCAAATTTTTATGCGCCAGCCTAATAACTGCAACCCCACCACCAACCCTCGAGAAGGTTTTATCGACACTCTCTGCTGTGATGCCGCAGTGACTCCCACCGACTCAAACTGTCTCCGAGATCCTGATACTTCTGTTGGGTGGTGGGTTGAATCTGATCCAACGACTCCCGGAAGCGTCGTCATCGATACTTTCACCGTCACTCATACTTTTTCTCGTCCCGTCACATTTACTGATGCACCTCTTGAGGGCGGTGGCGCATCTACTGCAGGTACCACAAAATGGACGAACCCTACCCAGCTACAGCCAGGCTGGTCTATCGTTTCCACCACCTCTACCTCCATCACCTTGATCTACAAGGGCGACGGAACTCCCGTTGATATGTCTGATGATGTCGCTGGTAGTGGTTTCTGCACCGGCTACTTCCTGAATTTCCGTGAAGAAGTGTGTTCTCTTAGCCGGAATACGCTTACTACTACTCGACAGGCAATCTACACTGACGCAACAGGTTCTCATACTGTTAACTGGGTTGTTGGCCCCAGCAGAATGTAAAGCTACGACTTCGCTGACCGGCGGCGTGAGATAGGGAGTCACGCCAGCTCAGGTAAGAGGTTCTGTTACAGGGAATAAGGAGGGCTGGTGCCCCATGGGTTTCATGGGGCACCAGCCCTCTTTTGGTGCGCTCAACTATAAACAGTGGGTGGACGCCTGCCCCATCAGAGTGTGTGAGGTGGGCTACCTTAGGGGGTGAAGGGGGCGTAAGATGGTCAGAAGAAAAGCTATCTGAGACCCTCACCACATAAGTGGTGTGTGAAAGGTGCCCCAGCCATGACCGTAAACATCAAAGAACTCCTAGCAAAAGTCCCCACCGACCTACTCATCGGCGGCCAATGGACAGAAGCACAACAAGGCGAAACCTTCACCGTAGAAAACCCCGCCACCGGCGAAACCCTCGCCACCCTAGCCTCCGCCGGTGAAAAAGACGCCCTAGCCGCACTCGATGCCGCCTGCACAGCAGAAAAAGAAGCAGGCGAGCACGGCTGGGCTGCCACCACCGCACGCGAACGCGCCACAATCCTCAGCCGCGCCTTCGAACTTGTCACCGAACGCGCCGAAGAATTCGCCACCCTCATCACCCTAGAAATGGGAAAACCCTACACAGAAGCCCTCGGGGAAGTCACCTACGGGGCCGAATACCTGCGCTGGTTCGCCGAAGAAACACCCCGCCACTACGGCCGCTCCCTCGACGCACCCGAAGGCAACCTGCGCATGATCACCCGCCGCAAACCAGTGGGCCCCTGCCTACTCATTACCCCCTGGAACTTCCCCCTAGCCATGGGCACCCGCAAAGTCGCCCCCGCCATCGCAGCAGGCTGCACCATGGTGCTCAAACCTGCCCGCCTCACCCCACTCACCAGCCAATACTTCGCTAAGACCATGCTAGATGCTGGCCTGCCCGCCGGCGTCCTCAATGTCGTTTCCTCCAAGTCAGCTGCCGCTATCTCTAAGCCCCTCATGAGCGATCCGCGCCTCCGCAAAGTCTCCTTCACCGGCTCCACCGCCGTAGGCAAAGACCTGCTAAAACAAGCCGCCGACAAGGTACTGCGCACCTCCATGGAACTCGGCGGCAACGCCCCCTTCCTGGTCTTTGAAGATGCCGACATCGACCAGGCCGTCGCCGGTGCCATGGCCGCCAAGATGCGCAACATCGGCGAAGCCTGCACCGCCGCCAACCGCTTCATCGTGCACGAATCCCTGGCCGAAGAATTCTCCCAGAAGTTCGCCGAAAAAATGGGTGAGCTCAAGGTCGGCAATGGCCTGGACGAGGGCGTCACCTGCGGCCCCCTCATCAACAAAAAAGCCCAAGACACCATGGTTGACCTCGTTGAGGACGCCCTCACCAAAGGCGCCCGGGTACTCACCGGCGGCGAAAAGGGCGAGGGGGCAGGCTACTTCTACCAGCCCACCGTACTCATAGATGTTCCCCTCAACGCCCGCGTCATCCGTGAAGAAATCTTCGGCCCCCTCGCCCCCATCCTCACCTTCACAGACGAATACGAAGCCTACAAGCTAGCCAACGACACCGAATACGGCCTAGCCTGCTACGTCTACACCGAATCCATCGACCGCCTCTACCGCGCCAGTGACCACCTAGAATTCGGCATCATGGGCCTCAACGCCGGGGTTATCTCCAACGCGGCAGCCCCCTTCGGCGGCGTCAAACAATCGGGCATAGGCCGGGAAGGCGCTGCCGAAGGCATCGACGAATACTCATCCACCCAGTACATCGGCATCCGCAACCCCTACACCAACTAAGGCCCCAACTTTTTGTAGTTACACAAAAACCTCAGCAAAGGAAACCCAGCCATGGCCGACATCACCTACCGCCTACCCCAGCAGATTAAACTCACCACCGCCATCCCCGGCCCCGCATCCGCTGAACTTACCACCCGCCGCACCAAGAGCGTCCCAGGCTCCGTAGCCTCCACCCTGCCCATCTACGCAGCAGACGCCGACGGCGGCATCATCACCGACGTCGACGGCAACTCCCTCGCCGACCTAGGCTCAGGCATCGCCGTTACCTCCGTCGGCGCCTCCGCCCCCAAAGTCGTAGACGCCGTACGCCAAGCCGTCACCCACTTCACCCACACCTGCTTCATGGTCACCCCCTACGAGGCCTATATAGCCGTTGCCGAAAAGCTCAACCAGCTCACCCCCGGCAACTTCGACAAACGCACCGTACTCTTCAACTCCGGTGCCGAAGCCGTCGAAAACGCCGTCAAAATCGCCCGCGCCGCCACCGGCCGCAACGCCATCGTCGTCTTCGACCACGCCTACCACGGCCGCACCAACCTCACCATGGCCCTCACCGCCAAAGCCGCCCCCTACAAGAAAGGCTTCGGCCCCTTCGCCCCCGAAATCTACCGGGCCCCCATGAGCTACCCCTACCGCGACGGCACCACAGACGGCAAAAAAGCCGCCGCCCGCATCATCGACATGATCGAAAAACAAATCGGCTCCCACGACGTCGCCGCAATCCTCATCGAACCCATCCAAGGTGAAGGCGGCTTCATCGTCCCCGCCGAAGGGTTCCTGCCCGAACTGGTCACCTGGGCCCGCGACAAAGGCATCATCTTCATAGCGGACGAAGTCCAAGCAGGCTTCTGCCGCACCGGCAGCTGGTTCGCCTCCGACCACGAAGGCATCGAACCCGACCTCATCACCACCGCCAAAGGCATCGCCGGGGGCATGCCCCTCTCCGCCGTCACCGGCCGCACCGAACTCTTCGACAAGGTCCAGCCCGGCGGCCTAGGCGGAACCTACGGCGGCAACCCCGTCGCCTGCGCCGCCGCCCTAGCCACCATCGAAACCATGGAAGACTGGAACCTCAACTCCCGCGCCACCCGCATCGAAAACATCACCCGCGAAAAACTCGGCCCCCTGGCCGACGAACTCGATATCATCGGTGAAATCCGCGGCCGCGGCGCCATGCTCGCCATCGAATTCGTAACAGATTCCAACTCCAAGGAACCCCACCCCACCGCCGCCAAAGACATCGCAGCAGCCTGCGCCCAACGCGGCGTCCTTATCCTCACCTGTGGCACCTACGGCAACGTCATCCGCCTGCTACCCCCACTGACCATGCCAGAAAAACTCTTCAACCAAGCCCTAGACATCCTCATCGAAGAAATCCGCAAGGCCGCGGGGAACTAATCACCAGTTTTATGTGGGCAGGGCAGGTGCCCAGCCCCAACCTACAAACACAAAGGAGCTAAACCCATGAGCTACCGACTTGAAGACCCCACCACCGGCGAGGTACTCAAAACCTACGACACCCTCACCGACGAGCAAGCCACCGCAGCCCTAGAACGCGCCCACAGCGCCTACCTAGAATGGCGCACCACCAGCATCCAAGAACGCGCCGCTACCCTGGGCCGTATCGCCGAGCTCTTCAAAGAGCGCAAGCAGAAACTAGCCGAAATTATCGCCCAAGAGATGGGCAAACCCATTGCAGAAGGCATCGAAGAAGCAGAATTTTCCGCTGCTATCTTCACCTACTACGCCACAATCGCCGCCGACCACCTCAAAGACGAACCCATCCCCTCAAAAACTAAAAATTCTGAGGCCTACATCCAACGCAAACCCCTAGGCGCCCTACTAGGCATCATGCCCTGGAACTTCCCCTACTACCAGATCGCCCGCTTCGCCGCCCCCAACCTCATGCTGGGCAACACCATCGTGCTCAAACACGCCGAAATCTGCCCCACCTCAGCGCTCGCCATCGCTGACATCATGAAGGACGCCGGGCTACCCCACGGCGCCTACGAGGCAGTTTTCGCAAGCCACCACCAGATCGAAACCATGATCGGCCACCGCCACATTCAGGGCGTTTCCCTCACCGGCTCCGAACGCGCCGGGGCCACTGTGGCCGCTATCGCCGGGCGCAACCTCAAAAAAGCTGTGCTGGAACTAGGCGGCTCAGACCCCTACATCGTGCTGGATACTGACAATGTCGCTGAAGCTGCCGCCACCGCCTGGGCCGTGCGCATGTACAACACCGGCCAGGCCTGCAACTCCAACAAACGCATCATCATTATGAGCGACATCTACGAAGAGTTCGTAGCTGAACTCGTCAAACACGCTGAGGCTATGAAGCCGGGCAAACCCACTGAAGCCACGGAAAAAACCTACATGCCCCTCTCATCCCGATCAGCAGCTGAAAACCTTAAAAAGCAGCTGGATGCCGCCGTGGCAGCCGGTGCCACCCTGCATACCGGTGGGCAGCTCCTGGATGAGAAAAGCGCCTACCTTTCCCCAGCCGTCCTCACCGATGTGCCCGTCGGCTCTGAGGCCTACTATCAGGAGCTTTTTGGCCCCGTTGCCACCGTCTACCGGGTTGAGAGCGACCAAGAAGCTATCGAGCTGGCCAATAACACCCAGTACGGTCTAGGTGGTGCCGTATTCTCCCAGGACGAGGCCCGCGCCCGCCACCTGGCCCAGCAGCTTGAAGCTGGCATGGTCAACGTCAACACTCCCGCCGGTGAAGGCGTCGAAATTCCCTTCGGTGGTGTGAAGAACTCCGGCTATGGCCGCGAACTTGGCCCCTACGGCATGGACGAATTCGTCAACAAGCGCCTCTACTTCGTGCAGAAGTAAAAGCTTCTACACTCCCAAAATTCCGTCTTCCTACCAAAACTCCCTATAGTCATTGGCCAGCCCCCCAAACGCCACGAAACCCGCAGCTTTAGCTGCGGGTTTCGTGATAAACAGGGGGAGGCTAATAAACCTTAGGAGTTAGCCTTGGTGAGGGCGGCGGCAACGTCAGCCAGCAGGGCGGGGACGTCGTCCTTACCCATGAGCACCTCGATAAAGACCATCTTGTCGCGAGTCTTCTTGGTCAGTTCGGTAGCTTCAAGCAGCTCAGCGGCGGTGGAGACGCGCAGGGTGAGAACATCGTCCTCGGTTGCGCCCAGGGCCGCAGGAACCATCTGCCAGTTGTAGCCGCGGATGTCGTTGTAAGCCTGGGTGGGGCCGTGGATAGCGCGCTCAACAGTGTAACCATCGTTGTTGATGAGGAACACTACAGGGTTGAGCTTGTGCTCCAGAACAGTACCCAGCTCCTGGATGGTCAGCTGAGCTGAGCCATCACCAATGAGCAGGACGCCGCGGGCCTCACGGTCGGCCATAGCCGCACCCAGCAGGGCCGGGAGGCTGTAACCGATAGAACCCCACAGGGGCTGACCAATGAACTTGGAGTTCTCGGGGAAACGGCGTGAAGCCATACCGAAGAAGGAAGTGCCCTGCTCAGCGACCACAATGTTGCCCGGTGACAGCTCGTGAGAGAGCAGTGACCAGAGGGCGTCCTGGGTGAGGGGGGCGTCCTGATCTACATTCTCGTGACCCTCAGCTGACCAGTCCAGCAGGGGCTTGGGCTCAGCCTTAACCTCTAGGGCTACCTCGCGCACAATATCCAGGGCAACATCCAGGGTCAGGGGTGCGTAGGTCTTGCGGCCAATCTTGGCGGTCTGAGCGTCCAAGAAGACAGTGTTTTCGGGCAGGTTCTGTGAGAAACCGGCGGTGGTGGTGTCGGTGAAGGTCACACCGGCGCAGATGAGGGCCTCTGCCTGCTCCACGGCGTCCTTAGTGCGGTCGCTAGAGACCACACCGGCGTAGATACCTGCGAAGGCGGGCTTGGACTCATCAACCAGGGTCTTACCCCACATGAGGGTTGCATAGGGCAGGCCGGTAGCTTCAAGCATCTGGGTCAGGTTGCCCTGGGCACCTAGGCGGTGTACCAGCAGGTCAGCCAGGACGGTGGTCTTCTTGCCACGCAGAACCTCAGCCAGGTCGGTGCGGAAAGCCTCAGTTGCCCCAGCAGATGAGAGAGCGGCAGGGATTTCTAGGGGCTCGGTGGGGCGCTCTACCTCAACACGGGCCACGTCGGTTGCCAGCAGAATGTAACCGGGGCGCTTCTGAATCATTACTTCGCGCAGAACACGGTCGATCTCGGTGGTTGCGGTAGCGTGGTTCAAATCTGCTACGGCACAAGAAACCTCTTCGGCCATACGGAGGAAGTGGGTGAAGTCCCCGTCGCCCAGGGTGTGGTGCATGGCCAGGTGTGCAGCCTGGGCGTCCTTAGAAGGAGCACCAACAATGTGCACTACCGGCACGTGCTCGGCGTAGGAGCCTGCGGTGGCGTTGATGGCAGAAAGCTCACCGACACCGTAGGTAGTGACCAGTGCGCCAATACCCTTGATGCGGGCGTAGCCATCAGCTGCGTAACCGCCGTTCAATTCGTTGGCGGTACCTACCCAGTCCAGCTTTTCATTGGAGATAACGTGGTCAAGGAACTGCAGGTTGAAGTCACCGGGTACGCCGAATACTTCGGCTACGCCTAGAGAAGCAAGGCGGTCAAGCAGGTAGTCGCTGACGGTATAGGTCATGGGTGGTGTCCTTAATGGTGAAGATGCCCGCAGGGTGGTGCGGTCATAAGTGGTCATCTTTTCTATGATAGGGGCGGGCAGGGCAAATACGCTAGGCCAAGGCCTGGGCCAGGACGCGGAAGGAGCAGTAGGGTGCCTGTGTTGCCCTGGGCGAGTTCCTTGACTGCCTGTAGAAGCCCCTTATCGGTAAGCAACTCAGCCCTACCTCACCTTCCAGTTATGTGAGGAAGCATACAGAGTTACTTTGGGCTAGCTGGAAGAAAGCTTGGAAAATCTTTACGCTTAGACCTATGACAAACCAACCACATGAAGCAGCCCCTGCCACTGCTGCTCCTCAATCTCACACTGGTGAAGGTCACAACATGGGTGGTGCCTACCAGGAGAAACTGAACCGTCTGCGTGCGGCCGTGCTCGGCGCTAACGACGGTATCGTCTCTGTAGCGGCCACCGTGGTCGGTGTTGCCGGTGCAACCTCTAACACTTCCGCTATCGGTGTGGCTGCCGCCGCCGCTGTCGTCGGTGGCGCCATCTCAATGGCCCTAGGCGAATATGTCTCTGTCTCCTCCCAGGTGGATAGCCAGGAAGCCTTGATTGCCAAGGAAAAGGCCGAGCTGCGTGACATACCTGAGCGCGAGCTCGATGAGCTAACTGAAATCCTTGAAGATCGCGGTATCGCCCCCGATACTGCCCGCAAGGCCGCTATCGAGATGACCGAGAAGGACGCCCTCAAAACCCACCTGCACTTTGAGCTGGGCATTGACGCTGAGGACATCCCCTCACCCTGGTCTGCTGCTTTCGCATCAGCCGGTGCCTTCCTGGTCGGTGCCTTACTGCCCACTTTACTGATTCTGCTCTTCCCCGAATCTATCCGTATCCCGGTGACTTTCGCTGGTGTTCTGATTGCTCTGGCTATCACCGGTAGCCTGGGTGCCAAGTGGGGCGGCTCCCCGCGCTATGGCAAGGCCGCTTTGCGTGTGGTCATCGGTGGTGCCCTGGCCCTGGCTGTGACCTTCGGTGTCGGCTCCCTGCTGGGTGCCACCGGCGTGGTTTAATCTCTCACAACACTTCCTACCAATGTGGGGTTCCTTTCGGGGTGCGGCGTGTGCCGCAGACCGCCAGGAACCCCACTCTTCTTTAAAACGCTCTTTCTTTAGTGGGTGACCTGGTGCAGGCTGGTGACTTCCCAGCTAAAGGCGGGGCCGGCGTCCTTACCGCAGGAGGCTGGGCGGGGCGCCAATTCGGTGCGACGGGCTGTTACTAGCCAGGAGCGTCCGTCGCGGTGGGTGATGCGGGCAGTCTGCTGGTTGGTGTCAGTGGCAGCCAATTCGCCCAGGCTCAGCTCGTTGAGGTTCACACCGGTGGGGCTCAAGTCGCTGGGCCCTGCCTGCTCACCGGCCTCCTGCAAGAGGGTGCGGACGGCCACCTCCGCTACCTGCTCGATAGGGCAGTAGCATGAGCGACCGCGCAGACCGGCCACTTCTACACGGCCTTCCTGGGCGCTACGGGTGAGAGTGAGGGCCTGCTCGACAGTGAGGCGTCCGTAGGTGTAGCCGGTAGGTAGGCTGAGGGCTACCGGGGCAAAACGGTGCCCGCCGGTGTGTGAGCACTCCCAGATACTGCCATCCGCTAGGTGTTCTGCTAGAAAGGACGCAAGGGGGCGGCCGCGTACTGCACAGCAGCGGTCGCGCTTGGCGTGGGTGCAGATAAGGGTGAGGGTTTCACCTGAAACAACCGCACCGGGGATATTATCCGGTTCATCCAGGGGCAAGGTTAATAAACTCTCCGCACCAGGTATCTCAAAAGAGTAAAGGGTGGCCTCAGCAAAACCCCTACCCCCGGTGACCGCAAGAAAAGCACGGCGGCTGGCAGCGTCCTTATTCTTCTGCCCTGCCCGGCCAGGTTGCCTCATCAGGAGCAAGCGGGCACCTACCTGAGCCATTTTCTCCTTCAAGGCGGCTGAGAGTTCGGGGCCAAAGGCTGTTCCGTCCAGAATATCTCGCCCCCACCCGCCGGGGTGCTCTAGGAGCACCCAGCGGGACTCACCGGCAGCGGTGCCCGGCAGGTTCTCATCAATCGGCAGGGAACATGAACCAAGGGGAAGGGTAGGGGTGGTAGGGCTAGTCATGGGCACAAGTGTACGGCAGGGCAGAACCCGTTGGGTCGCGAAAGTGCGTCATATCGCCGAGAGTGCGCACGGCTGCCGCACTCTCGGCGATATGGTGCACGCTCGGGTGGGGAAGAGGCGGGGAAGCATCTCATTCGCTCATTAGGTAGCCTAGAAACATGAATTCACCCAGCGCCCACCCGCTAGTAGAGGCCCCCGGCCCCACAGGGCCACAGCCGCCAGTGCGTATCGACGCCTGGCTCTGGTCCGTGCGCGTTTTTAAAACCCGCTCACTGGCGTCCGCCGAAGTCAAAGCTGGGCACGTGCGCATCAACAGCGAACACGCCAAGCCCTCGCAGAAAATCAAACCCGGCGATACTATTACTGTGCGCTACCCTGGCTGGGAGCGCGTACTGGTAGTGCATAAGACCATTTCTAAGCGGGTTGGTGCGCCGGTGGCTGCCACCTGCTATAAAGATATCTCTGCCCCTAAACCTGCCTACCTCACCAGCGGCGCCCTACCCCGCCGTGAGAGGGGCGCAGGGCGACCAACAAAAACTGAACGCCGGGCCTTGAACAAGCTCCGCGGTTACGAGAAAGAATAAGGATGAGCTACACCCTACGCCCTGCTACCCTCGCTGACGCCCCGGCCCTCTCAGCTTTCGCCAGCGCCCACTTCCCGGACTCCACCCCGCCGATAGTTTCCAGCGAGCACATAGAAGTCTTTGTGAGCGAAAACCTAGATGAGGCCTCTTTCACCCATTTTCTAGAAACTGGCTCCCACAGCTTCACCCTGGCAGTGGATAAAAATGATGACATCATCGCCTACGCCGGTATTGACCACACTGCCTCCCAGCCCGATGAGGTCCCTGGGGATGCCGCCTACCTGAGCAAGTTCTACCTCTCTGCTGAGACTCGCGGCACCGGTCTGGCTAGGGAGCTTATGCAGTCTGTGATTTCTGAGGCCCGCGCCGATGGTAAGGACGGGCTGCATTTACGCACCCCTCAGCTTAACCACCGCGCCCAGGCCTTCTACGAGAAGGTGGGTTTTAGCCAGGTCGGTGAGTGCCCCTTCCACCTGACTGAGACGGTAACGGTACAGGACTACATCTACCACCTACCGCTCTAAGACCTGGATTCGGCGCAGGCCGGTTGCGGTATCATGACTCTACGCCTTGCCCCCTTTCGCTGACTCGCAGCTGCACGGCGCAAGGAGAAGAATGAACTTTGAGATCCGGCCCCCTGCGCCCGCAGAGGCTAGAGCCTGGGAAGAACTGCGCATGGTTTCCTGGCGTCACGCCTATGCAGGAACTTTCACCCCGCAGATGTTTGCCGCCCAGGAGCAACAGCTTGAGACCCGCGCTACCGGGTTTGCAGATTGGCTAGAATCTACCGGCGGCACCGGTGAGGACGTCCAGCAGCAGCTCGGTCAGCGCCGCCGCGCCCTGGTTGCGGTAGAAGCAGGAGAAAAGGACGCCCCCGGCAAGCTGCTGGGGTTGGCTTTTGCCTCCCAAATGCCCTACGAGGTACAAAAACTTGAAATGCTCTACCTGCTCCCTGAGGCCTTCGGCACGGGGGTTGCCCAGGCCCTGATGGGCCAGGTGCTGGACTCAGGCCCGGCTGAACTTGAGGTGCTTTCCACCAATGCCCGTGCCATTCGCTTCTACGAAAAAGAAGGGTTCGCCATCACCCGTAAGGACGAATTCGCTGGCCGTAAAACCTACATCATGACCCGCCCTTAACACCTATTCTGCTGAGGTGGCAGGTAGGGTGGTTTTCATGCCTTACACACCACCGCGCCCTGCCCTGTCTCAGCCTTCCTTGAACCGCCAGATCCTTGCCCTGGCGGTGCCCGCTTTTGGTGCCCTGATTGCTGAGCCCCTGCTGGTGTTGGCTGATTCTGCCATCGTAGGCCACCTGGGCAGTGCCCCTTTGGCAGGTCTGACGCTTGGCTCAACGGTGGTGCAGACCCTGGTAGGTTTCATGGTCTTTTTGGCCTATTCCACCACCCCTGCTGTGGCCCGGGCGGTAGGGGCAGGGGATATTCCCCGGGCTTTGGCTGCTGCCCGTAATGGCTTGTGGGTGGCTGCTGGCCTGGGTGTTTTCTTTGCCCTGCTGCTGGCCCTGACCGCAACTCCTCTCTTGCGGGCCTTGGGGGCTAGCGGGGAGGTGCTGACCTATGCCACCGCCTACCTGCTACCTTCACTGGTAGGCCTGCCCGGTATTTTGCTGGTGCTGGCGGCTACTGGTGCCCTGCGTGGTTTTCAGGACGCCAAAACCCCGCTCTACGTTGCTAGTACTGGCGCTGCTCTCAACGTGCCGCTGAGCTGGGCCCTGGTTTACCCGGCAGGGTGGGGTGTAGCTGGCTCAGCGGTGGCAACGGCTGCGATTCAGTGGGGCATGGCCCTGGCCCTGACCTACGCGGTAGTAGCCAGGACGCGCACCCACAGCTCTAGGGGGCGGGTGCAGCACTCTGCCTTACCGGCGCAGGGTCACAGGCCTGGCTGGCTACCGGATCGGGCTGGGCTAGCTGCCGTCTTTAAAGTGGGGGCCTGGCTGATGGTGCGGGCCGCCTGCCTACGAATCGCCCTGCTGGCTACAGTTTTTGTGGTGACCTCCCAGGGCGAGAAAAACTTGGCCGCCTACCAGCTGACCATGGCCTTCTTTAACCTGCTAGCCTTCGCCCTGGACGCTTTAGCTATTGCCGCCCAGGCCCTCCTCAGCAAGGAGATGGGGGCGCAGGATCTTTCAACCCGGCAGGGGCAGGACGCGGTGGTTCAGCTCAAAAACCGCCTGGTGCGGTGGAGCCTGGTCTTTGGTCTGGTCACGGCCTTGGTCTGCCCGGTGGTTGGCTTTGGTCTGGCCTGGGTCTTTACCTCCGACACTGAGGTGCAGCGCCTCTTTGCCCTTTCCCTGCTGGTGCTGGCGGTGGGCCAGCCCCTGGCCGCCTATGTTTTCATTCTGGACGGCGTGCTCATTGGCGCCCAGGACGTGCGCTACCTGGGGCTGGCGGGGCTCTTTACCCTGGTGTCCTATCTGCCGGTGCTGGCTGGGCTGTATTTCTGGTTCGGTGCCGGTGCCGGTGCCGGTGCGGACGCCCCCACCCCTCTTACCGGGGGCGGGCAGCTGGGCTGGGCTGGGCACGTCGATACCTCCACTCTGGCCTACCTGCTGCTCTGGTGCTCCTACGCCCTGTGGTACATGGGCGCTCGCGCCTTAACTCTCCGATGGCGGGCCCGCAGTGGGGTTTGGGTAGCTTAGGGAGGCTTGATGTTCAACAGTAAATAAAATTTTATATCAGAGTATTGATAATTACTGAGTTGGGTGGTTAAAATAGCTCTAAGAGGTTTCCCTTTGATCCCCAAGTTCAGCCAAAGGTGGTTGACCAAGAACTCAAGGAGAATAATTTATTATGGATGATATTTTTAGGAATGAATTTATCGGATTTTTAAGTGTTCCTCCAGGAAAAACTCCTGAGTGTACCTATCTAGCGTGGATAAAATTTCATGGAGGTAGAGGTGAAAATTTATTCTAAATTTTCTAGGATTTTCTTAACTTTCCTTCTCAGTATATTTTTGCTTGCTTGTTCAAGTGATTCCAAACTTTCAACTGAATCATGGTGCAACGATGTGCGTAGCCAGCTTGAAATTTTGGGTGTTGGTTGGCCCGTTGCTCAAAAAACATTGAGTCTTGAACAGGCTAAGCGGGTGGAAGAAGTTATGCGTGATATGTCTGGTAAAGCTCGTGATAAAGATTTATTATTTGCCAGTAAGGTGTGGGTAGAAAAGTATAATTTAATTTATCCATATATTGTCGATAATGACCTTGAAGGTTTTGATTATAACGTCAATAAGAATGACCAAGAAGCTATGCATCTTGCGAATATCAGTATTTCAAATTTTTGCCAGTGGGAAAGTTGGTGAGTTCAAGTGAAAAATTTTTTTCAATCTTTTTTATAGCTATTTTTCTGGTTTTTGGTGTTCGAATGCCAGATGCCTCTGCTGTAGATAATGTTGTTGAAGTGCAGCGGATTGAGCGCCTTCAAGATATAGCAGGGATTCCTCAGGGTTATTTTGAGGTTTCAAATTCCGGCAATATGCAGCTATATAGCTATGTTGATTCAGGGTGCACTCTTTATCCGAGTGCAGTTCACTTGAGAAAGTCAGGTGGTTATGGAACTATTGGGGCTAAGCCTTATACAAAATGCAACTTCAGGGTGCAAAAGATCCATCATAATTCAGCACTGTATATTGTTGAATGGGGAGGTTTGAGCTATAGGAAGATGACCGATAAATCCCAGGTTGGTTATAATATCAGCTCTATGGAACTAAAGAGTTTGGCATGGCCGTGTAAAAACTCTAATAAGTCAAAATTTCAACAAATAACCTATGGTGAAGTAACTATTAGTGGAACGACCATAAGAACTGTTGTGCAGACGGCGAAAAAAGATGAAAACTGCGGCTACTGATATTTCAGATTTTATCTACATAGTTTTGCACATCCCTTTTGGGGATGTATCAGTTGCCGCTGTATATTCCAGCTACCAGAAGGCAGAGAAATACTGTCAGGCCTATTGTGAGGCGGAAAAATCTGCAGCCCCCTGGATTATCTGCGCACCTAAAAGAACCAGGCTCTATAATCTTTACCCCCAGACCATGGGGCAGATGGGGGCAATACGGGAAAAAATATCGGCAAACCCTTACTCTCAGGAAGGGGTAGATTCTGATGTCTCTCCCGGAGAAATTGGCCATGATGGTTACATTCTCTTGGTGGAAGGTAGCCCCAATGCCCCTCACATCTTGGGCGTTTTCCCTCATCACAAATTGGGAGGGGAAGCTGACCTTTATGCGGATGAATACCTTGCTGTCCATCCTAAACAGGTTATTGAATTTTGGGATTACACTATAGATACTATCTATTTTCCTTTAGTGGAATATGATTATGAGGGACAAGTTTTCACCAATAAAATAGATGGAAGTATTTGGGAAAGTCAAGACGTAAGAATTTATCGCTAAAATAAAATTTAGGCTCAGAAAGAGGCTTACTCATAAGGGGCGCCCAACAGCCAAAAACACCAACCCCCTCACCACCGAAAACACACACCCATAAACACCCAACGGCCGACGGAAAACCGAATGCAAAACACGCCAGGTCTTAATCTGCGCGATGACATGCTCCACCACCGCCCGCAACTTATTGATGACACGATTGTTGTCTTTAACAACCTTGGGCATTTTCAGCCCAGGCTTACGCTTGGTCGGGGTCAGTAGCCCCAAACCAACGTAGCCCTTATCCGCCAGAGTGGTCTCACCCAGATACTTCTCAAGACCGTGTTCCTTAAAGGCAAAAGCATCATGCCTGGCACCAGGCAATTGATCCGTGATGGCAAGGAGTTTCCCATCAACGGTGCAGATGACCTGCTGATTGAAACCTGCACGTTTGTGTTTACCGGAGAAGTTTATTTTCCCTAGCGAACGCCAGTTCCAGACCGGTATCAGTGTGCCGTCGATGACCAGTGAACCTGGTGCATCGAGTGCTTTTTCAAGAGGCTGGATTAGCGGCCTGAAAATCTTCACTAGTGCCTGTTCTATCAGGTTGATAGTCCTTGAAATTGTCGCTTGAGAGACGTCGTGGAATCCTGCCAGGAGTTCTTCGGTCAGATTGTGCCGGTGGTAGAGCAGGGTAATTTTCAGAGCCTGGGCCAGGGTGAGTTTGCGTGGTTTTTGGTCGGGTTTAATCCAGGTGAGGTGGTTGTTGAGGGCTGTCAGTAGCGTGGTGAATTGCTGGTGCCTAAGGCCTGTTATAGGCTTGTGGGGCAACGGTCTCTCCGGTTTGGCTTTGAGAATATTTGTGATGATTTATCCTCAATTTTTTGCCGCTGGTGGGGCTGTTGTCTAGTTGGTGGTTGCTACCCCTTATGAATAATCCTCTATGTCGGTGGTAAATCAGTGTTAGGGCTCCACAAGTTCAGCCAGTAGGGCTTCGACGCGGTGCTCCTGGCCGGTGGCGCGCAGCAGCTCAATGCAGGCGTCCAGGGCAGCGGCACGGGATTTCTTGAGCTTCATCAGGTCAAAAAGCTTAGCCGCCAGCTCATAGCGGTCAATCGCCAGCTCACCCTGCCCGGTGTCAGCCGCAGCTTCAGCGGCAACCACCAACAGGCGGGCAGCCCGCTCCCACTGCTCACTCTCACAGTAGGCCTCCACCAGCTCATCAAGGAGCTGCTGGCTACCAGGAACCTTAAGGGCCAGGCACAGGCGAGCGCTCAGCTCCTGAGCCTGCAAGCAGGTCAGCAGATGGGGGCGGAGCACCTGACTATCAGCTTCGGGGTCTTGGTGCTGGGCGGCAGTGATAGCCTGCTGGGTCAGCTCTTGTAGTTCATCAACCGGGCCGCGCAGGGCCTCTAAAGCGCCCATCTGCTCCGCTGCTGGTGCCCACAGGCGCACAACCTCCACCAGTAGGGCAGGGGTGGCGTTGCCCTCCACTAGCAGGGGCCAGGCCTTCTCAAAGTAGCTGTGGGCCTCCAGCGCCTGCGCCCCTGCACTAGAGCCACCCGTGAGTGTCAAGAAAGCAGCCTCAGCATAGGCCAGCCCTGCCTGGTGGGCAGGCCCGGTAGCCTCTAACTGGCGAGCTATCGCCAGGTAAGGCTCAACCGGAGTGAAAGATAGGGGAGTGGGCTCCAGCTCAGTAGGCCCCGCCTCAGTAGACCCCAGCCCAGTAGCGGCCTGGGTATCTGCACTCGCTGAGTCGGCACCGTCCGCCCCGGTGGGTAGCACAATGGGCACCAGAACCGGCAACCTAGTGGCGGCCTCAATGGACTCTGAGAAACGAGTGTTACCCGCCCGCCGGTCAAAGGCCTGGGAGAGCGGCTTTGATTCTTCCACTGCCCACTCATAGAGCTGTCGCAAGGTCGCCCGAGGCACCTGACCGGCAGGTTGCACACCAGTGGGCATATCCGCCTGGCTCTCCACAGCCCAGGCCAAACCGGCAACAATATAGCGCAGAAAATTACGGTTATCGCCAGGGTCGCCCGCCAGGTCAAGGGCACGTTTGCCGTGGTCAGCCAGCAAATCAAAGGCCGCCTGAAGGTTCTGCCCGCGGGCTAGCACCTCAAACTCAACCCCCACATCATCTGGGTCATACTGGCCCCGGTGAGCCGCCGCCCGCAAGAGGTGACGCCCAGCCGCTTGGCCATCCCCCGTATGCAGGTAAGCCAAAGCCAACTGCCGGTGGGAGGCCGCAGGCTCCCTATTACACAAATCATCGGTGGGGGCACCTAGGCGAACAGCCGCCTCAAATTCCCCGTCCGTCACATAATCACGCAGGATCCCGCCGTGCCTACAGGAGCCGCAGTCCATCTCGTCCTCACCGTGCGACAGCCAGCGGGCCCGCCACCTCTCAGCGGCCTCATCCTCGCCAATATGGGCTGCCCACATATACTCGGCCCGGTCAGGGGCCATCTCGCCCATGCCCGCCAGGCGGTAGCGGCGGCGCATCTCATCGAGCAGCTCACGCGCCTGCTCCTTAGAAATCTGCGGGTAGGCGGTCATATCGCCAATAATCCACTTAAACTGCCAGAAAAGGGTGCGAGCGGTGAACTCATCAAAATGCTCAGGGTGAGCATCGTAAAGACGCAAAAGCTTAGAGAAGACCGCAAAGGAAGCCGGGGTGGGCTGCCCAAAGACGTAGGCCTCCACCAGGTTAAGGTAGGCCTCAGGCAGCATGGATTCAGGGCCCTCCCGCTCCAGGGTGCGGGTAATGTACTCCATGGCTGCGGTGCGGGCGCTACCGTAGGGCAGGTCGCGGGTAGCAGCAATTTTCTGGGCGGCTTGGTGGGTTGACCACACAGTCTTCTCCCTCGTGGGTAGCTAAAAGTTAGGGCTGGCGCAGGGCAGCCTCAAGCAGCTGGGCCAGGCTGTCGCTGAGCAGGTTAGTTTCAGACCCGCGCAAGCCCTCTCCCGCCAACATAAGAGCTGACAGGTAAAGAGTGACCAGGCCCGGTTCAAAGGACGCGTGCTCCGGCTGATGCAGTAGGCGGCGGGTATTCTCGTTAGCGTCATTGAGCACCAAGGTGCGGGTCGGCTCGGCTGCCGCCTCGGTGAAGGAGCCGAGGATTCCACCCCAGGGGCCACCGGCGTCCTCAGCCTCCTGGGCCAGGTCACGGGCACGCTCGGCCTGCGCATCACGCAGCAGCACCGCGGGTACCTCAGCGGGGTCAAAGGTGCGCAAGAGGACGCCGCAGTCATGGGCCGCCAGTACGGCCCGGGCGCGCTCTAAGCCGCGCAGCACCTCGAACTCGCGTTCCATCTCAACGGCTGTAAGAGTCTGGGTGACGTCCTTACTGGTCAGCTCAGTGACCTTCCAGCGGGGCCGGTCAGCCAGTTTAGCCAGCAAATCAGAATCATAGACGTACCCGCCATTGACCACCCACAGCCCCTGGGCCCGCGCCACCGGGGCAACCCGGCGGTAGGCCTCCGTGGTAGGGGTGTAGAGTACCTGCCCGGTCTCTTCCACAACCTGGGAGAGGGTGGCGATACCGCCGGTGGTCTCAAAGGGCAGGGAACGCGCTACTACATCGAGCATGTCGTCACTGGCTAAGGCCACCGCGCGCAGGGCCAAAGAATGGGTCTCCACAAAGCGATCACGCAGGGTACTGGGCTCAGAGAGAGTGGCGGTAATCCAGGCCTTGAGCTGCTCACCGATAGCCTCACGGGTCAGCAGAAGAATCTCATCCTCGCGCAGCTGCTCGCGGGAGGCCGTGGGAGTCAAGGACTCCGAATTCACCACCGCCCGCACAAAGAACGCCCAATCAGGTAGCAGACTATCTTCACGGGTGTTCACCAGCATGTTCTTCACATAGACCCGGTGACGGCCTGAACCAGGGGAGACCGCCTGCGGCAGCACATAAGCCACACCGCTTGTACCGGTGGCAGGGACCTCCATCTCAAGAGCCGCCAAGGGGGTGAAGCCCAAGGTCTTCTCCGCATAGTTAGTCAGCGCCATAGCCCGCTCATGCTCATTAGGCTGGCCCTTACCCTCACCCTTGGCCCAGGGCAGGGCAGGTAAAGAGATACGCCGCCAGATGCGCTGACCGGCAGCCGTGACCCGAACCGACACCTCAACCGGCAGCATATCGGCGTAGTCGCTGGCCAGCGTCACCACCGTCTCCTCGGCAACCCAGTGGGCGGCGTCCGCCCGCGCCTTCAGGCGAATCGTCGTGCCGACCTCGGGAACCTGCCCGGTGGCGTCCTCACCGCCGGCTAGCTGAAGCACCTCAAAGGTGCCGTCCGCATGACCCAGCCAGCGCACCGGGGCAGCCCCCGGCAGCACGCTCTGCGAGGTGACCTCAACCGTATCGGCAATCAAAAAACAGGCCAGCAGGCCAATACCGAACTGGCCCAAAAACTCGGCGCGACCCTCGTTAAAGACCTCATCGCGCTTAGAGGTACGGCCAATCGTCGCCAGAAACTCCTCAGCCTGCTCAGCCGTCAGACCCACACCGGTGTCGGTAATGGTGATGCCTGTGCCATCTTCCCAGGGCTCAAGGAGCACCCGGGCGGGGGCGTCGGCGTCCTGCTCCCGGCGGGCAGTAATAGCGTCAACCCCGTTCTGAATCGCCTCGCGCAGGTAAACCTGCGGGCCCGAATACAGGTTCTTCGACAGCAGCTCAACCAGGCCACCCAAATCAACTTTAAAGCGCTGTGACAAGGCTACTCCTCCCCGCCGAAGGTGGAGGCCACGGTCTCGAAGTACTCCAGCGAAGTCTGCAGGGCAGCGCGCAGGTGCTCATCCAGCTGGGCGTCCGTCACCCCGCCCGCATAAACCATGCTCAGCTCAACCGGCAGCACCACAAACCCCTGCCCCTCCTCTTCAACCCGGTAGGGGAAGACCTTGGGGAAGAGGTTCTGCTGGTTCCAGGCGTTGGTGAACTCGTTGAGGGCGGGCAGCGCCTCGAGGGGGAAGGTGCCCCGGTAGCTGCCGCGCACGCTCAGCAGGTCGCGGCTGGCGTTGCTGGAGAGGGTGTAGTAGAAGTAGCCCCGCTCAAAATGGAACACAGCGGCCCCGTCATCGCCCAGCTCGTAGTCCACCTCAAGGCGGTCAAGAGCCTGCAACATACGCTCATCGGTGAGCGGCTTGAGCAGCTGCGCGGCAGACTGGACGGACTCAAAGTACCCCATGGTTCCTCTTTCAACGGTGGAAGATAGTGGTGCGGTTCCTTCTATCCTATAGGTTCGGGCGAAGGTGGGGTTGGGGTGGAGGGCTAGCCTGTTATTTATAGGTGGCCCCTTTAACCCTCTACGCCCCTTCGCTCCTGCCTCCGGGGTGATACATCGGGGTAGAAACGAAAGGGCGTAGGTTAGGGGCCTTGATTCTTTAGGCGCTCGCCAGGACGGCCCGGCGGGCCTGGCGTTCGGCCTCCGCCTTATCTTCGCGGCGGTGGCGAATCCAGATGCTCAGGGCAGTGCCCGCAACACCCAGAGCAATCCAGCCCAGCAGCCAGACAATACCCGTTGCAATACCGATGGAGCCACCGGCAATCAGGGAGCGGAAAGCCTCCAGCGCGTGAGTCAGCGGCAGCCAGGGGTGGATAGCCTGCAGGAAGGCAGGGGCTGTCTCAATCGGGTAGGTACCGCCCGCCGCACCAATCTGAACCACGGTCAGAATCAGAGCGATGAAACGGCCAGGGGCATCCAGCAGGGCGATGAGGGCCTGGTTGATGGCCAGGAAGGTGATAGAGGTCAGAATGGCGAAGCCGGTCAGGCCCCAGAAGTTTATCTCTTCAATGCCCACCCAGTAGTGAATCACGGTAGACATCACCGTGCCCTGAATAATACCCATGAAGAGTACCGGAACCAGGGCACCGCGCAGGGTTCGCAGGCCGGAGTGGCCGCCGCGGGCGAACTTGCTGGAGATCGCCGGGTACATCATGAAGTAGGCGATAGCGCCGACCCACAGGCCCAGGGTCATGAAGTAGGGGGCCAGGCCGTGGCCGTAGGTGGACACCTCGTTCAGGCGGGTTTTCTCAATGGTGACGGGGTCGCTGGTGACCGCGCTGAGTTCGCTGGCCTGGTCGGTGGTGTAGCTGGGAACCTGCCCCACGGCGTCCCCCAGGGAGGTCGCGAGCTCGCTGTTACCATCGTTCAGGTCGCTGAGGCCGTTGGAGAGGCTGGTGGCGCCGTCAACGGCGGATCCTGCGCCTTCGTCCAGGGTCTGGGTGCCGTCGGCGAGGGTGCCTGCGCCGGACGCCAGGGAGTTGGTACCGTCGGCCAGGGTTCCTGCACCGTCGGCGAGGGTGCCTGCGCCGGACGCCAGGGTGCTGGTGCCGTTAGCCAGGGTTCCCGCGCCCGATGCCAGGGAGCTGGTTCCATCAGCCAGGGTTCCCGCGCCCGATGCCAGGGAGCTGGTTCCATCAGCCAGGGTTCCCGCACCGGAAGCCAGGGAGCTGGTTCCATCAGCCAGCGTCCCCGCTCCCGATGCCAGGGAGCTGGTTCCATCAGCGAGGCTGTGCGCGCCGGAGGCCAGGGTACCTGTGCCGTCAGCCAGGGCAGAGGCACCGTCATTGGCCTGAGAAATTGCGGTGGCTAGCGAGCTCAAGCCGCTCGCCATAGAACCGGCCTTGTCATTGAGGGTTGCAGCCCCGCCGGCCAGGGTGTCGGCCCCGTCAGAGAGGGAGGTTGCGCCAGCGGCGAGCTGTCCGGCTCCGCTTTCAAGGGATGAAGCGCCGGCGGCAAGCTTAGTCAACCCGCCCGATTCGTTGCCGACGAGGGAGGATACACCGGTAGCGAGGTCGCCTGATGCGCTATCCACGGCGCTCGCACCCTCGGAGAGGGTGGTGGCACCGGCGTTAATCTGTTGGAGCGCGGCAAGCCTTTGAGCGTCGCTGAGGGAGCCCCAGTTATCGATGAGCTGCTGGGAGCTGCTGGCTAGATCACTCGCGCCGGACGCGAGGGTACCGGTGGCGGTGTGGAGAGCTTGCGTTCCGTCGGCAAGGGTTTGTGCACCCTTGACCGCTGCGTCGGCGCCGTCAGAGACTGCGGTGCTTCCACTGGCGAGCTGCCCGGCGGCGTCCTCAAGGTTCTGAGCGCCGGTGGCGAGGTCGCTCGCGCCGGACGCCAGGGAGCTCGTTCCGTCGGTGAGGGCCGGTAGCTGGGAGGGTAGGGCAGAGACGCCGTCGTTGATTTGGTTCAGGCCATTAGCGAGGGTTGCGGCTCCGCTGGCGGCACTATCGGCGCCGGATGCGAGGGATGAGGCTCCGTCGTTGACCTGGGTTGCGCCGGATGCGAGGGATGAGGCTCCGTCGTTGACCTGGGTTGCGCCGGATGCGAGGGATGAGGCTCCGTCGTTGAC
>NZ_JBPPUO010000006.1:0-123908 GCF_053544675.1 Rothia sp. 32237D007AR | reverse complement strand
CCCCTCGCGCACCATATAACCCCTAGTGGGAATATAGAAGGAACCGGCTCCTGTTGACAGGAGCCGGTTTTTTGTTGACAGCTAGGCTCCACAAGTCCCAAAGCTGGTTTATCTGGTTTCTGCAAGGCTGGTGGTTGGGAAGCAACTGGGGGCCTTTTTTCTGCTATGTGTATGTGATGGAGCTTATGCCACCAAAGCCCCTTTCTGGTTTGCGTGCGTGAGAAGTGCTCGGTATAGTTATTACTCGTTGCCAGCACGGCTTTGGAAAAAGACGTGTAAGACACCTTGCGCGGGTGGCGGAATAGGCAGACGCGCTAGCTTGAGGTGCTAGTCCTCGTATTAGAGGGTGGGGGTTCAAGTCCCCCCTCGCGCACCATATAACCCCTAGTGGGAATATAGAAGGAACCGGCTCCTGTTGACAGGAGCCGGTTTTTTGTTGCTCTTTGGCCTGTATTCGGCGCTAAGGTTTGAACGGTATTCTTCTGCCCTGGTTAGATCATCAACTTTACTCATCAGTTAAACTGATTATTTTTGGCTGGCGCCCTTAAAAAATTTTTTTTGAGCAGGGGGCAGTACCCTGCCTCAAAGCCAGTTCTTATAGCCTCAGACCGGGCGATAAACTGGCTCTATGCAACCTACCGTACCCCGTTCGTCCGCCCCGGCCCTTGAACATACCTACGCGCAGAGCTTCCCAGACCTAGCCCACCCGGCCGAAACAGATATTCGGCAGGGAACACGCTTGGCCTGGCTCAATGAGGAACTAGCTCAAGACCTAGGGCTAGACCAGGCTTGGTTGCGCAGCGCAGCGGGCCTAGCCTGGATGACCGGCAGGGGAGAGGCCCCTACCTTCGCCATGGCCTATTCGGGGTATCAATTCGGGCAGTTATCGCCAGTGCTGGGGGACGGGCGCGCCCACCTGGTCGGTGAACTCCTACTTCCAGAACAGGGGAGTGTAGGAAACCGCTCTCTGGGCCATAATCGTGTTGATGTGCATCTAAAAGGCAGTGGGCGGACGCTCTTCTCCCGCCCCGGTTCGGACGGCAAGGCCCCACTATCAGCAGCCTGGCGAGAAGCAATCATCGGGGAATCCTTGCATGCCCTTGGCCTGCCAACCAGTAGGGCCCTGGCTGTCTTTGAAACCGGTGAAAAAATACAGCGCCGGGCACCCGAGCCGGAGCCAGCGGGCCTGGTGCTGCGAGTTGCTGCCAGCCACCTGCGGGTGGGCACCTTCCAGTACGCCCAGTACCACTGTGACCGGCAGATAAGACAACAGTTGGTAGACTATGCCCTCGCACGGCACTACCCGCACCTTCTAGAGGGCAAGCCGGGTGAGGAACGTGCCTTAGGCCTGCTTAGTGCCGTGGCGCAGCGGCAAGCCCATCTAGTGGCACATTGGCAGGCCCTGGGGTTCGTACACGGGGTGCTCAATACCGATAACGTGACTATCTCAGGTGAAGCTATCGACTTTGGCCCCTGTGCTTTTATTGATGCATTTGAGCGTGGCAAGGTTTTTAGTTCCATCGACCGCCAGGGGCGCTACGCTTACAAGAATCAGCCCGGCATCACCGCATGGAATCTTTCCCGCTTTGCTGAAGCCCTGCTCGATATCATCGACCCAGAGAACCCCAACCGGGCGGTTCACCTAGCCACCGAGGTTATTTCTAACTGTGAAGATGAGATTCTTGAGCGGCAGGCAGAGGTTTTTGCAGTCAAACTAGGCATTGACCTGGCAGGAGCTAGTGCGGGCACCCGCACACAGGTAGACCGGTTCGTATAAGAAACCCTGGGTCTACTCGAAAGCTATGCCCTAGATTTCACTGGTTTCTTTAGATCTTTAGCTGAAGGCAACTGCTTACTCCCTGAGGCTGCACACGAGGGATGGAATAAACAGTTGCAGCAGCTCAGGGCGGCCACCAACACTAGCCCTCTGCGGGCTACTGAGCTGATGCTTGCCCAGAACCCGGTGTATATTCCGCGAAATCTTGCCCTTGACGCTGCTTTACGTCAGGTTGAAGCGGGCAATGTGCAGCCTGTGCTGAAGATGTTGGAGGCGGTGTGCGCGCCCTTTGAGCGCCTCAAGGGCTGTGAACACCTTGAGGGCGCTCCTGCAGAATCCCGTTTTTTCACGAGTTTCTGTGGGACTTAACCCTGTTTGTTACTCTGCGCATTCTCCTGCAAGCCTGATACTGCGCGTAGCGGGGGAGTCTTGAAGAAGAGGGTCAGAATAAAGGCCAGCAGGGTGGCGAAGAAACCGACCCAGTAGACCGAGAGGGTTGAGGTGTTGAAGCCAACCATGAATGGGCGGGTGAGGCGGGCATCTGCCCCGGTGAGGTATGACGTATCAGAGATTGACGCTTCTGCCCCTTCTCCCTCTGTTGAGGTTGCAGATATTTGCTCGGCCAGGGTGGGGGTGAGCTGTTCGACCCAGTAGGTGCGTTGGGTGTCATCTGACCAGTCAACAGCCTGCTGGCTGGCGATGGAGGCCTTTGCTGGTTCTACGATCGGGTTCCACATCTCCTGCATAATGCCCTGATTCTCAGGGGCGGACGCCACGGCAGGGGTGAGTGCCGCATCGAGACCTGGGCGCAGGTCGTCCTCATTGCCTATGGCCTGCATGATGTTGCCGGGCATGGTGGAGAAGAGGATGGAGAGCAGAACGGCGGTGCCCAGGGTGCCACCAATCTGGCGGAAGAAGGTGGATGCTGATGAAGCTACACCCATGTAGGCCGGTGAAACAGCGTTTTGAGCTGCTAGGGTGAGGGATTGCATGAGCTGGCCCAGGCCAAGGCCCATAAGGAACATGGCTACCATGAGGAACCAGAGGGGTCGGTCAGCTGTCATGAAGGTCAGGTAGTAGTAGGCCAGGACCATAAAGGCGGTGCCGAGTATAGGGAAGATGCGGTACTTGCCGGTGCTGGCGACCAGGCGGCCAGAGACGATGGAGGCAATCATGATGCCGGCCATCAGGGGCAAGGTGGCAAAGCCTGCCTCGGTGGGGGTGAGCCCGGTGACGATTTGCAGGTAGAGGGGGATGGTCATCATGGCACCGAACATTCCGAAGCCTACTAAGAAGCCCAGGGTGGATGACATGGAGAATGCGCCGGAGCGGAAGAGCGCTAGCTGGAGGATGGCGTCTTGCCCCATCTTGGATTCAATGATGAGGAAGGCTGCTAGGCCCACAGCGGAGATGGTGAAGCAGGTGATGGATGCTGTAGAAGTCCAGCCCCATTCGCGGCCCTGTTCAGCAACGAGTAGTAGGGGAAGGAGGGCTACCACTACGCTGCTTGCGCCCCACCAGTCAACGCGGGGTTTGAGGCTGGTGTCGGTGAGGCGGGGTAGGTGAAGAAATTTCCAGACTATGGCCAGGGCGATGATGCCGATAGGGACGTTGATCAGGAAGACCCAGCGCCAGCCGGTAATCCATAGGATCTCATCGCTGCCAGCGAAGAGTCCTCCGGTGAGTGGGCCGAGCACGGAGGAGATGCCGAAGACGGCCAGGAAGTAGCCCTGGTATTTGGCGCGTTCACGAGGAGCTAGCATATCGCCCATAATTGCCATGGGCAGAGATATGAGGGCACCTGCGCCGATGCCTTGGAAGGCGCGGAAGGCTGCCAGCATGGTCATAGAGGTGCAGAAGCTTGAGAGTAGTGAGCCCAAGATGAAGACCATGATGCCAAAGAGGTAGAGGGGGCGGCGTCCGAAGAGGTCGGAGAGTTTGCCGTAGATGGGGGTGGTGATGGTGGATGTGATCATGTAGGCGGTGGTGACCCAGGCTTGCTGTTCGAGGCCGTGTAAGTCGTCACCGATTGTTCTGATGGCTGTAGAGACGATGGTCTGGTCGAGGGATGAGAGGAACATGCCGGCCATGAGACCAAGAATGACCAGCATGATTTGCCGGTGGGTCATCAGGGGTTGGTCTTGACTGCCTGTGTGTTCTGGTGTTGCCGGTATTGTAGACATGAGGAACCTTTTATCAGGAGTGGAGTGAGGGGCGCTGTTTTGCTTGGTCTACGGTGGGCGGACGCTGGTTTGCGAGCGGGTGCGTAGTCTTGGGTTTGCGCACCTCATAAGTTTATGTGCAGTTCTGCAAAAATGCTTCCTTCTGAAAGCGTCTTGTATGACACAATGTTGAGGGCGCAGATGGGAAGAGAGAAGCAATGGAATGTGACCTTACACAAAAGGTCACACTGCACATATTTGGGTTTGCGGGCCTTTTTGAGTAAAGGTCAGTGAAACCCCAAATGAAAAGCGCATAAACCCAATAAACCACCGCATTATTTTCTGACATACTTGAGGATGTCACGAACACAGAACAACCCCCACAGCATCTGCTGAAAGGAACCTCCTATGTCTCTCGAAAAGAAGCACACTAAGCTCGGCGTTATCGGCGCTGGTGGCGTTGGCTCAGCTATCGCCTACGCATCAACCCTCCGTGGCGCTGCCGACGAAGTTGTTATCTACGACATCGCAGCTGCACGCGCTGAGGCAGAAGGCCTGGACATCGCCCACGGTACCCTGTTTGCTCACGAAGTAGAGGTTGCAGGTAGCGGCGACGTAGAAATTCTGCGCGATGCTGACCTGATCATCGTCACCGCAGGTGCCCGCCAGCAGCCCGGCCAGCCCCGCCTGGAACTGGCAGAAGCAAACGTCAACATCTTCAAGGCTATGCTTCCTAAGGTCATGGAAGTTGCACCCAACGCTATCCTCATGATCGTCACCAACCCCTGTGACGTCCTGGCTGTTGTTGCCCAGAAGATCACCGGTCTGCCCACCGAGCGCTGCTTCGCCTCAGGTACCGTCCTTGACTCATCCCGCCTGCGCTGGCTCATCGCCGAAAAGGCTGGCGTTGCCATCAACTCTGTTGACGCCAACATCGTTGGTGAGCACGGCGACTCCGAGTTCCCCGTCTGGTCAGCAGCTAACATCGGCATGGTTCCCCTGGACGAATGGACCAACGAAGAAGGCGAAAAGATCTTCACCGAAGAGGTCAAGGCCGAACTTGCTGAAGAAGCTATGCGCGCAGCCTACAAGGTCATCGAAGGTAAGGGCTCAACCAACTACGCTATCGGTGTCTCTGCAACCCGTATCGCCGAAGCCATCCTTGGTGGCCAGAACGCTGTACTGAACGTTGCTACCCAGCTGCGTGGCCGTTACGGCATCGAAGGTGAAGCTGCCCTGTCACTTCCCTCAATCGTCTCCCGTGAAGGTGTCAAGCGCGTCCTTGACGTTCCCATGTCAGACGAAGAAATTGAGCGTCTGCGCAACTCAGCCAAGGCCCTCAACGAGTCCCTGGCAAGCCTGGGTTTCTAAACCTGAGCCTTTCCTAGCCTTTCGCTAGTTAGCTCATAGACGGCGCCGCCTCACCTCTTTAAGAGAGGGGAGGCGGCGCTGTTGTGTGTGATTCACCAAATTTTTACCGCACAGTATTTCACACCCTCGGTGAAAGAGAGTAACGTCTACTGTATGAGTAATAATCCTCGTGCCGAACTGGCTCACCTGACCGCCGCCCTCGAAGAGCACCTTAACGCTATCGTCAATAGCCGTGGGGACCACGATGCCGCCGTCGACCAAACTTACGTAGCTATCGCAAACGCCTTCGAACGCTACGAAGAAGCCCTGTTCGATGCCTACGAAGAGGTCACCCCGCTTGAAGTTTTCATCGAAGATGAGGATGATGACGACGACGATGACTTCGACTACGACTTTGATGAAGATGACGAAGACGATGAGGTGGAGTACTACCTCGATGAAGAGCAGAAGTAGACCGCTTACCTAGGTCCCTCCTGTTATTCCCAGCACAGCACCGCCAGCGGTGCTGTGCTTTTTCTTTTCCTAGCGTAGAGTTTTCTGCTGTGGAATGGATACAAGCAATTATCCTGGGTCTTGTCCAGGGTCTAACTGAGTTTTTGCCGATCTCGTCATCGGGTCATATTCGTATCGTAGGTCAGTTCTTGCCGAACAATGAAGACCCCGGTGCGGCGTTTACCGCTATTACCCAGCTGGGTACTGAAGCGGCTGTTTTGGTCTTCTTCTGGAAGGACATCGTTCGAATCATCAAGAACTGGTTTGGTTCTTTGGTGGGTAAGGTCGATAAGAAGGATCCGGACGCTCGTATGGGCTGGTTCATTATTATCGGCTCCTTGCCCATCGGTATTCTGGGCATCTTGCTGGAAGACTACATCGATTCGACCTTCCGCAGCCTGTGGATCACTGCCACCATGCTGATTGTCTTTGCAATCTTCCTGGGCATTGCAGACCGCATCGGCCGCGAGCAGCGAGAGCTTAAAGATCTGACCGTCAAGCACGGTATTATCTACGGTTTCGCCCAGGCGCTAGCCCTGGTCCCTGGCGTGTCACGCTCTGGCGGTACTATCATGGCAGGTCTGCTCATGGGTTATACCCGTGAGGCTGCAGCCCGCTATTCCTTCCTTCTGGCTGTTCCCGCCGTTTTCGCATCGGGTCTCTATAAGCTAGCAGGGAGCCTCTCTGAGGGCTTTACCGGCTACTATGGCCTGGGTTCTACCGTAGTTGCGACCCTGGTTGCCTTCGTGGTGGGTTACCTGATTATTGGCTGGTTCCTCAAATATGTTTCTAACAAGAGTTACAGCATCTTTGTCTGGTACCGAATCGCCCTGGGTCTTGCCCTGTACATCCTTCTAGGCACCGGCGTCCTCGCTGCGTAGACCTGACTCACTCTCTTACCCGCCCGGAAATAGCTTTCCGGGCGGGTATTGTTTTAGTGAGAGAAAAAGCGCCGCCCGGGATAGCCTTGGGTGGGAGCATAGCAACTATCGTGAGGTTTTCATGCGAGCTTGGGATCAGCCCACCATTCCGTCACTCCCGGGGCAGGCGCCCCTCCCTACCATCTTCGATACTGCAGCAGGAAGCCGGCAAACTCTTGAGCGCGAGAGCCGCGCCGGGCTGTATGTGTGCGGTATTACCCCCTACGACGCTACCCACATGGGGCATGCCTCTACCTATGTTGCTTTTGATGTGCTCAACCGTGCCTGGCGTGACGCTGGGGTAGAGGTGACGTTCGTGCAGAACGTCACCGATGTTGATGACCCCTTGCTCGAACGTGCTGAAGCTACAGGTGTTGATTGGCGTGAGCTAGCTGAGGAGCAGACTGAGCTCTTCCGCAGCGACATGGTGGCCCTGAACGTGATCGCCCCTGACCATTATGTAAGTGTTGTAGACTCGGTTCCTTCTGTGGTGGCTGCTGTGCAAAAGCTTCTTCGTGAGGGCCTGGCCTACCGTGTGCCCGGGTTTACCGATGAGCAGGGCCTTGCCCAGCCTGATGGCGATATTTATTTTGATATTGAAGCTGCCCAGAAGCTGGGTAAAAACAGTGATGGCGGCTGGTCCTTAGGGCAGGTAGCCCACTACAGCCCCGAAGAGATGCTGACTATTTTTGGTGAGCGCGGTGGTGACCCTCAGCGCCCCGGTAAGCGCAACGCCTTGGACCCTTTGCTGTGGCGTCTTGAGCGGCCAGGGGAGCCTTCCTGGGAGGCAGGGGAGCTAGGACGCGGCCGCCCAGGCTGGCATATTGAGTGCAGCGTCATTTCGAGTGAGTTCCTGGGCGCACCTTTCTCTGTGCAAGGTGGCGGCTCTGACCTGATTTTCCCCCACCACGATTTGGGTTCTAGCCACTCGTTCGCTCTCAACGGTAAGCCCATGGCCCGCCACTATATGCACACTGGCATGGTGGGCCTTGACGGGGAGAAGATGAGTAAATCCCTGGGCAACCTGGTGCTGGTGTCGAAGCTGCGGGCTGCGGGTGTGGAGCCTGCCGCGATCCGCTTGGCCATTATGGATAACCACTACCGCACCGATTGGTTCTGGCAGGATGATTTATTGGCTAAGGCGCAGGGTCGCTTGGAGCTTTACCGTTCTGCTGTGGAGACTGCCCAGGGGCAGGCTGATGAGGCGGCTTTGGCTTTGCTTGATGCCGTCCGCCAGCACCTGGCTGATGATCTTAACACCCCTGCCGCCCTGGTTGCGCTTGACCTGTGGGCTCTTTCTACCCTGGAAAACGGTGGGGCTGGCGGCCAGCTGGTAGCTGACTTGCTCATGGCACGCCTGGGTGTTGATCTGGCACCTACTGCTTAGTTGTCGTCCTGGTCTTTGAGGAATTTCTCGAACTGGGCCGCAATATCTATGTGGCTGAGGTCAGCGATGTCGTCGGTGGCCTCAGCTATTGATTCCAGGGTGCGCACATAGTTGGCGAGGTCGGGCTCATCTTCGGTGAGGGCATCGGCCTGGTGGTTCCAGTTGGCGATGTCATCTGCACTGCGCTCTAGGGGCAGGGGGAACCCTAGTATAGCTTCGAGGGCAGAGAGCAAGGTGAAGGTTGCTTTGGGGTGGGGTGGCTCTGGTAGGTAGTGGGGCACTGATACCCACAGTGAGAGAGCTGGGATCTGGGCCTTCCCAGCTTCGTAGGCCAGCACACCAATCAGGCCTGTGGGGCCCTGGTAGGTGTTGGTTTCTACCCCATCGAGGGCAAGGACGCTGCTGGTAAAGCTGGTGACGCTCAGTGGCAGGGGGCGGGTGTGGGGAACCTCATCGAGTAAGGCCCCGCAGAAAACAACCAGGTCAATCTTTTCTTGGGCTATGAAGTCTTTGAAGCGGTCGCTGTAGGTCTGCCAGTTCATGGAGGGTTCGGGCCCGGAGAGCGTGAGCAGGCGGATACCGGATGTTGTTTGCGCTTCAGTAAAAATGCTTTCGGGCCAGGTAATGCGCTGGGTGCCCTTATCGTCGATGCTCAGGAGGGGGCGGGTCTCAGTGTAGTTGTAGCAGCCGCTGGTATCGAACCCTGACATGGGTGTAGTGGGGTAGTGTTCCCAGATAGCGCGGAAGGCTTCGATGGTGGCATCACCGGCGTCATTCCAGCCACTAAAACTGACCAGGAGCACTGTAGGGGCATGGCCCGGCTGGGCTGAGGCGGTTGCAAAACGGTCGAGAGCGTTGAGAGGCAGGGGCTGATTAATCACCCCCCATATCCTACCCCTGATAGGCCATAACCTCTAGACGTAATAGACTAAAGAGGCTGGGGGGAACTGCACCGGCAGAATAGCGCTCAGGAGGTAATAGGGTATGGGTTCCTATCCGGGTCTACGCATCGGTTCTTTTGCGGGTGCACCTATTTACCTGCGCTGGTCGTGGTTCCCCTTAATGGCTGTGGTTCTGGTGGGCTATGGCCTGAATCTAGCTTCTTTGCCGTCTTTATCAGTGGCGCAGGGCTACCTGGCTGCTGGCGTGGTTGCCGGCACTTTAGCTCTGGGGGTTTTCGCCCATGAGCTGGCCCATGCTGTAGTTGGCCGTGCTCGGGGTGCGAATATTTCGTCTATCTCCCTTAACATGTGGGGTGGTCAGACGAGAATGCAGGCTACCTCAGCTAGCACCTCAGCGTTGGTGGCGGTAGCGGGCCCGATAATCAACGGTGTGATAGCCGCCCTGTGCCAGCTGGTATGGCTGGCAACGGGGTCAGCTGATTTCTTCGGGTTTGCTCTTGCGGCCCAACTTAATCTTGCCATCGGCCTCTTTAACCTCATACCAGCCTTCCCCTTAGACGGTGGCTATGCTTTAGAGGCAATTATCTTCATGGTGGTTGGGCGCCGATCGGTGGCAACTCGTGTGACAGCCTATACGGGTCTGCTCCTGCTCACATTACTGGTCAGCGTCCTACTCTTTACGGGTCAGTGGCGTTCCTTCTGGGTTCTGCTTGTAGCCGGGGCTTTAGCCTTCTACCTATGGAAGGGCACCCGTTATACTCTCAGGCGATTAGCCCAGGATTCAGACCCTTATCACCCCTTGCGGGCGTCTTCGCTAATGGTGCCAGCCCAGTTTGTCGATGGGCGAAGCACTATCGGTGGCGCCTGCCGAGACTGGGACGGCAGCTCCCCCCTCCTTCTTGTAGAGCAAATCGGGGCAGGGGAGCGCCCTCTAGCTTGGGTAGACCCGGCCACCTTAGCTGCTGCTCTTGGTTCTCTTGCGCATCAGCCCCTGGTTTCTATTGCCCAGCCGGTTGCAGCTCGTTCGCTTCCCCTCACAGCTGGCTCCATCGACACTCTTGATGAATGTAGCGGTTTCGCCCACTACCGTCTGCCTCAAGAACAGCAGGGGCAGAATCTCGCCTGGGTGGTTGTGGACGGTGCTACTACCGTGGGCCTGATAACCTCTCAGGCTATGACGCGGGTGGGGCTTTCTGCCGTGGGCGCTGGCACGTCTTCATCTAAATGACCCCATGGCGCTTTTCTGAGACAATAGAAGAAACTAGACCAAAATCGAAAGAGAAATCTGACTTTATGAGTACCCCTACAGGTAGTGTCAACCGCCGTGGCCCCTTCCGCCCGGGAGAACGCGTCCAGCTGACCGATGATCGCGGACGCATGACCACCATTACCCTGGCAGAAGGCGGGGAATACCATTCCCATCGCGGGTTTTTTAAGCACAGTGAGCTCATCGGCAACGTTGAGGGCAGCGTGATTGAAAACTCCGAAGGCATCAAATTCCAGGCCCTGCGCCCGCTCTATAAGGACTTTGTGCTCTCTATGCCCCGCGGCGCTGCCGTGGTGTACCCCAAGGACGCCGGCCAGATCGTGGCCATGGCCGATATCTTCCCCGGTGCTCGTGTGATTGAGGCCGGTGTCGGCTCTGGTGCGCTCTCTATCGCTTTGCTGCGTGCAGTAGGCGACGGCGGGCACCTGCGCTCCTTTGAACGCCGCGAGGAGTTCGCTGATATTGCCCGCGGTAACATCGAAACCTTCTTCGGCGGGCAGCACCCGGCCTGGTCCCTGACCCTGGGTGATTTGGCTGAGGCTCTGGGCGAGGTTGAGGAGCCAGGCAGCGTGGACCGTGCCGTGCTCGATATGCTGGCCCCCTGGGAATGTCTGGATGCTGTGGCTACAGCCCTGGCACCAGGCGGCGTCATTATCTGCTATGTTGCCACCGTCACCCAGCTCTCGCGTGTGGCTGAGGCCTTGCGCGCCGATGGCCGTTTCACCGAGCCGGAATCTCACGAGACCATGGTCCGCGGCTGGCATGTGGAGGGTCTGGCAGTGCGCCCTGACCACCGCATGGTAGCTCACACGGGCTTCCTTATCACAGCCCGCCGCCTAGCTGATGGGGCAGAGCGCCTGGCACCTAAGCGTCGTGCATCAAAGACTGATTTCTCTGAAGAGGACATGAATGCCTGGACGCCCGCAGCTCTAGGTGAGCGCAACGTCTCTGACCGTAAGCTACGCCGTGCTGGCCGAGATGCCCTGAGCCTGGCCGAAAAGGCCGCAGCAGCAGCTCAGAAAGCTACGGTTGCTGAGACTGACCAGAACCACAATAAGTAAACCCCTAAGAAGGCTTCGCCACCGTCGATAGTTGAGGTGGCGGGGCTGTGACTCACCAGTGAGTCGTGACCAGAAAGAAGTGCCCACAGCATGAGTGAACGTTTACCCGTTTCATCGGAGGACTACGAGCGTATTCTGCGCCAGCTCAACCTAGCTAACGATAGCCGCCGTAACCTTGACCGGCAGCTGCGGACTGCTGGCGAGCGCAATCAGAAGCTGGTGGCGGCGCTGACGAAGACCAAGAACGAAATTGAGCATCTGCGCTTGGCTTTGTCTAAGGATGTTTCCCCGCCTCTGAATTCGGCTCTGGTGTTGGGGGTTAGTGGGGCTACGATGACCTATCAGGATCTTGCTGAGGGTAAGACTCCGGCTGAGGTTGAAGAGCATCTTGATGTTTTGTTGGGTGGCCGTCTGGTGCGTATTACCTGTTCTCCTTTGTTGCCGATTGCTCAGGTGAAGCCGGGTATGACTGTGCTGCTCAATGACCAGACTCAGGCTGTGGTGTCGCTGGGGTTTGAGGGTTATGGTGATGTGGTGACGGTGCGTGAGGTGCTTGATTCGGAGCATCTGGTGGTTGATTTGCCGAATCAGTCTAAGGCGGTTGCCCGTATTTCAGGTGCCCTGGATGTGGATGCTTTGCGGGTGGGTGATGCTGTTACCTATGATTCGCGTCTTCAGATGGTGACTTCTGTGGTTCCTGCTACGGATGCTCAGGAGCTGGTGCTGGAGGAGGTTCCTGATGTTACCTATGACAATATTGGTGGCTTGGGTGCTCAGATTGATTTGATTCGTGATGCTGTGGAGTTGCCTTTCTTGCACCCGGAGATTTACCGGCAATACCAGTTGACCCCGCCTAAGGGTATTTTGCTCTATGGCCCTCCCGGTAACGGTAAGACTTTGATTGCTAAGGCTGTGGCTAATTCTTTGGCGGTTCGGGCGGCGGAGCGTTCTGAGGGCGGGAAGAAGACGGGCTATTTCTTGAATATTAAGGGCCCGGAGCTGCTTGATAAGTATGTGGGTGAGACTGAGCGTCAGATTCGCGATATTTTTTCGGCTGCCCGTGATAAGGCTCGCGCTGGGAACCCTGTGGTGGTTTTCTTTGATGAGATGGAGTCGCTTTTCCGTACGCGTGGTTCGGGTCGTTCTTCGGATGTGGAAACTACTATTGTGCCTCAGCTCTTGGCTGAGATTGATGGTGTGGAGAGCCTGGATAATGTGATTGTTATTGGTGCGACTAACCGTGAGGACATGATTGATCCGGCTGTTTTGCGTCCTGGTCGTTTAGATGTGAAGATTCGTATTAACCGCCCGGATCGGGCTGGTGCTGTTGAAATCTTTGGTCTTTACTTGACGGAGGATTTGCCGATTAGTCAGCGTGAGGTTGCTCAGGCTGGGTCGAAGCAGCAGGCTGTGGCTAGCATGATTGATACTGTGGTGGGGCATCTCTTTTCAAGGGAGCCGGCTAACCGTTACATTAGTGTTGATATGGAGGACGGTTCTAGCCGTTGGCTCTTGCGCGGTGATTTCCTCTCTGGTGCGGTGATTCGTAATATCGTCAATCAGGCTAAGAAACTGGCTATTAAGTCCTATCTGTCTACTGGTGCTGAGGGTATGAGCACTGAGCATCTTTTAGAGGCGGTG
Source organism: Rothia sp. 32237D007AR (assembly GCF_053544675.1). Taxonomy (NCBI): domain Bacteria; kingdom Bacillati; phylum Actinomycetota; class Actinomycetes; order Micrococcales; family Micrococcaceae; genus Rothia; species Rothia sp. 32237D007AR. The sequence continues at coordinate 110,928 of NZ_JBPPUO010000006.1, read as the reverse complement.
CGGGCTGAGTTTGAGGATCAGGTTGAGGTTCCTCAGGCCAGTGAGATTGAGGATGTGCTTTCTACCTTGAATGTTCGTGGGCGTGTGGTGAATGCGGCTCCTGCTCGTGCTGTCAGTCAGGGTGAGGGGGTTTAGGTATGTCTGTCCGTCGTATTATGGGCGCTGAAACTGAGTATGGGGTGCATGCCCCGAATCAGCCTCAGGCTAACCCTACGGTGCTTTCTGCCTTTGTGGTGAACACCTATGACACTCTCTTTAAGCAGGAGCTTTCATCGGCGCTTGAGACGCGCTGGGAGTATGGTTCTGAGGCGCCTTTGGTGGATGCTCGTGGCTTTGAGATGTCGCGGGAGCAGGCTCACCCTACCCAGCTCACTGATACTGCCCATGTGCTGACCAGTGAAGATATTGCTGCTGAGGCTTTGAGTGAGGCTGGGTATTTTGCTGAGCGTATCGACTGGGATGCGGTCACGATGAATTCTATTTTGCCTAATGGGGCTCGTTTCTATGTGGATCATGCTCACCCGGAGTATTCCTCGCCTGAGGTGACGAACCCGCGTGATGCCGTCCTGTGGGATGCTGCTGGTGATTATATTGCTGCCCAGACTGTAGCGACTATTGAAAAGGTGACTGCAAATAATAGTTCAGCTATGCCTGCGGTTAATCTTTATAAGAATAATACGGACGGTAAGGGGCAGTCTTATGGTTCCCATGAGAATTACCTGGTGCCTCGTTCTGTAGATTTTGAGTACCTGGCTGCTGCCTTGTTGCCTTTCTTTGCTACCCGTCAGGTTATGGTGGGGGCAGGGCGTCTGGGCTTGGGTGTAGCGGGGGAGCAGGCTGGTTTTCAGATATCTCAGCGGGCTGACTTTTTTGAGCGTACTATTGGGCTGGAAACCACTGTGCGCCGTCCTATGATTAATACCCGTGATGAGCCCCATGCTGATGGTAGCCGCTACCGTCGTTTGCATGTGATTACCGGGGATGCTAATTTTTCGCATACTTCTAACCTGCTGAAGTTCGGCACTATGGCCCTGGTGCTTAACCTGGTGGAGGCCAAGGCGGTTCCTGCTCTTAAGCTGGCTGATGCGGTTTCTGCCATGCACACGGTGAGCCATGATCTGACCTTTACCGCCCAGTTGCCTCTGGCCGGTGGGGGTACTATGAGCGCCTTAGAGATTCAGCGGGTTTACCTTGACGCTGCTCAGGCTTTAGAGTCTAACCCCGATGAGGCAACCGCAGAGATTTTGAACCTGTGGGATGAAGTGCTGACAGCTCTTGAGAGTAACCCGCTGTCTTTAGCGAACCGTTTGGATTGGGTTGCGAAGTATGCCCTACTTAAAGGCTACGTTGATCGGGGCTTGAGCTGGGGGGATCCTAAACTGGCTGCTATTGACTTGCAGTATTCGGACGTCCGCCCCGACAAGGGTCTTTACCATAAGCTGGTTGCCCTGGGGCGTATGCGCACGCTCTTTAGCGGCGAAGAGATTGCTCGGGCTGCGGCAGAACCGCCGCGTGATACTCGTGCTTTCTTACGCGGTAAGCTCATTACTACCTGGCCTGATGAGGTGATTGGCGCTAACTGGGATACGCTGTCAGTGCGTAACCCTCTCTCCATTGACCTGCATCGTTTGACGATGGATGACCCGGAGCATTTTACCGCCGACCTTGTAGAACCCCACTTGGGGTTAGAACATGCTGATCAGCTTTTTACTATTCTTGCTGATCAGTAACCTAGCTAGCCTTTAACCGCAGAGAAAAGAGAAAACTATGGAACGTATCCAGCGTCAGAGCACTACCTCAACCAGCGCCCAGCAGGTAGAAGAGGTAGCTATTGCCAGCCAGAATACCGAAGTGAATGAACAGGCCGTCTCAGATATTGATGACCTGCTAGCAGAAATTGACGGTGTGCTGGAAGAAAACGCCGAAGACTTCGTCAAGGGCTTCGTACAAAAGGGCGGCCAGTAGGGCCTCGCCTGACCCATCCCGCCCCTCAACGCTAAGGAAGAACCGTGGAACGCAGAATATTCGGCATTGAAACTGAGTTTGGTATCAGATACATCCCGAAAGGGCTTGGGCCTTTGGCCCCTGAAGAAGCTGCTCGTAAGCTCTTCAAACCGGTGGTTGATACCTGGCGTTCCTCTAACGTCTTCCTGCCCAATGGGGGGCGTCTTTACCTGGATGTGGGTTCTCACCCCGAATACGCCACCGCGGAGACAGCCTCAGTTCGTGATGCCTTGATTCAGGATAAGGCGGGGGAGTTCCTGCTGAATGACCTGGTTAACCAGGCTGAGGACTCTCTAGAAGCTGAGGGCCACCAGGGGCAGATTTTCCTCTTCAAAAATAATGTTGATTCGGTCGGTAATTCTTTTGGATCTCACGAGAATTACATGCTTGAACGTAAGGTGGAGTTCTCTCGCCTGGTGCGTTCGCTGATTCCTTTTTTGATTACTCGTCAGATTGTTGTGGGTGCGGGTAAAGCTCACGCTGATGGTCCGCCGCAGTGGGGCGGACGTCCGCTGGGGGTAGAGGGGGAGCCTAGTTTCTCTTTCTCCCAGCGAGCCGACCATATCTGGGAGGGTTCCTCAACGGCCACTACCCGTGCCCGCCCCATTATTAACACTCGTGATGAGCCGCATGCCGATGCCACGCTCTATCGTCGTATGCACGTCATTAATGGGGACTCCAACATGTCCCAGGCAACCACTATGCTCAAGCTTGGTGCCACGGATCTGGTGCTTCGTATGCTCGAGGACTACTATCCCCTCGAAAATTTTGAAATTAAAGATACGGCTACAGCCCTGCGCGTCATCTCCCATGACCTCACCGGCACCGCTACCTTCCCTCTGGCTGATGGTCGGGAGGCAAATGCCCTTACGTTACAGCGTCATTACCAGGTTGCAGCTTGCCGGTATATCGAGGAGAAGGGCGCCCACCATGAGGATGTCCCCTACATTCTTGATCTCTGGGAGCGGGCTCTTGATGCTGTAGAAAGTGGCGATACTTCTCTGATTGATACTGAGATTGATTGGGCTATCAAGAAGAAGCTACTTGATACCTATATTGCCCGTGGAGCCAGTGGCTATGATGACCCTAAAATCCAGCAGCTTGATTTGGCCTACCACGATATTGACCCCGCCCGTGGTGTCTTTGGTCTGCTGACCCGCAACGGTCTGGTCAAAAATCTCATCAGCCAGGATGAGATCGCTCATGCCACCGTGTACCCGCCTGCAACCAGGGCGTCCTTGCGTGGCCGCTTTATCAGTGCTGCCCGCAATGCTGGGGAGCCCTTTACCGTTGACTGGGTGCACCTTAAACTCAACAATAAGCCGCACCTGACCGTTGTGTGTAAAGACCCTTTCGCTACTGAAAGTGCGGCTTTAGAAGAGCTTATCGCTACCTTAGCCACAGGCTCGCAGGGCCCCTGGTCACCGCCTTTCATCTAGGCGAGCCAGAGAATTACCAGATCTCTTTCAGCTCTATCCGCTAGTATGTACGCGGTGAAGAAAAGCGTTCTGTAGAAAGACGCAACCTAAGGAAAGTGAAATTAGTGAAGAAAAAGCCAGCCCTTTTCGCATCCAGCGCCGCCATGGTTGCTCTGCTTCTGTCTGCCTGCGGCGGCGACAACGGCAGTAGCCTCTCTGAGGTTGATTATTCCATCAATGGGGCAACCGCTGAACCTTCGGTTTCCTTCGCAACTCCTTTTGCAGCCCATGGCACTGAAGCCTACAAGATTGAGGACGGCGAGGGCGCAACTATCGAAGATGGCGACAACCTGCTGGTTGAAGCAACCGTCTTTAATGGTGCTGATGGTACGTCCGCGGGAACCACCTACGGCGATGCTCCCATGATTATCCCGGTGGGTGAGGATCTGAAGAAGGCTGCTCCTGAGCTTTACGATATTCTGGTGGGCGCAAAGGTCGGTATGTCCTTCTCTTATTCCACCAATCTTGTTCCTGGGCCGGTAACAGCTCAAACACCAGCCCCCACCGTTTCAGCTGGCACCCCCACCAACGTAGAGGTCTACACTGTCTCAGGTAAGCTACTCAAGAGCGCTGAAGGCACCGTGAACGAGAAGAAGTCCCCAGCCCTGGAGAGCTTCTCCCTGGCCGATAACGGCACCGCAACCCTGACCCTGGCCGATGACCGCGGCGATGCCCCCACCGAGCTCTACACTGAAGATCTGATGACCGGTACCGGCGCTACTGTTAAGGCTGATGACACTCTATACGTCAACTATGTTGGTGTAGCTTGGTCAGATGGTGAACAGTTTGATAATAGCTATGGCACCACCCCCACCCCCTTCCCCTTGAATAACGTCATTGAAGGCTGGCAGCAGGGGCTAGCTGGTAAAACTGTTGGCTCCCGCGTGCTCATGGTTATCCCCAGTGAACTGGCCTACGGTGAAGATACCGGCGGTAGTGGTCGCCCTGAGGGTGCTTTGGTCTTTGTTGTAGATATTCTAGGCACATCACCTGCTAACACCGCTACCGCGTCGGCTAGTGCCTCCGCGACCTCATCAGCAACCTCAGATGCTAGTGCAACTGCCACAAACTCAGCCTCTGAGTCAGCGAGCGCCGAAGCAACCGCTTCAACAAACAACTAAGTTTTCCTATCATTCCAGTAGAAAAGGTATAACCTATGTCATTTGGTCAGCGTAATCTCGACCGTAGCAAGCCTGAAATCGATTTCCCTGAAGGCGGTACCCCCGAAGAGCTCATCATCATTGATGAGATTGAGGGTGCCGGTGAGGTAGTGGAGGCTGGTGATACTGTTTCAGCTCACTATGTTGGTGTTGCTTTTTCCACCGGTGAAGAGTTTGACTCTTCATGGGGCCGTGGCGAACCCTTGCGCTTCCAGGTCGGTGTGGGCATGGTTATCCGTGGCTGGGACGAGGGCCTGCTAGGTATGAAGGTGGGCGGACGCCGTCGCCTGGAGATCCCTAGCGAGATGGCTTATGGTTCACGCGGTGCTGGCTCTGCTATTGGCCCTAATGAGTCCCTGATTTTTGTGGTGGATTTGGTAGACGTTATTAAGCGTTAATTCTGCTCTAGGTCTGAGCCTTAGCGTGTTTGGCCCCCGGTTCGAAAGAGCCGGGGACTATCTTTATGTATGTGACTTCTAAAGCTGTTGAACGTGCTGCTGCCTTACTTGATGTGCTCTCATCGGCCCCCTGGGGGATTGATCGTGATGCTTTGCGCCAGAGGGTGCCCGGTTATGATGTGGCGGCTACTGATGCCGCTTTTGAGCGTATGTTTGAGCGTGATAAGCAGGTTTTGCGGGCCTTGGGTGTTGAGCTGGTGGCTGAGCGGGCTGATCGTTCTCGGCTGGGTTTTGTCTATCGGCTGGAATCTACGTCGCAGCCTGTTGCTGATTTTTCTGCTCTTGATGTGGTGGTGCTCAGTCACTGTGCTAGGGCTTGGGAGGGTACGGAGGTGGAGCGGCTTACTCGCGCGGCTTTGTTGAAGGTGGGTGCGAGTGTTGGTCAGCGTTTGGGTGGTGAGTTGGGGGAGCCTGCCCGGTTTACTACGGTTCCGGGGGTTGCTGAGTGTCTTGCGGCTCTTGCTGAGGGTAAGGGTGTGAGTTTTCGTTATGCGGGCCGAGATGAGGTGCGGTCGGTGGCTTGTTGGGGTCTTGGGTTGCGGTTTGGTCACTGGTATTTGGTGGGCTGGGATAGGTTCCGGAAGGCTCAGCGGATTTTTCGGCTTGAGAGGGCTGTGGGCTTGTCTCTTCTTGCCATTGAGGGGCCGCAGCCGCCGGCGTCCTTTTCTATGGTGCAGGAGCTTGCTGCCTTAGAACCTGAGCAGGTTCGGCAGGTAGCTAGCCTTCCTTTGGGGGTGGCGGAGGGCTCTGGTGAGCTTCAGTTTGCTCCCTCCTATGGGGTGGTGGAGTCTGCTGTGCAGGCTATTAAGAGCGGACGCACGCACCGGCTACCTGATGACGCGGCGGCTAGTGAGCTGGGGGACTACCAGCAAAGGGTAGCTGATGAAGAGGGCCGGCTACGGCAAAAGTTGCGGACTTGGCACTCCCAGGCCCCTGGTTTATCTGCCCCTAGCCGGGTTAAGTCGTGGAAACCGGTGGTGGCCCAGCGGTTTCGGGAAAGTGCCGCTGACCAGTTGATGAGGCTTCTGCTGATGGTTTCTTTGGTCGAAAGTACCGGTGGTTTGCCTCTTGCTACCTTGGCAGATTTCTTCTCGACCACCGAGCAGAAGGCTCGTGCCCAGCTTGAAGGCTTAGCCAGTAGTGTGGGCTTTGAGTCGCTGGCGCTTGAGGTGAGCCCCGCCGGGTTTGTGACTCTGAGGGGCCAGCAGGTGCTAACTCGCGGTGTGTCCTTGACCGGTGCTGAGGCTTTGGCTTTGAGTCTGGCTTTGGACTTATCAGCGAGCCTCGATACGGAGTCCTTCTACAGTCATTTACGTCAGAAGGTGTGGGCGTCGGTTGCTTCACAAGGTGCTACTGGGCAGGCCCCCTTGGCTAGGCGGGTGGGTGTATATCGGGCTGACCTAGACCCCCTGATTCAGCGGGCTCTTGATGAGAAGATTGCCCTGGAGATTGTCTACCGTTCTCACCGTTCTATCTCTGAGCGAGTTATTGAGCCCATAGCCCTCATTGTCGATAACGGCCCCCGTTATCTTCAAGCCTGGTGCCGCCTGAGCGGGCAGATGCGGCATTTTAGACTCGACCAGATCATGAGTATGACACCGCTAGAGGGCGAGGCCTTCACCCACCCAAGGCTGACTGAGGACGGGCAGCAGGGTGAGGCGTCCGCCCCCATTAGCCCCCGGACCTGGCTCACGCAGCTAACCCGTGGCCAGGTGGCAGCTGAGACCATGATTCTGGCTGTTGCAAAAAGTTTGCCTGCGGCTGTGCGCGAGAAAACCCACAGCACCTTATGCCGCTACGCCCTAGAAATAGCCGATGAGGAGGGCACAATTTTCTATAAGATACCCCTTGCCCATACCCTGTGGGCTATCCACCTTTTGATAGACCTGGGGCCGACCGTCCGCCTCTTGACCCCTGCCTATCTGCGTGAAGAACTGTTAGACCTGCTGGGTGACTAGGGGAGCAGTAAAAGCCGCGGAATAATATACCCACCTATACCCCAGGATAATCAGTGCAAGCACACAGCAAAATAATTTCAAAACTAAAGCCAGATGGGATATATAATTGGAATTATGCCTTGGTGGTTTTGGATAGTTTTGTGGACCGTACTCGTAGTGAGTTCGCTCTGCCTACTAGCCTGGCTACTTTATCGGGTTTTCCGCAAAGCCTTGGGTGCACTTGATGCCGCTCAAGACTGGGAGTCTCACATCACAGATGCGCTGGGGCAGGCTAACTACGCCCAGCCCTTGAGAGAAGAGCCTCAACCAGCTCTTTTCACCCCCGTTGGAAGTGCCTACGCAGACTATATCCAGGGTAAAAACACTCGAACGCTCGACCGAGCCCGCCGCCGCTCTCAGCGCCGTGACGAACTCGGACAGCCCCAACTCATCGGAGACCTTAAACGTCTCCAAGAAAGGTAACGCTCGTGCTCGCTAATCTCGGCCCCGTCCACCTCATTATCCTCCTCATCATTATTGTTCTACTCTTTGGTGCCCCCAAGCTTCCTGGCATGGCTCGTAGCCTCGGCCAGTCCATGCGTATCTTCAAATCAGAAGTTGATGGCTTGAAGAATGACTCCAAGAAAAACAACCAAGTAAACAACGACACCAACGGCTCTGTTGTTTCCGGTGAAGTTATCAATAACCCCACCACCGACCAGAACAAGGGCTCACAGAACTAAGTTCTCCTCTCAGAGCGTTCGTGAGTTAACCGCCCAACCCGTGCCCTGACCGCCAGAGCACGGGTTTATGGGCTCCTAGAGTTTCAGTAGAAGGCACCCATGGCTAAAACAACCAGCCGAAAGAACAACCCCCAGGCCACCATGGCCCTCGGCGAACACTTTCGCGAATTTCGCAACCGTCTAATTAAAGCGGCCGTTGCTACCTTTATTTGCGCCATCGGCGGCTTCTTCCTTTACGAACCCTTCATGGAGGCTATCAGCGCCCCGGTCTACGCTATCAACACAGAAGCAGGCCGTACCGCTGCTCTTAACTACTCCACCGCAACATCTCCCTTCGATCAGATGGTGCGCATCTCCCTCTACATCGGCCTGGTTATCGCAAGCCCCGTGTGGCTCTACCAGCTCTGGGCCTTTATCACCCCGGCTCTCTACCGTAAGGAAAAGCTCTACACCCTAGGCTTCGTCTTTACTGCCATCCCCATGTTCCTTCTAGGTACCGGCCTGGCCTGGTGGGTACTCCCTACCGCAGTCAGCACCCTCACCATGTTCAGCCCTGACGGTGCCACTAACCTCTTCACCGCTGATGTCTACGTCAGTTTTGTGGTTAAGTTTCTGCTGGTCTTCGGTATCGCCTTTGTACTGCCGGTTGTCCTGGTAGGTCTTAACTTCATCGGCCTGATTCGAGGCAAGACTATCCTCAAATCCTGGCGCTGGGTCGTTGTGCTCGTCGGCCTACTTGCTGCAATAGCCGCCCCCGGTAACGACATCATGTCAATGCTTTACCTTATGCTGCCCCTCCTCTTCTTCTTCTTTGTAGCTATCGGTATCGCCATTCTCAACGACAAACGCCGCGATCGCCGCAACGCCAAACTAGTAGAGGGGCTTACTGACGATGAACTGAGTCGCGCCACTAGCCTTGAAGAGCTTGACCAGCTCGGCCGCTCCTAAATCTTTTTCCGCCTCGGCACTGAATGCCGGGGCGGTTTTTTGTTCGCGCTGAAACGAAAGATGGCCCTCAGCACACCTGCTTGAAATCTACCGCCTAAGATTAGTTATATGGCTAGCTACGCTGAACAGTACCTGCGCGCTAAAGAGCGCGCCACCTTCTCCAAAACCGTTCTCCACCGCTTCGAACAAACCCTAAGCTTTGACCTGGATGACTTCCAACGTGATGCTTGCACCTCGGTGGAGAGCGGCAGAGGTGTGCTCGTCGCTGCCCCCACAGGTGCAGGTAAGACCATTGTGGGTGAGTTTGCTATATACCTGGCCCTGTCCCAAAGGAAAAAAGCTTTCTACACCACCCCCATCAAGGCCCTGAGCAACCAGAAATACAACGACCTGGTAGCAGCCTATGGCCAGGACGCCGTGGGGCTACTCACCGGTGACACCTCCATCAACTCCGAAGCCCCCGTGGTCGTTATGACCACCGAGGTGCTGCGCAACATGCTCTACGCTGATTCTGCCACCCTAGCCAACCTGGGCTATGTGGTTATGGACGAGGTTCACTACCTGGCCGACCGTTCCCGCGGGGCCGTATGGGAAGAGTGCATTATCCATCTGCCAGAATCCATCTCTGTTATCGCCCTCTCTGCCACAATCTCCAACGCTGAGGAATTTGGTGCCTGGCTCGATACTGTGCGCGGGCAGACAGACATCATCGTCTCTGAACACCGCCCGGTGCCTCTCTGGCAGCACGTCATGGTGGGGCACCACCTCATGGACCTCTTCGCTGGGGACACCACCGTTGAGGACGCCGCAGCCGCCACAGACATGCCAGAGGTTAACCCCGAGCTGGTTCGGGTAGGTCGCCGCCCGCGTCCTTCCCGTGGTGCCGGTGGTAAATCCTTCTCCCGCCTGGGTAAGGGGAAGCGCAGCCGTAACCAGGGCTACCAGTCCCAGGGCTATGAGCGCGAGCGCCGAAACAGTAACAGCGGAGTGAGCGCCCCCATCCGCCCCCAGCGTATTAGCCGCCCGGAGATGATTCGTTCCCTTGATAAGGCAGGCCTCCTACCGGGTATCTGCTTTATTTTCTCGCGCATCGGCTGTGATGCTGCGGTATCCCAGTGCATTGACGCCGATATTCGCCTCACGACCGATGCTGAGGCCCAGGCTATTCGTGCCTATATTGCTGAGGCTACCGCTGGGCTTGAGACCAGTGACCTGGCGGTGCTGGGTTTTTATGAGTGGCGTGAGGGGCTCATGCGGGGTGTAGCAGCCCACCATGCTGGTCTGCTGCCGGTTTTCAAAGAGGTTGTTGAGGCTCTCTTCTCTGAGGGGCTTATCCGTATGGTCTTTGCTACTGAGACTCTGGCCTTAGGCATCAATATGCCGGCTCGTTCGGTGGTGCTAGAAAAGCTGACCAAGTTCAACGGTGAGACCCATGTGGATATCACGCCGGGGGAGTACACTCAGCTAACTGGCCGTGCTGGTCGTCGAGGTATTGATATTGAGGGTCATGCTGTGGTTATGTGGCGGCCAGGGCTTGAACCGCAGCAGGTTGCTGGTCTGGCCTCTAAGCGCACCTACCCGCTTAATTCCTCTTTCAAGCCCACCTATAATATGAGTGCTAACCTGATTGCCCAGTTTGGTACGGAGCGCACTAAGAAAATTTTGGAAAGTTCTTTTGCCCAGTTCCAGGCTGATAAGTCGGTGGTGGGTGTAGCGTCTCGAGTGCGGAAGAACGAAAAGGCCCTGGCCGGTTTTGAAGAGGCCATGACCTGCCACCTGGGAGATTTTACCGAGTACGCCCGGATTCGCCGGGACCTTAAAGATCTAGAGAAGAAGGCTGAGAAGGGCCGGAGCCGTTTGCGGCAGTCTCAGGCGGTGGCCTCCGTCCTTGACTTGTTGCCCGGCGATATTATTGAGATCCCGCGTGGGCGTAATGCGGGCCCTGCTGTGGTCTTGTCTCGGGCAGAGTCCCTTGATGACCCGCGTCCATCGGTTTTGACCTTGGCTGCGCAGATACGTCGCCTAGACCCCCGTGATCTGGATGGGCCGGTTCTGCCGATTTCTAAGATTAAGGTGTCCAAGAAGTTCACTGGTAAGACCTCTAAGGACCGCCGGGATATGGCTTCTCGTATGCGTGAGGCTCTCTACCAGGGGCTACCTGCCCGGTCGGGGTCTCAGAAGAAGTACTTTAATGAGCGTGAACGTGGGGATGAGCAGAAGGTTGAAGAGCTGCGTCGGGCCCTGCGTCAGCACCCCTGCCACGGGTGCTCTGACCGGGAAAACCATGCCCGCTGGGCTGAACGCTGGTACCGTCTCTCCCGTGATACGGACGGTTTGCGCCGTCAGATTGAGCGGCGCACCAATACCATTGCCCAGGTCTTTGAGCGTATCACCCAGCTTCTGGCTAGCTACGGTTACGTTGAGACGGTTGAGGGTCGCCGGGTGCTGACAGCCCGTGGCGCTTCTTTGCGCCGGGTCTACGGCGAAAAAGATCTACTGACCTCCCTCTGCTTGGAGGACGGTTTTTTGCGGGGGCTTGACCCTGCATCGACTGCTGCGGTGGTTTCTGCCCTGGTGTATGAGGCTAAGCGCGATGAGTTGGGTCTGCTGTCTCGCTACCCTGGGCAGGGGGTTGAAGAGGCCTTGATGACCGTGCTTAAGCACTGGAATAAGCTTAATGATGCCGAAAAGCTTCACCGCCTCCCGCAGACCGCTTCACCTGATTTTGGTATGGTCTGGCCTGTCTATAAGTGGGCGCGCGGTAAGAGTCTGGCTAAGGCTATTGAGAGCACTGATTTGGCTGCCGGTGATTTTGTGCGGTGGACTAAGCAGGTTATCGATAGTCTTGACCAGATTGCCCATGTGTCTTCATCTGACCCCCAGCTGCGTACTCAGTGTGAGGCGGCTATTAATCTGCTACGCCGTGGCGTGGTTGCCACCCAGCTTTAGTCTGCTTGACCGCCAGTTATTTTGAAAGGAGAGCACCGATGGCTGCTTCTGTCTTGCTCGATGGTTCTGTCTATAGCCCAGCTGATCCCTTTGCCACAGCCCTGGTGATGAATGAGGGGCAGGTGGAATGGGTGGGGCAGGACGCCGGTGCCCGCTCTATCGCCGATTCCTCCATGACCGTTCAGGAGCTAGGCGGCAGCCTGGTCACCCCCAGTTTTGCTCTAGCAGCTGCCTCTGTGACCGGTGCGGACGCCTCCACCGTCTTGGGGGAGCTGGCGGCTGCCGGTTACGGGTATGCCCGTCTGCTGCTGACTGATTCTGTTCAGGAGCTACCGGCACCGCACCCGGCGGTGGCAGCTGATTACTATGTGAGCGTAACTGCCCTTGATGAGGCTGGTAGTCTGCCCCAGGGCGTCCGGGGTGTTTATGTCACCTCACCGGAGCAGCTCACCCCGCTCGTGCTGGGGAGCCTTGCAGAAGAGCATTTACAGCTTCTGCTAGTGGTTACTGATAATTCGCAGGTGGGGGAGTACCTGGCCCTGCTGGAGCCCCTTGATAGCCTGGCCTGCCTACGCCTGAGCCCCAGCCTTGAAGGGCTGACCATGCTCACCTCGCAAGAGCTGGACAAAGCCAAAGAGCTTCAGGTTTCCCTGGGCTTCTCAACGAACTTCGACCAAGCTGCACAGTCCTTCAGTCAGGCCCTGGCTGCTGGTGCTACTGTCACCCTGGGCTCAACTCCTGGTCAGCTTCCAGCTCTTCTGGGCTGGGAGCTGGTGAATGCGGCGGTTAACCCCACTCATGCAGAAGATGCTGTCTCAGCTCGTGCCGCTTTCGCTGCCTGCACCCGTGCAGTTTACCGCGCAGCGTCCGCACCTAACCCCTTCACCGGCCAGCTTGTGCCAGGGGCCCCGGCGCACTGCGCCTTGTGGGAAACTACCGAGCTGATAGTGCAAACTCCTGATAGCCGCATTTCGGCCTGGAGTACCGACCCGCGCGGACGCACCCCGCTGCTTCCTGTTCTCGCCCCGGATGTGCCCCGCCCCAAGCTCGTAGGCCTATACCACAGCGGGCAGAAAGTGGGCTAGGTATCACCTAGACCACCTGCTGGTGCTAGACGTTCAGACGCCACTTACCTATATAATGAAAAACTGGTTTATACGCCGTCCTATCATTCGGGCTGGCCATGACAAGGAGACCGCATGCGAGTACTAACCGTGATTCCTACCTACGATGAGAAGGAAAACCTTCCCATCGTAGTAGAGCGCCTGCGCGCAGCCGTACCCGACTGCGACATCCTGGTTGTCGACGACAACAGCCCCGACGGCACCGGCCAGCTTGCCGATTCTATGGCAGCAGAAGACAGCCACATCAACGTACTGCACCGCACCGTCAAAGACGGACTAGGCGGGGCCTACCTGGCAGGCTTCGACTGGGGCCTAGAGGCTGGCTACGATGTGCTAGTTGAGATGGATGCCGACTGCTCCCACCAGCCCGAACAGCTACCCCTGCTCCTGCAGGTCATTGAGAGCGGCGCAGATTTGGCCATTGGGTCCCGCTATGTACCCGGCGGCAAAACCAAGAACTGGCCGGCACACCGCCAGATTCTCTCCCGAGGTGCCAACCTCTATACCCGCCTGATTCTCGGCACCAAGGTCAAAGACATTACCGCAGGCTACCGCGCCTACCGCCGTGAAGCCCTGCAGAAGCTAAACCTTGAAGGTATTGACTCTAAGGGCTATGTCTTCCAAGTCGATTTAGCCTGGCGCTCAGAGCAGGCCGGTCTGAAGATCGTAGAAGTACCTATCACCTTTGTGGAACGTGAAATTGGTAGCTCAAAGATGGATGGCCACATCATCGTCGATTCCATGACTAAGGTGACCCGCTGGGGCCTTACCGCGCGAGCGCAGCGCCTACGCTCACTGCTGAAGAAATAATTCTTTGCGTCGATAGAAGACGAGGATAAAGAAGTGCCCCGCCAGGTAGCTGGTGGGGCACTTCTTATGAGAAAGGGCTTTTAGAGGGCGTGACGCTCCCGGTAGATTTCAAGACGCTGCTGTAGGGTCTCTTCAAGTTCTTCTACGCTACGACGCTCAAGGAGCATGTCCCAGTGGGTACGAACGGGCTTCTCAGTATTCTCTTCAACCTTGCCATCGCCAGAAACCAGGAAGGCTTCCTTGCCGGACTTAGCGGGCCAGGTTGCCGGAATTTCAGCTTCCTGAGCGAAGGTTACGAAGACTCGTTCACCGTCTTCGGTGCGGTATTCCACACGCTGGCGGGGAGCCGGCTCCACGCCTGATTCGGTTTCCATTGACTGTGAACCCAGGCGCATACCGCGCAAGCTGCGATCGCTCATTTTCTTCCTCCATAAACGGTGATTGAACTGCTTGCAGGCTTTTGAGCGCTCAAAGGCGAATTAAACCGTGCAGGCCAAATATCTATTATAACCATTAGGCGCCAGGGGTGTGCGGGGCTGGGCCCTGAGCAGATTCGCTGGTGGGCAGCTCGCCGTCCTGAGGGATTTCTACACCGCTATCGAGCTTATCGAGGTTGGGGTTGAGATCTTCAGGGGTGACGCGGATAACCGGGGTATCGACCAGGGTAGAGGCTGGGGGAGTTACCTGGTGAGAATCTTCTTCACCTTCGGGGGTACCGTCATCTACCTGGGGTGAGAAGGCATTGCCGATACCGCGCAGGGCATCGCCTAATTCGGTAGGGATAAACCAGAGCTTATTAGCATCGCCTTCAGCCAGCTTGGGCAGGGTCTGCAAGTACTGGTAGGTCAGTAGCTTCTGGCTGGGGTTTGAGGCGTGGATAGCGTGGAAGACCTTCTGGATAGCCTGAGCTTCACCATCTGCACGAAGGATTGCTGCTTTCGCATCACCTTCTGCGGTGAGAATCTGGGACTGCTTTTCACCTTCTGCCCGCAAAATGGCTGCGCGTGAGTCACCTTCTGCGGTGAGAATTTGAGATTGTTTCTGGCCTTCTGCGGTCAGAATGGCGGCGCGACGGTCGCGTTCTGCTCGCATCTGCTTTTCCATGGAGTCCTGGATAGAGAGGGGAGGCTGAATTTCCTTGATATCTACGCGGGAAACGCGGATGCCCCAGCGCCCGGTGGTGCTATCGAGAACACCTCGGAGCTCAGTGTTAATCTGATCGCGTGAGGTCAGGGTTTCTTCCAGGTTGAGGCCACCGACCACATTACGCAAGGTGGCGCTGGTGAGCTCATCGACAGCCTGGATGTAGTTGGTGATTTCGTAGGTGGCTGCCTTGGGGTCAGTGACCTGGAAGTAGACCACGGTGTCGATGCCAACGACCAGGTTGTCTTCGGTAATTACCGATTGTGCGGGGAACGACACGACTTGTTCACGCAGGTCAATGAGGGGTAGGACGCGGTCGATAAAGGGGACTGTTACGTGGAAGCCCGGGTTGAGGGTGGTGTGGTACTTACCCAGACGCTCGACGATGCCAGCGCGGGCTTGGGGGATGATGCGTACAGCCTTGAGCAGGGTGATGAGAACCAGCAGCACAAGGGCGGTGAGCAGGATAGTTGTTGTCAGTAATGGAGCTGTCATAGGTTACGACCTTATCTTTAAAGTTAAAGTTTAATTTCTGCTGAGGGGAGTTAGGTAAGCAGTTGCCCCGCGGATGGCTACTACGGTTGCTTTGGACCCTTCAGGTAGAACCTGCTGGCTATCTTCAGGGCGGGCCGTCCAGGTATCACCAGCAACCCGGGCTAGCCCAGTCTGGTCGGTGACTGTCTGGGTTACGAGGGCTTCTTGCCCGATGAGCCCATCAGAATTCATGGCAATATCGGGGGAACTTTGGTGGAAGCGCCTAATGAGTGGTGGCCTGAGACCCAGTAGCAGGGCAATGCTAATGACCGCAAAAAGAACAACCTGCCAGACAAATGAATCTATGAAAGGAGTGCTTGCTGCTACCGACAGCGCGGCTAGACCCATCATGAGAAAGACGAAGTCCAGTAGCAGAATTTCGATAATAGCCAGAATTAGGGCAGCGGTGAGCCAGAAGGCCCAAAGGTTCTGAGTAAACCAGTCAATCATGTCTACCTCCCACAGGTTGGTGTGCTGGTACTTTATCTATTCTCCCTGATGAACTTCTTCTCTGCTAGTTCTAGCCTGTGATGACAGGTGCCTTTGGTGGTCAAGTAAAAGAGAATTTGACCAGCTCAACTACATATCCATAAAGCCGATAATATACATTATGTAAAGTAGACCTAAAAATACTCCCCTCCATACGCCAGTGCGCCCCATGGTTTGCCCCTCACGATGCCTGCGAACACGGTTGGCACCTGACTGCGTTAGAGTAAAGCTATGCGCAGTTCAGTTGACTCAGGTAAATATCTTTCCCAGCCAGTTCGTGCCCTTGTCGATGTGGCCCTCGTCCTCTTGTTTATCGCCCTTGGACTTGTGAGCCACGATGAATCTCTATCACAGATACTGGTTACCGCAGCACCTTTCCTGATAGCTGCAGGTGCTGGCCATATAGGTATTTGGGTGGTGAAATCTAGACGTCAGCTTCCCCTTCTACTAGAAGGTTTTATGATGTGGGTCAGTACCCTAGTACTTGGGCTCGGCCTGCGCCTATCGTTTGGTGACACCGCTGCAACCGCCTTCGTGATTGTATCTGCTATCACCCTCCTACTCTTCTTGATTGGCTGGCGTCTGATCCTGTGGGCTCTGCGTCGTAAGTCATAGAATGAACGAATCATAGTCTTTGAAGAAATAAGGTCGGCCCCAGAGAATCTGGGGCCGACCTTTGATATTTATTTACTGTTGCTATAGGAAACCCATCGTTCAAGTACAGCCTTAGCCTTGCCTGTCTCTACTGATCTGCGAGCCTCCTGCAAGGCGTCCTCAAATCGTTCTGCAAAAGGACGGTGATCAACCGGACGGTAGGCAGTAAGACCCGCCGCAGCATTCAGCAGAACCGCATTCATAATAGGGCCACTAGCTCCATCAAGTACCTCATGAAAAACCTGAGCGTTATGGCGGGCATCTCCCCCACGCAAATCATCCAGGCTAGCAAGTTCAATACCAAAATCAGTGGGGGCTAACACATGATGCTCTACTGCCCCCTCGGTGGTCTCCCACACCTGGGATGCGCCGGTAATGGTGATTTCATCCAGGCCATCATTACCCCGGAAAATCAGTGCGTGGTCACCACGAGATGCAAATACTGCAGCAATCTTTTCAGCCATTGCAGGGTCAGCTACCCCAATAGCTGAGGAACGTACACGGGCTGGGTTGGTCATAGGGCCAAGATAATTAAAAGCCGTGGGAACACCAAGGGCGCGACGAACCGGCGCTACATACCGCATGGAGGGGTGAAAAACCTGGGCAAAAAGGAAGGTGATACCAGCGGCATCAACCGCTCCGGCAACGTCCTTAACGCTCAAGTCAAGGTTAATACCCAACTCAGCTAGAACATCTGCACTACCACTTGAGGACGAAGAAGCCCTGTTACCGTGCTTAATGACGGGCACCCCAGCACCAGCAATGACGAGAGAGGCCATGGTCGAAATATTGACAGTATTCTGCTGGTCTCCCCCAGTTCCCACAATATCTACAGCATCCCGGGTTACCTCAATAGGCTCTGCCTTATCAAGCATTCCCTGAGCTAAGGCTGCTAGTTCTGCAGGAGTCTCACCTTTAACATGAAGCCCAAGAAGGAAAGCGCCTAAAATCGCTTCCGGAGTAGAACCGGACATAATATCTTGCATAGCCCAGGTGATCTGGTCTGCAGAGAGCTCCTGCTGAGCTACGAGCTGGTTAAGAATACGTTTCCATGTAATGGTGCCTGTCATAGCTCACATTCTACGGTTCTTTAAGCCTTCGAGCGAGTTCACAAGACACATAGGCTTCAAGCCGTCATAACCAGCCCGGCAAAGCTTTGAGTTACGCAAGTTTTACATACAACGTGTCGGCAATGCCCTATCAAAACCCGCAGAATAATAGGGTAAACGTCCACAATTTACAACACACCTGCTAGTAAACCCCCTTACCTCTTGGTTCACGGGCAGTTTTACAGACATAATGTCTATGTGACAACTGCAACCCATACCCCCAGTAAGTCGGCGCATACCGCTCTAAATCGACCCAATCAGGTGTCTGTTGGCACCGTTGTTTGGCTCGCCTCCGAGCTCATGTTCTTCGCCGGCCTGTTCGCAATGTACTTCACCCTGCGCGCCTCTCGCCCCGATATCTGGGCTGAGAACACGCCGCTGCTTGAAGTCCCTCTCGCTCTGGCCAACACCATCGTGCTGGTACTGAGTTCTGTTACCTGCCAGTTCGGTGTTTTCAAAGCTGAGCAGCTCAAGCCCCGCCGCACCGGTTCCATCTTCAATGTCCGCGAATGGGGCATGGTCGAATGGTTCCTTCTCACCTTCATCATGGGTGCGTTCTTCGTCTCCGTCCAGGCCTACGAATACGCCAACCTTGTCGCTGAAGGTATGACTATCGCATCAAGTGCTTACGGCTCAGCCTTCTACATCACCACCGGTTTCCACGCCCTGCACGTAACCGGCGGCCTCATCGCCTTCCTGCTGATCATCGGCCGTGCCTATGTCGCTAAGCGTTTTGGTCACTACGAAGCAACCTCAGCAATTGTTGTTTCCTACTACTGGCACTTCGTAGACATCGTGTGGATCGCCCTGTTCATCATCGTCTACTTCCTTAAGTAACCGGTAACCGCTAAAAGTAAACCAACTAGCACACACAAAGGAACAACGACGTGAAAGCACTTTCTCACAAGCGACGTCATCCGCTCGCAGCTCTCGTGTTGCTTGCCCTTGCCCTCCTCCTATCTGGTGGCCTCTACGCAGTTGCCACGGCTACTAACGAGGCTCAAGCCGCTACAAGCACCACCTACACTGCAGAAGACATCTCAGAAGGCCAGAAACTCTTCCTCGCTAACTGCGCCACCTGCCACGGCACCAAGGCAGAAGGCTCCGCCGACGGCCCCTCCCTCATCGGTGTAGGTGCCGCTGCTGTTGACTTCCAGGTAGGTACCGGCCGCATGCCCATGCAGATGCAAGGCATTCAGGCCCAGCTTAAGCCCGGCCAGTTCAATGATGAACAGACTCAGCAACTCGCAGCCTATGTTGCATCACTTGGCGCCGGCCCCACCATCCCCGAGGAAGAATACCTGGATGTTGCCCAGGGCGATGCTGCCAACGGCGCAAAGGTATTCCTGGCAAACTGCGCCATGTGCCACAACGCTGCTGGTGTCGGTGGTGCTCTAACCCGCGGTAAGTTTGCCCCCACCCTCATGGGCGTTTCAGAGAAGCACATCTACGAGGCCATGGAAACCGGCCCGCAGAACATGCCCGTCTTCAACGACGCAAACATCACCCCCGAAGAAAAGCGCGATGTCATTACCTACCTGAAGTCCCAGGAAGTTAACACATCAGTTGGTGGTTTCAAACTGGGATCACTCGGCCCCGTATCTGAAGGTCTGCTCATCTGGACCCTCGGCCTAGTCATCGTCATAGCATTCACCCTCTGGCTCACTTCACGAGCTGCATAAGCTCACCCACACACATAAATTTCGTACCAAGGAAGATTTGAGGCAACACATGGGAAACCATAGTGACGGCGCACATGAAGAAGTCGCCGTAGTTACCTCTGCGGAGGCACACCAGGAGAAGTTCGCTAACCCCGGACTCCCCCCGCATGCCCCCCGACTCACCGACGTCGATACCAAAAAAGCTAAGGGTGCCGAACGACAGGTAGTTCTGCTCTTCGTCATCTCCATGCTGGGCTCCCTGCTTTTCTGGATTGGCTACTTCGGTGTAGAGGTTAGCGGCAACTTCTACGATGTCATGAACCCCGAAGCAAACAATATGCTTCGCCTGCAGAACCTTCTGCTGGGTCTGGGCATCGCTTTTGCCATGTTCGGTATCGGTATCGGTATCGTCCACTGGGCACGCTCACTCATGCCCGACCACGAGATGGTCGAAGAGCGTCACGCGGTCACCTCTGAAGAGGACCGCGCAGAGGCCCAAGAAATCGTTGAAACCATTATCGAAGAATCAGGCATCAAACGACGCCCACTCCTTCGAAACACCCTCATCGGTTCCCTTATCCTCGCTCCCCTCACCTTCGTCACCCTCTTCCGTGACCTAGGCCCGGCAGACCCCTCAGTACTCAAGTACACCCTGTGGGACGAAGGCGTCCGCCTAGTGCGCGACCCCTCCGGCACCCCCATCAGGGCAGCAGATGTCACCCTAGGCTCTGCCTACCACGTCCTACCCGAAACCCTCTCCAGCCTGACCCACGAGAACGGCTACCTAGAGGAAAAAGCAAAGGCCGTTGTGCTCCTCATGCGCCTGGACCCCGCTGACATCAAGAAAATCACCCCCGGCCGTGAAAACTGGAACGTGGACGGCATCTACGCCTACTCCAAGGTCTGCACTCACGTAGGCTGCCCCATCGCCCTGTACGAGCAGCGCACCCACCACCTGCTCTGCCCCTGCCACCAGTCAACCTTCGACGCGGCAGAAGAATGCAAGGTCATCTTCGGGCCCGCAGGGCACGCCCTACCCCAGTTGCCCATCGCAGTTGATGCAGAAGGCTACCTGGTTGCACAAAGTGACTTCCACGAACCCGTTGGCCCCGGCTACTGGGAGCGTGCACAGCACATGAAGGAAATGGCAGGTGAAGCATAATGTCAACATCAATGCAATCTGATTACACGGCAAAAACCTCAACCGGTCGTATTGCCCACTACCTTGACCAACGTGTTGGTGCTTCAGGTATCGTCAAAGAATTTGGTCGCAAAATCTTCCCCGACCACTGGTCCTTCATGTTCGGTGAAGTCGCCCTCTACAGCCTGGTCATCCTGATCATCTCAGGCACCTTCCTGACCTTCTTCTTCAACCCCACCATGGTGTCAGTAACCTACGACGGTTCCTACGTCCCCATGAAGGGCACCCACATGTCTGCCGCCTACGCCTCCACCCTGGACATCTCCTTTGACGTCCGCGGTGGCCTGCTCATGCGCCAGATCCACCACTGGGCCGCCCTCATGTTCATGATGGCAATGACCGTGCACATGCTCCGCGTCTTCTTCACCGGCGCCTTCCGCCGACCCCGTGAACTGAACTGGGTCGTCGGTTGCACCCTGCTTATCATCGGTATCCTGGCAGGCTTCACCGGCTACTCCCTGCCCGATGACGTCCTCTCCGGTAACGGTCTGCGCATCATCGATGGCATCCTCAAATCAATCCCGCTCGTCGGTACCTACATTTCGCTCTTCTTCTTTGGCGGCGAGTTCCCCGGCACCGCAGTGATTGGTCGCCTCTACACCCTGCACATCATGATTATCCCCGCCATGCTTCTGCTGCTGGTGGCTATCCACATGTTCATGGTTGTACTGCACAAGCACACCCAGTACCCCGGCCCCGGCCGCACCGAAACCAACGTCGTTGGCTTCCCCGTCGGACCGGTCTACGCAGCTAAGGCTGGCGGCTTCTTCTTCATCGTCTTCGGTATCATCGCCTTTCTCGGGGCGACCTTTACCATCAACGCGATCTGGAACTACGGCCCCTACGACCCCTCACCGGTACAAGCTGGCACCCAGCCTGACTGGTACGTAGGTTTCGGTGATGGCGCCCTCCGCCTGTGGCCCGGCGTCTGGCCCTGGCCCTGGGAATTCGAATTCCTCGGTGGCACCTGGGTGCTCAGCGTCCTGCTGCCCTTCGCTCTCATGGCTGGCTCAGTCATGATGTCTATGGTCTTCTGGCCCTGGATTGAGCAGTGGGTGACCAAGGACAACCGCGTTCACAACATCCTGGACCGCCCCCGCAACGCCCCCTTCCGCACCGGTGTAGGTGTAGCAGGCATCATCGGCTACGCCTCCTTGATGATTGCGGCAAGCTCCGACCTGATCGCAACTCACTTCCACGTCTCACTGAATGACGTCGCCTACTGGCTCCGCTTTACCTTCGTATTCGGTCCCCTCATCGGCTTCTTCATCACCCAGCGCATCTGCCTGGCCCTGCAGCGCAAGGACCGTGAGCTCGTACTGCACGGTATCGAAACCGGTAAGGTCGTCCAGCTCCCCCACGGCGAGTTCATCGAGGTTCACCAGCCCCTGGACGAATACCGCCGCTACGAGCTCGTCTCCTTCGAATCCCCCAAACCCATCCCTGCACAGCCCAATAAGAAGGGTAAGGTAGGTCTAATCGAGAAGACCCGCGCAGGTCTCTCAAAGATCTGGTTCGAAGATCGCGTGGTTGCTGTAACTCCCGCCGAACTCGAAGCCGCTCACCAGGAGTCGCACGGTTCACCTGCGGTTGGCTCTCACAAAGCTGAACCCATCGAACAATAAAATACGGTTGCAATAAGCATGTGGGGCACCCCTGATGGGGTGCCCCACATGCCTTTAAGCAGGACAATCGGGCAAGATGAGAGAGGCTGGCTCACGGAGGTGTGCTGAACCTTGAAAAAGGCCAAGGAACTTTGTCTACGGTTCGGCGTGTCGCCTCAGTAGTGCTGAGGGGAGGGCGGACGCTGGTCCTGTGCCGTCCTGTGCCGTCCTGTGCCGTCCTGTGCCGTCCTGTGCCGTCCTGTGCCGTCCTGTGCCGTCCTGTGCCCTACCACTATCTCGTAGCAGCTGCTGGCTGTACACAGCAAAGGGGTGGGGCCCCTCTCCCATGGGAGAGGGGCCCCACCCCTGTTGAACCTATAAGGCTGTTTTAGTGGGCGTGGTCGCCGCGGCTGTACTCGTAAACCCAACCCAGCACAGCAGCTGCTGCGAAAGGAATGGCAATAAGGACGATCCACCAGTCAATTGCCAGCCCAACAACAACGATGGTGCAGGCAAGACCGATGAAGAGGGGCCACCATGACCACGGTGAGTAGAAACCGTAGTCACCAGCACCGTCAGCGATTTCTCCGTCAAGATCCTCATAGGGCATCTCCGGGTACTTCTTATCGGTGAAGCTCAGGAAGTACCAGAGGAAAAGACACATCACAGCAGTTGCCAGAATGGCGGGGAAACCAGCCCATTCGGTGAACTGAGTCATGAAACCGTAGACGATACCCACAGGAATCAAGAAGATACCGATGAGACCGAAAATCTTTGCAAGAAGTTTCACTGTGGCCTCCTAGCCTGCGGTAGCCTGGCGGGCTGCCGCGGCAATGTCATTGTTGGTGGACAGCTCAGGGTGGTGCAAATCAAGTGCAGGGCGCTCTGAGCGAATACGGGGCAGGGCGGTGAAGTTGTGGCGCGGGGGCGGGCAGGCAGTTGCCCACTCTAGTGAGCCACCGAAGCCCCAGGGGTCATCAACCTCAACGCGCTTGCCGTTACGGGCAGTGGTGTAGATGTTCCAGAACCAAGGAATCATGGAGATTGCCAGAATCATAGAACCTACAGTTGAAAGCTGGTTCATCCAAGTGAAGCCATCTTCAGGCATGTAGTCTGCGTAGCGGCGGGGCATACCGTCAACGCCCAGCCAGTGCTGGATGAGGAAGGTCATGTGGAAGCCGACAAAGAGTAGCCAGAAGTGGATCTTGCCCAGGCGCTCATTGAGCATCTTGCCGGTGAACTTAGGCCACCAGAAGTAGAGGGCAGCGAACATGCCGAAGACCAGAGTGCCGAAGATGACGTAGTGGAAGTGAGCAACTACGAAGTAGGAGTCAGACAGGTGGAAGTCCAGCGGCGGGGAGGCCAGGATAATACCGGTCAGACCACCGAAGAGGAAGGTAACCAGGAAGCCAATAACCCAGAGCATAGGAGTCTCAAAGGTGATGGAGCCTTGCCACATGGTGCCAATCCAGTTGAAGAACTTCACGCCGGTAGGAATACCAATCAGCATGGTCATGAAAGAGAAGAAGGGCAACATGACCGCGCCGGTAACGTACATGTGGTGGGCCCACACTGTAACGGACAGTGCTGCGATAGCGATGGTCGCAAAAATCAGGCCCTTGTAACCGAAAATCGGTTTACGGGAGAAGACTGGAATGATTTCTGAGACGATGCCGAAGAAGGGCAGCGCCAGAACGTAAACCTCGGGGTGCCCGAAGAACCAGAAGAGGTGTTGCCAAAGCACAGCCCCACCATTTTCGGGGTCGAAGATGTGGCCACCGAGACGACGGTCCATGCCGAGGGCGAACAGGGCGGACGCCAGCGGCGGGAAGATCATGATGATCAGGATGGAGGTAATCAGGGTGGTCCAGGTGAAGACCGACATACGCCACATGGTCATGCCAGGGGCACGCATGCAGAGGATGGTAGTCAAGAAGTTGACACCACCCATGATGGTGCCGAAGCCCTGTAGAGCTAGACCAAAGACCCAGAGGTCTCCACCCACAGAGGGGCTGTAGGTGGCACTGTTCAAGGGGGCGTATGCGAACCAGCCAAAGGAGGCTGCACCCTGGGGGGTGAGGAAGCCAGCGATAGCTACCAGAGACCCGAACAGGAAGAACCAGAAGGCTAGGGAATTCAGGCGGGGAAAGGCAACATCGGGGGCACCAATCTGTAGGGGCACCAGAATGTTAGCGAAACCGGTGAACAGCGGGGTGCCAAACATGAGCAGCATGAGGGTGCCGTGCATGGTAAAGAGCTGGTTGAACTGTTCCTTGGTTTCGAGGAACTGCATACCGGGAGAGAAGAGTTCAAGGCGCATTAGCAGAGCCATGACACCGGCAAAGCAGAAGAAAATAAACGAAGCGATCAGGTACATGTACCCGATGGTCTTGTGGTCGGTGGACGTCAGCCAGTTGACGATGATTCGCCCCTTGGACTTGGGAACCACCCGCGGAACAACGCTACCGGTTGTCTCATCTGAATACTCAGGAGTAGTCACGGGGTTACCTCTTAGTTCTTGGTGTTCATGTTGGGATTACGGTTGTACTCATCACCCAGACGGCCAGTGTTCTCCATATCGCGCAGTGACTGGATGTAGGCGTCGTAGTCTTCCTGGCTGACAACTTCAACGTTGAAGAGCATTTCGGAGTGGTACTCACCGCAGAGTTCAGCACACTTACCCTGGTAGCGTGCGGGCTCGGAACCGGTGGTGAAGTACATGTGGTTAGTCATGCCTGGGATGGTGTCTCGTTTCTCAAGGAAAGCAGGGACCCAGAAGGAGTGGATGACATCACGAGACTTAAGCTGCAGATCGATGGTTGAGTCGACGGGCAGGTAGAGGGTTGGGAGGGTCTCTTCTACCCCGACTTTGCCTTCTTTGTCTAGGCGTGCTTGCACACCAGCGAAGTAGACGTCTTCGTCCAGGTAGTTGAAGTCCCAGGCCCACTGTTTACCGTAGACCTCGATGGTGACGGCTGCGGTCTCAGACTTGGGAGCGGTGATTTCACGCTCGGCCTGGTCTGAGAAAGTGAAGAAGCTGACGATCAGAATAATCGGGATAGCGGTGTAGAAAATTTCTAGCGGAGCGTGGTAGCTCACCTGGCGGGGGTAGCCGGTTTCGTACTTGCGGCGACGGTAGGCGATGATGCACCAGAGCATGAGGCCCCAGGTCACTAGACCTACAGCCAACGCAGCGATCCATGTACCAATCCAGAGGCTCATGATGGTATCGGCGTTATCGGTTACACCACGCTGAGTAGGCAGCCAGCCCACTGATGCCTGTTCTGAACAACCGGTCAAGAGCAGCGCTGAAACGGCGCTGGCAGTGGCTACTGCCTTGCCTTTAAGCCCCATGCTGCTGGTTCGATGCTGCGAACTCACAGACGGCCCTTCCTGTAGCGATGTGCGTGTCACCTGGTGCTGTGTGTGGACAGCCCTAATCCAAGTGATTTTTCTTTCAATACGAGCTTACCCGCAAACGGGTGTTTCTGGTGACAACCTGTCAACGAACTGACGTGTCATTACGTAAGTATTTCACGTTTGAGTAAGCGGAGATAAGAAAGTGGGGGCATGCCGGAGCATACCCCCACTTCAGGGAACTATTTGAGGCACTTCCTAGTGGAAAGAATCTCCACATGCGCAAGAACCCTGGGCGTTAGGGTTATCAATCGAGAAGCCCTGCTTCTGGATGGTGTCTTCGAAATCGATAGTTGAACCATCGAGGTAAGGAACGCTCATACGGTCAACAATCACTTCTACCCCGTCGAAGTCGCGTACTGCGTCCCCATCGAGTACCCGTTCATCGAAGTAGAGCTGGTAAATCAGACCTGAACAGCCACCGGGCTGTACGGCGATACGAAGGCGTAGGTCGGTGCGTCCTTCTTGTTCGAGTAAGGAGCGAACCTTCTGCGCTGCTACCTCGGTGAGGTTCACACCGTGGGTGGGAAGTTCATCAAGTACTGCCTCAGACATAAGCAATCCTTTCGTGGGGTATCTTGATGTTAATCTTACGCGTCTTGGGTGCAAGGCGCGAGATGTTCGCGGTCGAGTGAATACCTTAGTGCGCGGTATGAGCTGCGGCCAGCATCAAGGCCTCAGCCAAGATTGCTGTGTGAAAATCTGGGATGAAAAGGGACTCATTAGCACTATGAGCGCGGGTGTCTGGGTCTTCGATGCCGGTGATGAGAATATGAGCTTCTGGGTAGACCTCGGTGAGGGTGGCGATGAAGGGGATAGACCCGCCTAGGCCAGTAGTGACTGGCTCTACTCCCCAGGCTTCTGCCAGGGCTGCCAAGGCTAGTTGGGTTCCGCTACCAGTAAGGTTGGCCTGGTAGGGCTGTCCTGAATCTTCGGCCTGATAGGTAACCTCTGCTCCGTACCGGTTGTGCTCTGCGAAGTGCTTGGCAAGAGCACGGTGGGCTGCGGCAGGGTCTTGGCCAGGGGCGAGGCGGACGCTGATGCGCGCCTTGGCTCGTGCAGCGATGGTGTTTGACGATTCGGCAACCGGGGTGATGTCCATACCGATGATAGAGATAGCTGGCTGAGACCAGAGGCGTGATGAGATTGAACCACGACCTGCTAGGTTCATGCTGTCGAGGATGCCTGAATCGGCACGGAAATCAGCTTCAGGGTATTCAACATCAGGTTCAGGTGCAATCACCAAACCTTCAACTGCAACTGAACCTTGAGAATCATGAAGAGTAGCAAGTAACTGAATCAAGACCGTGTTGGCGTCCAGAAGAGGGCCACCGAACATACCGGAGTGAACAGGATGACTACTTACCTCTACTGAGATATCACCGCTAACGACCCCTCGCAGGCTTGCTGTTAGGGCAGGTACTCCCCTCTTCCAATTAGCTGAGTCTGCTACAACGATGTAGTCCGCAGCGAGCCTATCGCGGTAGGTCTGCAAAAAGCTCTCGAAACTAGGGGAACCTGCTTCTTCCTCCCCCTCAATAAAGAGAGTGACACCGACCTTAAAGTCATCACCTAGTACTTCTCGTGCCGCTGTGAAAGCAGCTAAATGAACAAGGACTCCCGCCTTATCATCTGCAGTGCCACGTCCATAGAGACGATCGCCCTGACGTGTTGCCACAAAAGGCTCAGTATCCCACAAAGAAGGGTCACCGGCGGGTTGAACATCGTGATGGGCATAGAGCAGAAACGTCGGGAAACCTGGTGCAGCCGGCGAATGAGCCACGACCGCAGGCATGCCCTGCTGGCCACCACCATACTCAGCTGAGAGGATTTCAACACTGTCAAAACCAGCTTCTTCAGCAAGTTCTTTCACCTTTTCAGCGCTACGCTGCACTTCAGAAAGATCAAAAGACTCCCAGGCAACCGAAGGGATAGCTACAAGCTCTGCTAAACGCTCAAGCTGAGTTTCAAAATTCTCTTCGATATAGGCGGCCAAAGATGGGCGGGCAGAAAAATCGAAATCATGTGTTGTCATACATCTCAGAATACGCTTCAACTGTATATCTACGCATGAACTTGGTTATTCTTAAGGGGTGTTAGGTCGTAATAAGAAATCATCAGACAATACTGGTTCTGTGGTTGCCCAAGCTACCCCGGTAGCAGCCGAAAGCCTTGAACCTCACCAGCCGGGGTACACCGCGCCCAAGGGGCGCCCTACCCCCTCCCGCAAAGAACGTGAAGCAGCCCGTCGCACTCCCCTGGTTCCTGCCGACCGTAAGGCAGCAAAGGACGCCCAGCGTGAGGCCGAGCGTGAGCTACGCGCTAAGCAGCAGCATGCCTTGCAGACTGGCGATGAGCGCTTTCTGCCCGTCAACGATCGGGGCCCCCAGCGTCGTTATATTCGCGACTATGTCGATGCTCGTTTCAATCTGGGTGACATCATGATTATCGTCATCTTAGCTGTTTTCATTGTGGGGCTTTTCTCCCCCAACATGCAGCCATACACCAGTTTCTTCATGTGGGGCATGATTCTGCTCTGGGTCATCGACTACATGATTATGTGGCGCGGGCTCAAAAAGAAACTCATCGAAAAGTTTGGCTCCATCGAGCCCCGTTCCGGCTTTTACGCTTTCAATCGCGTGATGATGCTCCGCCGCTTCCGGTTGCCGAAGCCTCAGGTCAAGCGCGGCGAATACCCCAAATAAAATTACACCGCAGCCCACCCCACAAGAGCTTCGCTCTTAAATTCAAAGGGGCGCTACCTCGATATTGAGGTAGCGCCCCTTTACGTCATGATCTCACGTGTTCAGTCTAGCGGGTTTTCCCCAATTTCAGTAGTCCACGATTGATGTGAGCTGCCCATAGCGGCCCCTCATAGATAAAAGCTGAATAACCCTGCACCAGACTGGCCCCTGCCTTCAGACGGTCAGCAACGTCCTGAGCTGTCGTCACACCACCTACCGAAATAAGAGATAATTGATCCCCAACCTCAGCTTTAAGCAGACGTAGAACCTCCAAAGAACGCTTCTTCAGCGGCTCACCCGATAGGCCACCTGCCCCAATTTCTTGAATCTTACTCTGAGAACTCACCAGCCCTAGCCCCTCACGGGCAATGGTGGTATTAGTCGCGATAATACCGTCTAACCCAAGACGGAGAGCCATCGCAGCGACGTCCTTAATATCCTCATCTGCAAGATCCGGGGCAATCTTTACCACCAAAGGCACACGACGGCCCTGTACCACACGATCAGCCTCCGCACGCACAGCCTCCAGCAGAGGCTCCAGCGTCTCAATGGCCTGAAGATCCCGTAGACCCGGAGTATTAGGTGAGCTGACATTCACCGCAAGATAATCAGTCTGAGGCGCAAGAACCCTAGTACTTACCAGGTAGTCCTCGATAGCATCCTCAAGAGCTACCACCTTAGTTTTACCGATATTAACACCAATGATAGGGCGAACCTTACCCCGGTATTCCGCTTCAAGGTCGGCACGAGCTGCCGCAACCCGCGGCCCCACCACCGCCGCCCCATCATTATTGAAACCCATGCGATTAATAATGGCCTTATCATCTACCAGACGGAAAAGACGAGGCTGAGGGTTACCCGGCTGGGCCTGACCAGTAATAGTTCCAATTTCAACATGGCCAAAACCCAGCTGACCCAAAGCCGCAATAGCCGTGCCACCCTTATCAAAGCCAGCAGCAATACCAAAAGGTGAAGGGAAAGAAAGCCCCATCACCTCAGTTGCCAATGACGGGTGGGGCGCTAAAAAGCGCTCACCCAGGCGTGAAACACCGGTGCGGCGAAGAGTCTGCACCGCCCACATGCCCAGGTGGTGGGCCTTCTCAGCATCCATGGGTTTGAAAAAGAGTGTGAACAGGGTTGGGTAGATCCGCATATCGGACCCCTTTCTGCCGCGGCTTACGCCTAGTGTGAGAGAAACTTAGGAAGTGGCCACCTTATCAACAGCCCCACCATACCGGCGGTCACGGCAGGCATATTCTTCCACAGCCTGCCAGAGAACAGTCCGATCAACATCGGGCCACAACACGTTCATAAAGACCATCTCAGCATAAGCACTCTGCCACAGAAGGAAATTCGAGAAACGCTGCTCCCCTGAAGTGCGGAGGAAAAGATCAACATCGGGTAGGTCAGGCTCATCCAAGTATTTCTGGAAGGTCTTTTCAGTGACCTGCTTAGGTTTGATACGGCCAGCTGCAACGTCCTTAGCAATCAAGGCCGCAGCGTCCGCAATTTCTGCCCGCCCCCCATAATTGACGCACATAGTTAACGTACACACAGTATTGTGCTTGGTTTCCTCTTCGCACTTTTCAAGGAGCTTGATGACCGACGTCCACAGCCTAGGGCGGCGACCAGCCCAGCGAATCCGCACGCCCCAACTTTTAAGAGTCTCAAGTTGACGTTCTAGAACCTCAGAAGAAAACCGCATAATAAAAGCAACCTCATCAGGGCTGCGGCGCCAATTCTCCGTTGAAAAGGCATATGCAGAAACAAAAGGAATGCCCATCTCAATAGCGCCAGCCACCACATCAAGTAAAGCAGCCTCACCAGCACGGTGCCCCTCAGTTCGAGGCAGGCCACGTTCATTGGCCCAGCGCCCATTACCATCCATCACCACAGCCACATGCTGAGGAACAAACTTACGCGGAATCGCAGGAGCTAAAGCACCGCTGGGGTGGCTATAAGGCTTCACTGGTGTCATGTACTAGATTTCCTTCTCAAGGGTAGACAGAGTTTTAAGCGGCCGCTCAAGCTGCCACTGCACATAATCAATAATATGCCGTTCTGCCCTCTGCAACAGAGCAGACGACTGTTCAGCCAAAATTCTAGCCCAGTCACCTCTAGCCAAAGCCGCCAAATAGGCAGGTTCTGCAGGCGCTAAAGGGCTCAACCGAGGAAAATCACCACCCCGGGCGCACCCAGTACACACAACCCCCAAGGCAGGAGAAAAATAGGTGAGCTCATCAAGAACACCGCAAACAGCACAAGCACCGATAGCCATACTCCAGCCAGCCCTATGCAAGGCACGCAAAAGATACGAATCAAGGACGCGGTGGGGCGGGTAAACGCCCCGTGCCAAAGCTGACAGCGCCCCAGCTAGAAGCGTGAACTGCTCTTCAAGGCGCTCCTGCTCATGATTGAGTAGCTGTTCCGCAACCTCAGCCACAACAGCCGCTACAGTATAGCGAGTGTAATCGCTGACAATAGGGCCCAGATAGGCCCTGCGAGTTACAACCTGCGAAATCGTGGCAAGATTTTTCCCCGGAACAGCCGAAATATCAACCAGCATAAAAGGCTCAAGCCGGGCCCCAATCTTTGAGCTGCTCTTGCGTACTCCCCTAGCTACCGCATGCACAACACCATGCTGTCGAGTTGCCAAAATAATAATGCGGTCATGCTCCCCCAAATCCTGGGTGCGCAAAACAATAGCGCTATCACCAATAGCCTTAGCTGTAGACATCATCACGTATCGCACGGTTCACTGCTGAAATCATAGCCTTGAGTGAGGCACGAGTCGTTGAACTATCGATACCAACACCCCACAGAACCCTGCTACCCACCGCTGTCTCAATATAGGAGGCAGCCTGGGCACTTGCCGCAGAAGCCAAGGTGTGCTCCGAATAGTCCAGCACACGGACGTCCACACCCTCCTTAGCCAAAATCGACTGCAAGGCTTCAATCGGGCCACTACCTTGACCCACACGGTTATAGGTATGCCCATCAATATTCAGGCCAACCCGCATAGTAGTTTCCCCATGCTCCTTAGAATCAATAGAGAGCGACTCAATACGGTACTTACCCCAACGGGAACCAGTCTTATCAGTGGGCAGATACTCATCAGCAAAAATATCCCACAGAGCCTTACTCTCAACCTCGCCACCCCGGGCATCAGTCTGAGCCTGCACGATAGCAGAAAATTCCTGTTGAGCACGCTTAGGCAAATCCAGACCAAAGCTCTTCTTCAAAAGGTAGGCCACACCGCCCTTACCCGACTGAGAATTCACACGAATAACAGCCTCATAAGAACGCCCCAAATCCTTAGGATCAATCGGCAGATAAGGAACAGCCCACACCATATCATCGACGGTCTTACCCTGCTCCGCAGCGTCCTTCTCTAAACGCTCAAAGCCCTTCTTGATGGCGTCCTGATGTGAACCTGAGAAAGCCGTAAAAACCAGGTCACCACCGTACGGCGAACGCTCATGCACAGGTAGCTGATTACAGTACTCTACAGTCCGACGAATCTCATCAATATCAGAAAAATCGATTTGAGGGTCAATGCCCTGGGTGTACATATTCAAACCCAAGGTAACCAAATCGACGTTGCCGGTGCGCTCACCACTACCAAAGAGGCAGCCCTCAATGCGATCTGCACCTGCCAGATAGCCTAACTCCGCTGCGGCAACACCTGTGCCCCGATCATTGTGGGGATGCAAGGAGAGAATGACATACTCGCGATTTGTCAGATGTCGGCTCACCCACTCTACAGAGTCAGCGTAGACATTAGGGGTGGACATCTCAACGGTGGCAGGCAGGTTAATAATGACTTCCTTACCTTCGCCAATACCCAGTTCATCAGTCACAGCATTGCACACCCGTACCGCAAATTCCAGTTCGGTACCAGTAAAGGATTCCGGGGAATACTCGTAGGTAATCTTGGTGTTTCCCGCCAACTGCTCTTCGTATTTCTTGCAGAGACGGGCACCGGTGAGGGCAAGGTCCAAAACGCCGTTCTGGTCCTGGTCAAACACTACACGACGCTGCAGAACCGATGTCGAATTGTAGAAGTGCACGATAGCCTTAGGGGCCCCATCAATAGCTTCGAAAGTCTTCTGAATTAGATGCTCACGGCACTGCACCAGTACCTGGATAGTCACGTCGTTGGGGATATGCCCATCTTCAATGAGGGTGCGCACGAAGTTAAAGTCGGTGGCTGAGGCTGAGGGGAAGCCAACCTCGATTTCCTTATAACCCATGGTGACCAAGAGCTTGAACATAGCCAGCTTACGTTCGGTGTCCATGGGATCGATGAGAGCCTGATTGCCATCACGCAGATCCACTGCGCACCAGCGTGGAGCAGCGGTCATGATTTTACCGGGCCAAGTGCGGTCTGGGAGGGAGACGTGAATCTGCTGATCAAAAGGCACGTACTTGTGCACAGGCATGGGTGCAGGCTTCTGGAAATTTTTCATCGTACTGACCTTAGATGAGGTGAAAAGTGGCAGCCACGGTATCGTACACGGCCCATCGGTGAAGAACCTGCTAGCAACCGTCCATCACATGGGAATATGGCTAGGATGATTAGTAACTGAAGGACTGCTGACAGGTCACCTGATCGGCGGTCTGGCCTGTAACACCCGTGGCAAGTTCACTAGTGGGTGCAGCGATAGTGTCGCTCTCAGCAAGATCAGAACCCAGGATAAGGGCAATACCAAGATACTGCTCCGAAGGCGTCAAGGAAGTAATACCAAAGATATCCGCAATAGCTTGAGCCTCAGCCTCATACCCGTAGGGGTAGTAAATGGTTGAAGCAGTGTAAACCGCATCGGAAGATACGGTAGTAACCGAGGTAAAGCCTTCCTGCTCAATCTTAGGGGCCAGCTCTTCCGCTCGGTTCTCAAGACCGCTAGCATCGGTAACACTCACGCTCAGAGAATAGGTCAGCTCCGCAGCAGGAGTAGACGTCTCACTGACCTCGGTAGGTGCAGGAGAAACTGGCTCAACCAGGGACTCATCATTCTGAAGTTTAGTGAAAAAAGCCTGAGCATCAGCCGAAAGCTGGAGCTTATTGCCATCGTAGAGGTAAGGCTCGTTAGGGACGGTAGCAAAGACCACCTTGCTCAAATCGACCCTGGCAAAAATGGAGCCTATACTCACCAAATTACCTAGGTGAGTTAGTTCCTGATCGATAGTGACATTCTGGGTGATTGCCTCAGCAATACTGAGCAACCTCGACGGGTTAGTCAGAGTGCCCTCTGCCTGTACCTTACGCAGCAGCGAAGCTAAGAAGCTCTGCTGGGCCTGAATACGGGCAGTATCGCTACCATCACCAAAGCCATGACGAGAACGAAGGAAAGCCAGAGCCTGTTCACCCTCAACACTTGATGTACCAGCAGAGAGCTTGAGACCACTATAGGTATCGTCAATAGGTTCAGTTACGCACACCTCAACGCCACCTACCACACTTGATAGAGCCTTCACAGCGTTAAAATCCACCAGCATAAAGTGGTCAATAGCCACACCCGTCAGGTTGCTAATAGTAGCTACCGTGCACCCGGGCCCGCCGCGCTGAAGAGACTCATTAATCTGAGTCTCAGAAGTTGCAGGGTAGATCTGACCCGTCGTGGCATCTGTGCACTTGGGGATATCGACCATCAAATCGCGGGGAAAAGAGATAACGTTGACGTTTGAACGGTCCTCACTGACCTGAACCAGCATCATGACATCAGAACGAGCACCAGAAGCTGCATCCTCAGCCGTACCGTAAACGTCATTATTGCCCGCACGGGTATCAGAACCAATAACGAGAATATCAAGAGGGCCAGTGGCAAGATCCGAAGACAACTCACCGATATTAATCTCGGCAGTCTGCACGTTACTGCGCAAACGCATCAGAGCAAAGCCACCAAAAGCAATCACCATAGTGAGCAGAGCAAGGCACGAAAGCGCTACCCACTTGACCCGCTGAGACTTAAGAGGCTGGTTGCTCATATGACGCCCCAGGGGCGTAACAACTCGCTGCGAGGGGTGACCCTGTGGCGCCATAAATGCTATCTCCGATTCGTCGACGGTAGGGGGTTCTAACCGATTCTTCAGCCCAGCTTAGCCAAGAAAGCTGAGAAAAACTCCTGATACAAAGAGAATTAGAAACCCAGTTTGCCTAGGGCACGGGGGTCACGCTGCCAGTCCTTGGCTACCTTCACATGAATAGAGAGGAAGACCTTGGTCCCAAGCAGAGCCTCAATGTTCTTGCGAGCAGTTTGGCCGATTTCTTTCAAGCGGGCGCCCCGCTTACCAATAATAATTCCTTTTTGGGAGTCACGCTCCACAAAAAGATTGACATGGATATCAAGCAGAGGATTATCGGCGCTACGCCCCTCCCGCAACTCCATCTCTTCGATGGTGACAGCTACCGAGTGAGGCAACTCATCCTGCACGCCCTCGAGGGCAGCTTCTCGCACCAGCTCAGCAACAAGGGTAGCCTCAGGCTCATCAGTCAACTCACCGGTAGGATAGAGCGGAGGCGAATCAGGCAGGTAAGAGGAAAGCAGCTTGGCGACCTCTTCTACCTGGTAATCCTTCACCGCAGAGACCGGGATAATATCTGCCCAGCCGCCACGGCCGTCATTAACCGGTGCAGGGGTAGCTTTACCCTGAGTACGGCTAGCAGCCGGGCCGCTCCCCTTACGGAAAGGAAGCTCATCACCCTTTTTCTTCCGTTCCTGACGCTCACGGCGCTGCTTACGAGCACCACGCTCAGCACTCATAATCTCATCACCCAGAGCCGAAACAGCCAAAAGCTGCTCGGTGAGCTGTTCGTGCCCCACCTTATCGGCCTTAGTCACAATAGCGACGATAGGCTTATTCCCCGATGCCGCTAGCTGCTGAGCGATGTAACGGTCACCAGGGCCGATTTTCTCATCAGCAGGAATACAGAAACCAATAACATCAACCTCAGAAAGAGTCTGCGCCACCATATCGTTCAAACGCTCACCCAGCAAAGTACGCGGGCGGTGCAGACCAGGAGTATCAACCAGAACTAGCTGGAAATCTTCACGGTGAACAATGCCACGAATAGTATGGCGGGTAGTCTGAGGTCGGTTGGAAGTAATCGCGACCTTCTGCCCGACCAGCGCATTGGTGAGGGTTGACTTACCGGCGTTGGGGCGGCCCACTAGAACGGCAAAGCCCGCAGTGTAGTCCTCGGGGAAGGAAGCAAATTCCATACAGATACTCCAATATCAGGATTAAGTAATGTCTGGGCTTTACTCTACAGGTTGTTGAGGCACAGAGTCTGCCCAAACAGAGAGCGTACCAATCTTATTGCGGCGACCACGAGATCCAATAGCCTTAATATGGATACCCTCAACAACAACTTCACTACCAATAATTGGGACACGCCCTAGGTGCTTAGCCAGCAGGCCACCGACCGTATCGACGTCCTCATCATCAAGCTCAATGCCAAAGAGCTCACCCAACTCCACGATACTCAACCGGGAGCTAATCTTGAAAGTACCGTCATCTTGGAGAGTAATTTCGGGTTTCTCGTTATCGTACTCGTCCGAAATATCACCCACCAGCTCTTCAATGAGATCCTCTAAAGTCACCAGGCCCGCTGTACCACCGTATTCATCAACGACCACGGCAACATGGGTAGACTCACGCTGCATCTCTTTCAGCAAATCCATGACACGCTTAGATTCAGGCTCATAACGCACCGGGCGCATCAGCGGAGCAAGGCCTATGCTCTCGGCAGCGGGCCCCGCCTCACGGGAGGTAGCCAGGGCGTCCTTGAGATAAAGTATGCCACGCACATCATCAAAAGACTCCCCCAAGACCGGGATACGAGAATAACCGGACCTCAAAAAGAGGGAAATAGCGTCATCGAAACTCTCCGTCACATCAATGGTGACCATATCGGCACGGGGCACCATAATTGAGCGGATGCGGGTCTCATCAAGTTCAAAGATGGACTGAACCATCTCCGCCTCATCGTCCTCAATTGCCGCAGAGGTGCTGGCACGATCAACGAACTCAAGAATCTCATCTTCGGTAAAAATACCGGTCACTTGTTCAGAATTCTTGGGGCTGACCTTACGCGAGAGCGCAGTCAAAGCGGAGGAAAATGGGCGGGTCAAAACACCCAAACCATACACCATCCCGGCCATAGCAGAGAAGACCTGAGCGTGCTTAGTGCGCCCCACCAAGCGAGGGGCCACACCAAAGAAAGCAAAGACTACAACAGTCATAACCAGCAAGGTCACCAGGACGCTGACCCAGGTGCGGCTAAAGAGATCGTGCACCAGCAAAAAGAAACAAACAACAGAGGACACCTCAGCTAGAACCCGCCACATACGCAAGGACCGGAAATAGGGTTCAGGGTCAGCAAGAATAGCTCGAATATTCTTGTTTTCAGGCTCATTGCCTAACCGCTGAGCTTCAGACCGAGGCAGATAGGTGTAGGAGGACTCAACAGCAGTAAGCAGATAGCCCACCAACACCAAAAGCAGCAGGACGCAGGCCAACACAGCAGAAGAGAGCACCGGTTAGTGCCTCGTCTCTACAGGGGCTGGCCGCCCCAAAAACTCTTCAAGAATGCTGCGTTGAATACTGAACATTTCGGCTTCTTCTTCTGCTGTTCCATGATCAAAACCTAGGCAGTGGAGGATGCCGTGAGTGGTGAGCAGGCAGAGCTCATCAAGGGTGCTGTGGCCGGCGTCCGCACCCTGCCGGGCAGCAACCGGGGGGCACAAGACAATATCACCAAGGACGCCGGTAGCCAGCTCCTCGTTACTGCCGGGAGTGAGCTCGTCCATGGGGAAGCTCATCACATCTGTAGGGCCGGGCAAATCCATCCAGTCCATGTGGATACGCTCCATCTCGCTCTCCCCCACAATGGCAATTGACAACTCGGTCTCAGGCGAAACCTTCATGTGGGCAAAGGCGTGGGCTACCAGCTTTTCAAGGGTGCTTGTATCGACGGCATCAAAGGATTCGCGCACAAAAGCGCTAGTATCTGCAGCCGGTTCTTCAATCTCAAACTCTACGTTCACCGGGCTAGGCCTTCTCTTCAGGAGTAACTTCGATACCTGACTGCTGCAATAATTTCTCAGCGGCAGCCTCAATAGTTTGACGCTTAACCTTGCGGTTGCGGCGGCGCTC
Organism: Rothia sp. 32237D007AR; assembly: GCF_053544675.1. Taxonomy (NCBI): domain Bacteria; kingdom Bacillati; phylum Actinomycetota; class Actinomycetes; order Micrococcales; family Micrococcaceae; genus Rothia; species Rothia sp. 32237D007AR. The sequence continues at coordinate 73,602 of NZ_JBPPUO010000006.1, read as the reverse complement.
CATCGAGTTCTTGGCATCGTCCCACTTATCGTAAGCGCTGACAATATCCGACACCAGGGAGTGGCGTACCACGTCCTCAGCCTGCAGGAGGGCGAAATGAATATCGTCTACCCCTTCTAGAATCTGACGAATCTGCTTCAGACCTGATGCTTGACCACCGGGAAGATCAACCTGGGTTACATCCCCGGTAATCACCATCTTGGAACCAAAGCCCAAACGGGTAAGGAACATCTTCATCTGTTCTACCGTGGTGTTCTGCGCTTCATCCAGAATGATGAAAGCATCGTTGAGGGTGCGCCCGCGCATATAGGCCAGTGGGGCTACCTCGATGGTCCCAGCTTCCATGAGACGAGGAATCGTCTCAGGGTCCATCATGTCGTGGAGGGCATCGTAGAGTGGACGCAGATAGGGGTCGATTTTCTCGTTTAAAGAGCCAGGGAGGAAGCCTAGGCGCTCGCCAGCTTCAACAGCGGGGCGCGTCAAAATGATGCGATTGACTTCCTTAGATTGAAGAGCCTGCACCGCCTTAGCCATAGCCAGGTAGGTTTTACCGGTACCTGCCGGGCCAATACCAAAAACGACGGTGTTGGCATCGATAGCATCAACGTATGATTTCTGGTTGATGGTCTTGGGGCGAATGTTCTTACCCCGAGAACTCAGAATGTTCTGACTGATGGCGGTTGCGGGGTGAGAGAGGCTGGCGGTCATCATACCCATGATGCGTTTGACCACTTCACCAGTAACCTGGGTATCTTTTTCTACCAGAATGGTGAGTTCAGCCAGTAGGCGTAGGGTGGTGGCTACGGTTTCTGATGGGCCGGTAACAACCACATCTAGCCCCTTGGGGCGAATTGTCAGACCGGGGAAGGTTTGCTCGATGAGGGTGATATTTCCGTCGTGGGGGCCAAGTACTGCGACCATTTCTTCGGTTGACCGGAAAGAGAAGGTGCGGGCAACAGAGAGAGGGCGGCTGCTAGCCATAGGTGAGGTAGTCATAGATGCCCGTGCGGGCTGTCAGAGCTCCTTGTGATACAAAGCGTAGGCGGTATTTCTTACTTTACCTGTAGCAGAAGAGGGTTTACCAGCGTTTGAGAGCAAGGTTGAGTACTGAAATGGCGGCGGCCCCGGCTGTGGAACTGCGGAGGACTTCGGGGCCAAGTAGTACTGTCTGGGCCCCAGCTTCTGCTAGTAGTTCCAGCTCGCGGGGGCTGATGCCGCCTTCTGGGCCAACAACAAAATAGACTTCTTTGACCTGATCGGTCAGGTGCTGGTCCAGGGCCTGCACCAGGCGATACTCAGCCTCTTCGTGCAGTACCAGGAAGAGAGCCTCTGGCCCTAGTTCCTGGGCAAGGGCAGCCAACTTACCGGTAGAATGCTGCTCATAGACTGGGGGTAGCAGGGCCCGGCGGGACTGCTTGGCTGCTGCCTTCACAGTATTCTGCCACTTAGCCCGGGCCTTGACGGCCCGTTCCATCTTCCATCGCACAATTGAGCGCTCAGCACTCCAGGGCACAATACCGTGGGCACCAAGTTCAGTGGCCATCTCGATAGCCTGGATGTCCCTGTCTCCCTTCGCGAGGGCTTGCACCAGGTAGATTTCTACGCCCACTGAATCTTGGGCAAGTTTATTTACTTCAAGCACAGGGCCGTCTTGGCGTAGCTCAATGACCTGGGTAATTGCCCGGTGCCCTTGGCCGTCTACTAGATCGAGCCCTTCACCGAGTTCCGGACGTTTGACCAGGGCGTGGTGCCCTTCATCGCCGGTAAGGTGCACTGTGGAACCTGGTGTGAGAGCTGCTAGCTCTTCAGGTTCGATGTAGTAGACAGCGTTGCTCATGGGGTCATCCTATTTGAGGTGGTCTTTCAGACGGGAGAAGAACCCGCCTTGCTTGTGGTTGACGGTTTCGCTTACCTGCAGGTCTTCGCCGCGAAGCTCGGAGAACTGCTTGAGCAGGTTCTTCTGCTCCTCGGTGAGGTTGGTGGGGGTGCGCACTTCAATTTGGACGCGCAAGTCGCCGCGTCCGCCGCCGCGCAGGTGGCTGACGCCCAGGTCTTTGAGGGTGATGACCTCACCGGACTGTGTGCCGGTGGGAATCTGCACTTCTTGGGGCCCATCGAAGGTTTCGAGGGTGATGGTGGTGCCTAGGGTTGCGGCTGTCATGGGCACGCCGACGGTGGCAAGGAGGTCATCGTCTTCGCGTCGGAAGGTGGGGTCGGGGTTGACGTGCAGATCAATGTAGAGGTCCCCGTTGGGGCCTCCTGCGGTGCCAGCTTCACCCTGGCCTGTTAGGCGGATACGGGTGCCGTCACTGACTCCGGCGGGGATTTTCAGGATGATGGTCTTCCGTTCACGCACACGCCCTTCACCGTAGCACTCAGCGCAGGGGTGCTTGATGACGGTACCGAACCCGCGGCAGGTGGGGCATTCTACCGGTTGTACTACGGTACCGAGAATCGATTGCACCTGGCGCTGCATATAGCCTTGGCCGTGGCAGGTATCGCAGGTTTCGGGGTGGGTGCCCTCTGCGGTGCCTTCTCCCTTGCAATGGTCGCAGGTGACGGCGGTGTCCACGGTGATGGGTTTTTGGCCGCCAAAGACAGCATCTTCGAGATCGATTTTGACGTTGATGAGGGCGTCCTGCCCCTGGCGTACACGGCTTTGGGGGCCACGGGGGGCTGAGTTGAAGAAGGTGTCGAAGATGTCTTGGAAGCCTCCAAAGCCTCCGCCGAATCCGCCGCCACCACCAAAACCGCTGGCGGTACCGTTTTCGTTACCGGTCTGGTCATAGATGCGGCGCTTTTCGGGGTCGGAGAGCACATCGTGGGCTAGGGAGACGCGCTTGAATTCCTCGGCGGCTTCTTCCGAAGGGTTGATATCAGGGTGGAGCTGACGGGCCTTCTTGCGGTAGGCCTTCTTGATTTCTTCGGGGCTGGCATCGCGGGAGACGCCGAGGGTTTCGTAGTGACTACTCACTGGTTCTCTCTTTCGGTGGACTGGTGTAAAAGGGGCAGGCGCAGGCTTATACCTGAGCCAAAATCTTAGATAGGTAGCGGGCTACTGCGTTGACCTTGGAGACTGTGCTGGTGTAGTCCATGCGGGTGGGGCCAACGACTCCTACGTGGGCGGCTCCCCCAGGCCCGTAGCTACTGGCTACCACTGAGGTTTCAGCCAGGGACTCACTGGGATTTTCAGAGCCGATACTAACTGCAAAGCCGCGCTCGTCGTGCTCCAGGTCGGTCAGTAGTTTAAGGAGGACTACTTGCTCTTCCAAGGCATCAAGCACCGGGGCGATACTGCCTCTAAAATCAACGGTGGAGGCAGCTAGATAGGAGGTGCCTGCAATGAGTACCTGTGATGAGGCGTCTTGGGCGGCAAGGGTCTGCAAGGCCTGCTGGAGGGCACCGTAGAGTGGTGTTTCACTGGCGGACGCTTCTGCGGTGGTGAGATTGTTGAGCGGCCGGTAAGCATAGCGGTCAAGGAGGTATTGGCGGGCTGCTGTAAGTTCTTCAAGGGTATGGGCCACCGTGAGAGTACGCTGGGTGACCTGGCCAGAATCGGTAATAAGAACCAGTAGCACGGTGGTGCTTGAGAGGGACACCAGCTCGATATGGCGAACGGTGGCAGCCGGGCCGGCAGGGTATTGCACCATGGCCACCTGGTGGGTGAGAGATGAGAGTAGACGCACGCTAGTTTTCATCATTTCATCCACGCTTTCGGCGCTATCGAGCAGGGTATGAATTGCTCGTTTTTCGGCCTCTGAAAGGGGTTGTAGGGATGATATTTGGTCAACGAAGAGGCGGTAGCCTTGGTCGGTGGGGACCCGCCCTGCACTGGCATGGGGTGCTTGAATCAGGCCTTGTTCTTCCAGGGCGGCCATATCGTTGCGGACGGTGGCGCTTGAGACCCCCAAATGGTGCCGCTCTAGGAGGGTTTTAGAGCCAACAGGTTCACGGGTGTGCACGTATTCTTCAACGATGGCTTGTAGGACGTGCAAGCGTCTGGGGTGGTTCACGGCACCTCCTGGGCTCATAGGTTTTCTCTGGGGCGAAGAATAATTGCAGGGTTAGGTTAGCACTTGATGGTCTTGAGTGCTAAGTTACCCATTAACTCTAATACCAGTGAACTAGAATCAGAACTCGGTACGCTCATGGCTAATGCCCCTATAAGAGAGAGTGAGAAGCACACCGATGGACTACCGAGACACCTGGGTCCAGGCCGATTTGACCCCACACCGCCCTCCCCTGCCGCAGGTTGCCTTAGCCCCCGGCATGGTGCTTGAGGACGCCGCCACCGGCTTCGTAGGAGCAGCAGTTAAGGTGCGGGCTACGGCGTCCGGCCCTCAGGTAGGTTTGGAAGATCGACGGGGGCGCATTAAGTTCTTCCCCCTGGGCCCGGGCTTCCTGCTTGAAGGCCGCAGCATCAACCTGATTAAGCCTCAGAAGAAGCAGCCTGCATCTACCCGCAAGATTTCCCGGTCGGGCTCAGTGGCTCTTGACGGTATTCAGGCGCGTACAGCGCGGGCCAGTCGCATCTGGGTTGAGGGCGTGCACGATGCTGAGCTGATTGAAAAAGTGTGGGGCCATGATCTGCGGGTTGAAGGTATCGTAGTGGAGCCCCTGCACGGGGTCGATGATCTCGCTGGGGCTGTGACAGCTTTTGGGCCAGCGAGCCACCGAAAACTCGGTATTCTCGTCGATCACCTGGTGGCAGGGAGCAAAGAAGAACGCATAGCACAGCAGGCCATGCAGGTTGCTGGAGCCGGTGATAACGTCCTGATTGTGGGCCACCCCTTCGTTGATATTTGGCAGGCTGTGAAACCCCAGGTGCTAGGCATACAGGCCTGGCCCCAGATCCCTCGGGGAGAAGACTGGAAAACCGGTATCTTGCAGCGCTTTGGCCGCCCAGCCAAGACACCTGAGGACGTCCGCGCCGGCTGGGATGCGATTCTTCAGCGGGTCAATAGCTACACCGATCTTGAACCAACCCTCTTAGGGCCGGTTGAAGAGCTGATTGACTTTGTGACACTCGATGGGCAAGCTGCCTAGACTAAGAGTTTTTTCGGTGTGACTAACATCGTCCTACTCCCCAAAAATTCGTAGGCTTCACATATACCACCCTCCCCCAGCTTTGACTAAAATGATGACCAATGGGTTTAGAACCCCATCTATCACTCATTTGCCCTTCAACCTCAAAGAGAAGAATTCTTGAAGACCGCATCAGCACCTTCCACAACCGCCTACAAGGGGTCATCTGCAACCGCTGCACACCTGTCTGTTACCGCAGACCGCAACATCGCAACTGCTACACACTTGGGGGGCGTGCTAGGCTGCATTCCCGCGGCCGTCATCTACTACCTCTACCGAGGCCGTGGCCCCTTCACCGAACAAGAATCCCGTGAAGCCCTAGACTTCACCCTGCTACCCACCCTAGTGCTGGCAGCCTCTATTGTTCTCAGCAACATTCCGGGCATCGGCTGGCTCTTTGGGCTAATCGCAGCCCTCACCTGGACCTACCTTGCCATCTCCTCCCTGCGTGCCGGTATCAGGGTAAACCGCGGCAACCCCTACCAGTACAAGAGCAACACTCATCTTTTCAGCAAGCTCACCAGCCGCAAGAAATAGGCAAGGAAGCTTCTACAACCCAAAGGGGGCAGTGTAACTTAGCTAAGTCACACCGCCCCCTTTTTTTTGCTATCTCTTTACTGATACGCGAATCTAACGGTCGATATCAGGCAGTAGTTCCCGGGTCACAGCATCCCCCAGCAGGCGACCTTGCAAGGTGAGCTGCACGCGTCCGCCCAACCGGGCCTGAGCATCAATCAAACCCTGCCCCTGCAACCAATCCAGCGACTTCTCCACCTGGGCAGTGTCTCCACCCTCCAAGAGACGAGAAATCTCTAAACCGTCAATTACCCTCACCTGCAACATGATGTCCTCAAACCTACGGGTCTGCTCCCCCAGTACCTCACGGGCTGCCGCCGGACTCTGCCCAGCCCTCACCCGGTTAGCGTAAGGCACCGGGTGCTTAAGATTCCACCAACGAGTACCATTCACATGCGAATGAGCACCCGGGCCAATACCCCACCAATCCTGATTACGCCAATAAGCATAGTTATGACGGGAACGATACTCCGGTGACCGCGCATAGTTCGACACCTCATACCAGTGATACCCAGCCTCCGAAAAAATCTGCTCAGCCAGCAGGTACATATCAGCCATCAAATCATCATCAGGCATGGCATACTCGCCCCGGCGAATCTGAGCCGCCAGTTTAGTGCCCTCCTCAACAATCAGAGAATAGGCAGAAATATGGTCAGGAGCATAAGAGACAGCCGCCCGAACCGACTGCTCCCACTGCTCCAGGCTCTCCCCCGGCGACCCATAAATCACATCAACCGATACCTGCAACCCGGCCTCTTGAGCCCAAGCCACCACCTTAGGCACATTAGCCGGGGTGTGGGTACGATCAAGGACCTCAAGCACCTCAGGAACCACCGACTGCATACCAAAAGACACCCTGGTAAAACCACCAGCCTTCAACGTCTCAAGGTCCTGGCGGGTTACCGAATCAGGGTTAGCCTCACACGTCACCTCAGCACCGGGCTCAATACCAAAAAGCTCAACAGCCTCACCCAGAATCTTCACCAAATCTGATGCAGGCAACTTAGTGGGGGTACCCCCACCAAAAAAGACAGAATAGAGCGGACGGGCAGCCACACCCGACTGCCGCAAAACCCGCCGTGCAAAACGTAACTCGGCCACCGCGTCCTCAGCATAGGTGCCCAAGCTAACCCCATTGCCAAAATCCTCGATGGCATAGGTGTTGAAATCACAGTAACCACACCGCACCGAGCAAAAAGGAACATGCACATACAAAGAAAAATCGCGCTCAACGCCGCGGACGGCAGAATCAGCGGGGATTCTGCCGTCCAAAGGTGCCGGAGCGCCCAGAGGCTGGGCTGGCATTACTTCTTGCCCTTTTCCTTACCCTCTTCACCAGAAGACAGGGCAGCAATGAAGGCTTCCTGGGGGACCTCAACACGGCCCACCATCTTCATACGCTTCTTACCTTCCTTCTGCTTCTCCAGCAGCTTACGCTTACGCGAAATATCGCCACCGTAGCACTTAGAGAGGACGTCCTTACGCATAGCACGAATATTCTCACGGGCAATAATACGAGAACCAATAGCCGCCTGAATCGGCACCTCAAACTGCTGACGAGGAATCAGCTCACGCAACTTACCGGTCATCATCACACCGTAAGAGTAAGCCTTATCGCGGTGAGTAATCGCAGAAAAAGCATCAACCTTCTCACCTTGCAACAAGATATCAACCTTGACCAGATCAGCCTCTTCCTCACCATCGAACTTCCAGTCCAAGGAGGCATAACCGCGAGTTCTCGACTTGAGCTGATCAAAGAAATCAAAGACAATCTCAGCCAAAGGAAGACGGTAGCGTAGCTCCACACGATCTTGGGAGAGATAATCCATGCCACCCATCGTTCCACGGCGGGACTGGCACAGCTCCATAATCGCACCCACAAACTCATTGGGGGCAATAATCGTACAAGCCACCATAGGCTCACGAATAGTAGCGACCTTACCCTCAGGGAACTCAGAAGGGTTAGTCACACGCTGGGCAGTGCCATCCTCAGCAACCACATCGTAAATAACGTTAGGAGCAGTAGAAATAAGATCAAGATTGAACTCACGCTCCAGACGCTCACGCACAATCTCCAGGTGCAAAAGACCCAAGAAACCACAACGGAAACCAAAGCCCAAAGCCGCAGAGGTCTCCGGCTCATAAATCAAAGCCGCATCATTGAGCTGCAACTTATCCAGGGCATCACGCAGAGCCGGGTAGTCAGAGCCATCAATGGGGAAAAGACCCGAGAACACCATGGGCTTAGGGTCCTCATAGCCACCCAGCTCTTCAGAAGCAGGCTTATACGCACCGGTGACAGTATCACCCACACGGGAGAGGCGGACGTCCTTCACACCGGTAATCAGATACCCCACCTCGCCCACACCCAGGCCCTCAGTCGGCTTAGGCTCAGGAGAAATCACACCAATCTCAAGCAGGTCATGCTCAGCCCCAGTAGACATCATCTTAATCTTTTGGCGCGGCTCCAACTTGCCGTCCACCACACGAACATAAGTGACCACACCACGGTAAGAGTCATAGACCGAGTCAAAAATCATGGCACGGGCAGGAGCATCCGCTTCACCAGCAGGGGCAGGCAAGAGCTCAACAATACGATCTAGCAGCTCCGGCACACCCTCACCGGTCTTACCAGAAACACGCAACACATCCTCAGGCTCAACACCAATCAGATTCGCCAGCTCTTGAGCATACTTCTCCGGCTGGGCAGCAGGAAGATCAATCTTGTTAAGCACCGGAATAATGGTCAGATCATTTTCCATCGCCAGGTAGAGGTTAGCCAAGGTCTGAGCCTCAATACCCTGGGCAGCATCAACCAGCAACAGGGCACCTTCACAGGCAGCTAGGGAGCGAGAAACCTCGTAGGTGAAGTCCACGTGACCGGGGGTGTCAATCATATTCAAGGCATAGTTCACCCCGTCCACTTCCCAGGGCATACGAACAGCCTGGGACTTAATGGTGATGCCGCGCTCGCGTTCGATATCCATGCGGTCAAGGTACTGGGCCTTCATCTCGCGTGGGGTGACTACGCCGGTGGCCTGCAGCATGCGGTCAGCCAGGGTGGATTTACCGTGGTCGATGTGTGCGATGATGCAGAAGTTACGGATGACAGAAGGGTCAGTGGCCGCCGGTTTGGGCGGGTTGGTCGCCAAGGGTGACACGTGGGTTGGGTCCTTTCACGACTCTCAGAAAGCTCAAGAGAGCCTACCGGGTCTCTGACGGTAGAAATCAGTTAACCAGTTTCTCATATTAAGCCGGTGCGTGTCTGCCTGCGCGCCCAAAAGCAAGGATTATTGTAGAGACTATGAAGATCACCATGCGAACCATCCAGCAGGCACTGAACATTGGTCAGCGTATCTACCGGGAATGGAATAAGTACCAGAACCAGAAAAATCAAGGGCAGGTTTCGGCTTCCTCTCGCCACCCCGAGAGCCGCAGCCAGGGGCACCCCCGGCGCCAGCAGCGTCCGGACGCTGGTAGCGGCAGCTGGGAGAAGGGCGGCTACCCCGGTGACTATACCGGTCAGGTTGCCTTTGACTACTCCCCTGCTCTTGATGGCGATGCTGACCCCGGCGAAGTGGTCTGGGCCTGGGTTCCCTTTGAAGAAGATTACAGCCAGGGCAAAGACCGCCCGGTCCTGGTGGTTGGCCGCTCCGGTGCCTACCTGTTGGGACTTATGCTTACCACTAAGGATCACACTAATGCCCGCACCACTGATCCTAACTATCTAGATATTGGTGCAGGCGCTTGGGATAAAGAAGGCCGGGCCTCTGAGGTTAAACTCAACCGTGTGGTTCAGTTGAAGCCCTCCGGTATTCGCCGTGAAGGTGCCATCATGGACCGAGAAACCTTTGATTTTATTGCGGCTGCTTACCGGCAGCCTTAGGAAGAGATGTTGCTTATATCTCTGCCTTAAGTGCTGGTGGAGCTGATAGAGTTAACCCTTGTGTGTCCGATGGTCATCGGGCACTGCTGACTGGTTGCCATAGGCATCCCCACGCCGCTCAGTCGATGACCGGTCAGCGCAGCCCTCACCGACCAATTAGACAAAAACAGAAAGTTTTTAATCGTGGCTAACATTAAGTCCCAGAAGAAGCGCATCCTCACCAACGAGAAGGCTCGTCTGCGCAACAACGCAATCAAGTCAGATCTCAAGACCTCCATCCGTAAGGTCAACGAGGCAGTTGAAGCTCAGAACGTTGAAGCTGCAACTGAAGCTCTTCAGGTTGCGAACCGCAAGCTGGACAAGGCTGTTTCTAAGGGTGTTCTGCACAAGAAGAACGCAGCTAACAAGAAGTCCGGTCTGACCGTTCTCGTCAACAAGCTTTCCTAAGTTCTATATCCCGGCCCCTCTAGCCGGCGTCTAAGAGCGAAGTGACGTAAGGCCCCGCTCCCAATTCATGGGAGCGGGGCCTTACGCATGCCCGCCTGGTTTAGTGGGTTCGAGAGGCCTGCGAAATTGCCAGCACAGCTTTTTCGAGAGGGTAGAAGGCATCTAGGTTCTCCCCTTTGAGCTGGGCGTCAGTGTCTGCCAGTAGCGCCAGGACGCGTGCAAGGTCAGCAGGTGCGTAGCGGCGGGAATCGCGTTGAGCCGCCTCTACCTGCCAGGGTGCCATCTTCAGGTCGCCCGCTAACTGGTTGGAGTTCCCCCGCACCCCGTGCACTTTGGCTATGTTGCGCATGCGGGCAGCTAAGGCACCGAGGATAGGGATGGGGTCGCTGCCGGTGTCTAGGGCCTGGCGGAGCAGTTTAATGGCTTCTCTGCTATTACCTGCTACTGCGGCATCGCCTACTTTGAAGGCGGTAACTTCGGTGCGCCCGCCGAAGTAGCGGTCGATGGTGTCCACGGTGATAGGGCCCGGTTCATCTGCTATGAGTTGGCGGGCTGCTGAGGCTAGTTCTGAGATGTCACTGGTGGCTGCTGCCAGGGCTGCCGCTGCGGGCGGGTCGATGGAACGCTGGGCTGAGCGGAATTCGTAGATGATGAAGTTCAGCCGGTCCCGCTCATTTTTGAGGGCCTTACATTCAACGACCGGGTAGGCTCTGTTGGCTTTGATGGTATCAATGAGTTTTTTGCCCCTGTTGCCGCCGGTGTGGTGCAGTATCACGAGGGTGGAGTCGTGGGGTGAGGCAGCATAGTCTAGGGCGTCTTGCAAGAAGGCATCGCTCATGGAGGCTACCTGGGTGACCTCAATGATTTTGGGTTCATCAAAGAGTGAGGGGCTGGCAAGCACATCAAGCTGCCCTGCCCGGTAGTCTTTGGCAGAGAGACTGGTGAGCTCATAGCTACCGTGGGCATCGGCAAAGAGCTGGCGTAGCCGCCCGGTGGCCCGGGAGGCAAAGTATTCTTCGGGGCCGTAGAGCAGAACGAGCGGCGCAAGCGGAACTGTGCGCCAGCCCTGATCTGGTGCGGCTGAGCGATTGCGGGGTGTGCGTGCCATGTATCCTCCTTGGGTGCCTTTATATCTTGTCAGATAAAGCGGTTTTCTGCAGGTTTAGCCTGAGCTGGTGAGCATAATGCCCTGGTCGTTCATTGTCAGAGCCAGGTGCCCGGATTGGTCAGTGCGAGCTGTGGGAACTGAACTACGCTGAAGGAAACCCAGAATACTCTGGTGAGGGTGGCCGTAGCTATTAGCGGCCCCCACGGAGATAAGTGCCAGGGAGGGGTTAGCCGCGATTATCAGGTCTGTGCCGCTCCCGGCCGAGCCATGATGGGCAATTTTAAGGACGTCGGTAGGCATCTGAGCAGCCGCATCAGTAAGAAGCCGGTGGGCGGCGTCCGCCTCAAGGTCCCCTGTGGTGAGCACGGTCAAGGGCCTCTGCCCAGGTTCTCTGGCCGGCAGAACCCAGCGGATGACCAGTGAAGAGTTATTAATCCAGCTAGAAGAGCCGCTTGCACCGGGAATGTGCTGAGTCTGCTGCGGAGGCCACAGCACCTGACCGCTCGGCTGATTATTCTCTCCCTGGGTACCTGTAGCCACAGCCTCCGCAGAGAAGACCATACCCGAAGCCAACTGGCCGGCAGCCGCAGTGTGACCTGTGGGCAGGCGCTCCCCTGCCTTGAGATAATGGGGCGAGACGAAGACAGGTGGCTGCTTATAGTCGTGATGAACCTGATGCAGTGCCCCATCATGATCGTGATGGGCGTGAGTGATGAGCACAGCATCTAGCTCTTGCACCCCTGACCAGTCGAGGCAGTCTTTGAGTGCGGCGAAGTTATCGCCGGTATCTAGAAGATAGGCTGATCTTTGACCAGTTCGTATCAGGTGGGCGTCCCCCTGGCCCACATCACAGGTAACCCACTGCCAGCTATCTGGAGCGTGTGTAGTGGTGCGCCAGCGCTGCTGCAGAAGCACAACAGCTAGCACTATCACCAGAACGATCAGGGCACTATTGATGAGAGAGCGGGGAATGCTTTTTCCTCTATACCAGTTCACAGTTCACTCCCCCTATGTAAGCGAGGCAAACGAGCCTCAGGCAGAGAGTTAGCTACCCTATCCCAGGTAAGAACCAGCCAGCTGATACCCACTACCGCACAGAAGGTTAGCCCTACAGTGAGAGGGGTGAGCTCTACCGGCAAATGACTACCTGGCAGACTCGCACACCATACAGCAATGTTCAGTAGCCCCTGCGCTAAGAAGCCCCCAAGGCTCAAGAGAAGATTGAGCAGAAGGTCAGCTAATCCCAAAGAGTAGGTAAGAAAGGCTAATAGCCCCAGCACAGTCAGCGGTGCCACCAAAGGAGTTACCGCAAGGTTAGCCAGAACAGTATAGGGGTATAAAGATTCAGAGAGCACAAGAATCACCGGCGCACACCAGAGGCTAGCGGCACAGGGCATAGCCAGCAGATCCGCAAGAAGCAGGGGGATGCCCCTGCTCAAGAGACGAGAAATAGCAGGTGCCAGCACCACAAGTGAAGCAGTAGCAACCACCGAGAGAATAAAACCATAGTGGGTCGCTAAAGGCGGCACCGCAATCACAAGAGCTATGAGGCAGGTTGATAGAAAAGTCAGACGGTAGGCCCCATGCCCTAGCACCAGCCCTAGCGCCCCGACCAGGCCCATAACCCAGGCCCGCAGCACCGACCCATCTAACCCAACTAAGACCACATAACCCGTAGATGCTGCCACCCCCGCCACGATAAGAACACAAGGCCGGGCACACAGCGAATAGAACAGACGATAGGCCACAACAAAAATAAGAGTAATGTTGGCACCTGATACTGCGGTCAGATGAGTCAAACCAGCTATTCGTAGTGATGAAAGAGCCTGTGCCGGTAGAGAAGAATCATCACCGTAGGCCATGCCCAAAAGAAGACCTGCCTGCCCAGCCCCTAGTTGCTCTACTGCCACATCACGCAAACCAGTCTTCAGCAAAAAGGTGGGCCCTACCGTACCCGGTGGCTCTATCAAGCTCACCTTACCTTGCAACCGGTAGTAGCTTCCTTTCACCTTCAAGGCACCTGCTGCGCTGACCCTACTGCCTGGAAGCAGTAACTGGTCTGTGTACACGCTTAACCGAATATGCTCATCCCAGCTCTTCAAGCCCTGGCGAATCTCACGGGTTTCTACCTGCACTGTATACCCACCAGTAGAAGAAGGCCTCGCATCAACCACGATCGCGCTGACTCGTACCCCCTGCCCATGTAAAGATTGCATCAGATCCCACTGGTGCAGATAGCCCCTGCCCTGCAAAGCCACAGTCTGCACCGCAATCAATAAGCAGGTAAGGGCCAAGACCTGAGCAAAGGGGGCTAAAATCTGGGCAGATTTCTTGCTCCCCCACCAGCCACGCTCCGGTGAGAACCGATGAGAAACACACCATGCGCCCAGGGCAAGGGCCAGAAGAAAAGCCCCAACCCCCAGCGTCCACCGCGCACCAGCCAGAATCCACAAAGCAGTAAAGCCCCATAGCCCTACAGCAGGGAAAGCAAGTCTGGCATCAACCAAACGCGGCTGCGCCCGCCGGTGCTCAGCCCTCTCAGCCTGGGACTGCTGCCAGCCCCGAATAGTAGTAAGAGCCCCTCTCATACTGTCACCAGCGGACGCAGAACCTCAAGGGTCGCAGGCCCAATACCAGAAACCTGCCCTAGCTCATCAACCGAACTGAAACCCCCATACTGTTCCCTCCAACTCACAATGGATCCAGCTAGAACAGGGCCAACCTTCGGCAAGGCCTGCAGCTCCTCAGCACTTGCAGTATTGATATTCACCAGCCCAGCGGCGTCCATCTGATGACCTTGCCCCTGCCTGGCACCGGCTAAGCCGCTACCTACTCCTGCCGGTTCTTGCACCGCAGGTAAAGCCTCACCGTGAGTCGGGATATAAATCTGACTACCATCACTTGCAGCTGCCGCCAGATTAACCATCGATGTCTCGGCATCAGCCCTCAACCCGCCAGCTGCCTCAACAGCGGCATTGACTCGACTACCGGCAGGCAACTCATAAACCCCAGGGCTATGCACAGCCCCAGCAACATGTACCACCAGAGGTGTTCCTGCCCCCTGCACAGTTGTATTCGTCGGCAAGGTTTCAGCTACAGGAGCTAGGCTAGTCTCTACCGTCCCTCCTTCTGCGCTCTCAGTAGACGTCACAGGAATTGCTGCTACAGACGACCCACCACCAGAAAAAACCACCGGCCACAGGGCAACCACACCCAACACCAGAGCAAGAAGGACAAGAGCCCCAGTAGGCACCCTCCACCGGGTCACAGAACCCTGCACCGCACGGTCAGGTACCTGCGAATCTGAGGACGCTAAAGCACGCTGCAAAAGAGCCCTATGACGCGGGCTGGGCGGGGCGCTTGCAGAAACAGCACCGTGCCGTCTACTGCGCAAGAGATAATCAGTGGGGTCAGGCCAGGTAGCCTGCTCGTTGGCGGCTTCCCCTTTATCGGGGGTGAAATCGTCAGTGGAGGCTGGAGGTTTCTGAGACATAGACCTAGGCTAGGGCTCTGCCCTATTTCAGGCCAAGGTCGAATGGGCCTGTGGAAAAAGCTCCCATACATTCTGGGCGAGTTCTTGCCTCAGACGCTGCATCCTCGGTGTGGTTGCGTCACATTATGACCTAGCTGAACTGCTTATCCACAGCTGGTGTGCACCAGCTAAAAAATGACAGCAGCCAGGGCACCCAAACCTGAATGGGCAGAGAGCACAGCAGGTAAGGGAGTCACCACAGCCTCAGCTGCAATCGACCCCAAAGAGCGCTTAAAGTCCAGTGCTTGCCCCTTATTACCGCTGTAATGGATAGCTACTACCCGCCCTAGCCGCCGCACCAAATGAGCGGTTTCTCCGTCTTTCAGGTGCACGTCCAAGGGCAATTCGCCAGCTCTCTGAGAACTAGCCTGCTCAGTTAGCGCCGCCAGCTTCTCAATGGCTTTAGCCGTACTGCGCGGCCGCTCAACATAATGCAGTTTTCCATCAACCATAGTAGCTACAGGGCGGATCTGGAACATCTGACCCACCATCGCTAAAGCAGCATTGACACGCCCACCCCGCTTAAGAGCATCCAAGGTAGGTAGGAAAAAGAAAAGCTCAGTAGAGGCGCACAGTTCCTCAGCCAGGGCAGTAGCCTGCTCCAGATCCTCTTCCTTAGCTAGGAGGCGGTGCAGGCGCAATACCGGTTCTCCCAAGCCCATGGCTAAACTCAGCGAGTCAATGACGACCACCGGTATATCGACCAGTCGTGCAGCTAACCGAGCCGCATCGCAGGTACCTGATAGCTCACCCGATAAATGCATCGAGATAATCGCTGAGTAGCCCTGGGCTGCCAGCTGTTCATAGATATCCACGAGAGCGCCCGGTGCGCCACCGGAGGTAAGTATCTGCTCCCCCTGAGCATGGGCTAAAGCGATAGCGGCATCTATGTGATTGGCAGGTACACCACTGACAGACCGGCCAGCCACGGTAACAGGTAATTCAAGCACACTAAACCCGCCCTCAGCCTTGAGCTGTTCAAGGGCATCATCGGGTAAGGCAACAGATGAATCGGTGACCAGAGCAATAGTACGCACGCAACTACTATACCGCCTAGTCAGGTGCCTGGAGGGATTCGCCCGAAAAACAAGTGCCCAGAAGATATAAAACGGGTGCCCCTCGTAACAAAGGGGCACCCGTTCACCAGCCAACCAAGGCGACTAAATCACAATATTAACCAGCTTAGGAGCACGCACAATCACCTTACGCACCGGGGCATCTCCCATAGCACGCTGGACAGCCTCTGACCCCAAAGCCAAGGCCTCAAGATCAGCTTCAGAAATATCCTTAGCCACCTCAAGGCGGTCCTTGACCTTGCCCTTGACCTGCACAATGGCAGTGACAGTATCGTCTACCAACTGGGCCGGGTCAACCTCAGGCCAACCAGCAGTCAGCACCGGGGTGTCATGGCCCAGCAGGTGCCAGGCGTCCTCAGCAGTGTAGGGGGAATAAAGCGAGAGCAGAATAGCGATAGTTTCAGCAGCCTCGCGGACGGCCGGGTCAGCAGCACCCGCACCGGAGTCAATAACCTTACGGGTAGCGTTGACCAGCTCCATGGTCTTAGCAACGGCAACATTGAACTTACCGTTTTCAACCAGGCTATCAACATCGTGCACGGTGCGGTGCACCAGCTTGTGCAGGGCAGCATCGCCGGTTGCGCCGTCCGCACCAACCTCGCTGGTCACATCCTGTGCAACACGCCAGGCGCGGGCCAGGAACTTCTGCATACCGGCCGGGGAAACATCAGCCCAGTCAACATCGTCCTCCGGGGGTGAAGCAAAGACCATGACGGTGCGAACAGCATCCACACCGAACTTATCAAGCTGCTGACCCAAATCAACGCCGTTGCCCAGCGACTTAGACATAGCCTTGCCCTGATTGAGCACCTGCCCCTGGTTTATCAGGGACTTAAAGGGTTCAGAGTGCTCAATCAGACCCAGGTCACGAATCACCTTGGTGAAGAAACGGGCGTAGAGCAGGTGCAAGATAGCGTGCTCAACACCGCCGATATACATATCGACCTGGTTCCACTTCTTCATCTGCTCAGGGTCGAAGATAGCCCCATCGAAGTGAGGTGAAACGTAGCGCAGGAAGTACCAGGAGGAGTCCACGAAGGTATCCATGGTATCTGAGTCGCGCTTAGCGGGCTTACCGCAAATCGGGCAGGGAACGGTGTTCCAGTCGGTAGCTGCAGCCAGGGGCGACTGGCCCTTAGGTGCCAGATCCTCACCAGCCAGATTATCGGGAAGCAGCACAGGCAGCTGATCTTCCGGAACTAACTGTTCGCCGTGCTCCTCACAGTGAATGACGGGGATGGGGCAGCCCCAGAAGCGCTGGCGGGAGAGTAACCAGTCACGGAGGCGGAAGTTCACCTTGCCAGTACCCACACCCTTTTCTTCAAGAATCTCGATGGCCTTGGTAATAGCCTCAGCCTTATTCAGGCCATTGAGGGGGCCAGAGTTAATATGGGCGCCATCACCGGTGGTAGAGATACCAGTCTCAGCCGGGTCCTCCTCACCAGTATCAACCACAGTCACCACAGGAATATTGAACTTACGGGCAAAATCAAGGTCTCGCTGATCGTGTGCCGGGACCGCCATGAGAGCACCAGTGCCGTAATCAGCCAGCGCATAATCAGAAGCCCAGACCGGAAGCTTATCGCCAGTCAAAGGGTTAATAGCGTAGCGGCCCAAAAAGACGCCGGTCTTCTCACGGTCATTAGACTGACGATCAATATCTGAGAGAACCTTAATCTCTTCACGGTAGGTTTCCAGAGCAGCCCGCTGATCCTCTGTCACCAGCTCAAGTGCCAAATCAGCATCAGCTGCCACAATGAAGAAAGTAGCGCCATACAAGGTATCGGGGCGAGTGGTGAAGACATCCACGCTAGCAGCTTCCTTGCCTTCAGCAGCTTCCACCTCGAAGGTAACCTCGGCACCTTCAGAGCGGCCAATCCAGTTGCGCTGCATAGCCAACACACGGTCAGGCCAGTGCCCCTCCAACTCCTTCATATCGTCCAGCAGTTCCTGGGCGTAATCAGTGATCTTGAAGTACCACTGATTCAAAGACTTCTTCGTTACCAGGCTGTGGCAGCGTTCGCATTCACCGTTAACAACCTGCTCATTAGCCAGCACGGTCTGATCATTAGGGCACCAGTTCACCTGGGAATACTTACGGTAAGCTAGACCCTTCTTATAGAACTGCTGGAAGAGCCACTGAGTCCACTTGTAGTACTCAGGGTCTGAGGTATGCAGGCGGCGGGACCAGTCAACCATAATGCCGTAGCGCTTAAAAGACCCTGCCTGGGTTTCAATGTTCTTGTAGGTCCACTCTTTGGGGTGAGTGTTGTTCTTAATGGCCGCATTTTCTGCCGGCAAGCCGAAAGAGTCCCAACCGATGGGGTGCAGCACATCATAGCCCTTCTGCTTCCAGAAGCGGGCGGTGACATCACCAATGGCAAAAGCCTCAGCGTGGCCCATGTGCAGGTCACCTGAGGGGTAGGCGAACATATCCGCCACGTAGCGGGTTTCTTTCCCCTCATCGTTGGTGGGTTCAAAAACCTTGGTTTCTTCCCAGTAGGGCTGCCACTTGGCTTCCATAGAGCGGAAGTCCCAGGTGGTTTCTTTCTGTTCGGCAGGTTCTACCTCAGCAGTCACCGTGTTTCCTGTCTGTCGAGTGGTGTTTGCACTTTTTGGGCGCGCACAAGTCTAAGATGTCAATAGTTTGTTTCCTAGTGTACCGCGCTTGAGCCTGCTTTGCCCTGCCGGTGTTTACACGCTGAGAAGTACCCCGCAAAGCGGTACAGTGGTGGGGGTCAAGAGAAAGAGTCACCATGCCTGCACACCCACATCCAGCAGAGGTCTTTGAACCGGTGCCCCAACAGGTTCCTGCCGGGACCCGCCACGAAGGCTGGGTCGGTGGCACCTATAGCCGCTGGTGGGTTTACGGGAAAAAGGACGCCGCCCCCCTCGTCCTCGTGCACGGTTTCAGGGGAGATCACCACGGCCTAGAAATCATTGCCGTCCATCTGAGAAATTTTTGCCTCTACATTCCCGACCTACCAGGGTTCGGCAAGACCGCCCCCATCGACCATGCCGAACATACGGTAAGCACCTACGCAGCCTGGCTCGTAGACTTCATAAACACCACTGTAGGTAGCCCCGTACACCTGGTAGGCCACTCCTTCGGCTCAATCCTAAGCTCCTACACTGCCCTGGTGCGCCCAACCCTCGTGGAGCAATTGACCCTCATTAACCCCATCTGCCAGCCTGCCTTAGAGGGGGACCAAAAGATCATGAGCAGGCTTGCAGAACTCTACTACGGGGCGGGGGCTGCCCTGCCCGCTCCCCTAGGTTTTGCCCTCTTGCGCTCGCGCCTGGTAACTAGACTCAGCAGCGAGTTCATGATGAAAAATCAGGACCCAGCTCTGCGCCGTTTCATCAACGGCCAGCACGATGCCTATTTTGGTGCCTTTGCCTCGCGTGAGGCAGTGCTCCAAGCCTATCGGGCCTCTATTAGCTCCACGGCAGCTGATTTCACCCCAGCTTTGCCCATGCCGGTTCAACTGATTGTGGCTGAGAAGGACGACTTAGGAACCCTGGAACTTCAGCATAAGATGGCCCAGCACCTACAGCACGGACGCCTAGATATCATCCCCCAGGTCGGCCACCTGATTCATTACGAGACTCCCCGTCGCGCTGCTACCCTCATTGCCGATTTTCACCAACAGAACCTAGAGCAGAGTCACTAGCATGAAACTATTTATTGACGCCCGCTATACCCGCATCGGCTTCCACGACGGTATCAGCCGCTACACTGCCTCCTTACTCTTTGCCCTCAAAGACCTGTCAGATGCCAATGATAAGCGTCTTCCCCCTGGCCTGGAACTGACAATGGTCATTAGCGATGAGCGCCAGCTTGCCATGCTCCCTAACCTGCCCTACCTCACAATCTGTGCGCCGACGTCCGCCCTGGAACCCACCGCGGCCTTACAGCTAAACCGCTACCACCCCGATGTGGTCTTCTCCCCCATGCAAACGATCGGCCTGGGCGGGCTGGGCAGAAAATTTAAACTCATGGTGACCCTGCACGATTTAATTTATTACTCCCACCCCACCCCACCAGGTTTTCTGCCGTTACCGGTGCGGTTGGGCTGGCGGGCCTTCCACACCACCTATGCTCCCCAACGCTTTTTGCTGAATAAGGCGGACGCCGTGGCCACGGTTTCGCGCACCACGGCAGCTCTCATGCACGAACACAAGCTGACCACCAAGCCCATTACGGTAGTACCTAACGCCCCGCAGGCTGACGGGTTTGTGAGCCGCCAGCAGGCCTTGGCTCTAGCCCCGCATCGTAGTAAAGATGTGCTCTACATGGGCTCTTTCATGCCCTATAAGAATGTGGAAACCCTCTTGCAGGCCATGAAGTTCCTCCCCGATTACCGGTTGCATCTTCTTTCCAAGATAGCCCCGGCCCGTCTGGCTGAGCTTAAACCCCTCACAGGCGATAACGTGGTGTTCCACGGGGGAACCAGCGATGAGGACTACCGCCAGCTCCTAGGCACGGCCTCCGCTTTGCTCACCGCTTCCCGCGATGAAGGCTATGGCCTGCCCGTCGTTGAAGCCCAATCAGCTGGTTGCCCGGTGGTGCTCTCAGATATCCCTATTTTCCGTGAGATTGCCCCCGGGGCTTCTTTCGCCCCAGCTGACTCCCCCTTTGCTTTTGCTCAGGCCGTACGTGCCCTGGAGGGCCGTAAGCTCCAAGAGGCTAACATTATCAGCGGGCTAGAGGACGCTTCCCGCTATACCTGGGAGCAGAGCGCTCTGACTTTACTTGAGCTGGCTTCTTCCCTCCACCAGCCCTAAGGGCTGAGCCGCTGGCTCTTCCGCCGGGGGCTTAGAGAATATCGAGCCCGTCACAGCGTATCTGCACCGGCTCACTCTTTTTGAGGGCAGCCAGAGACGCCTTAGTGGAACGCAGGTGGTGGGTAAGCTTGGCCCCCACCGCGTAGGGGAAGAAGATAATGGCGCGGTAGAGGTCGCTATCGACCTCCCCCTCATAGTAGCCGGTAGAGTCAGCAAGGGGCATGGGGCCATTCACCCGAACCTCCTCAGGCAGGGTAATTGCCTCAAGAAAGACCTGAACAGCCCGCTCACTACCAGTAATAGCGGCGGTACGGACGGCCGGCGGTAGACCAATTTCAGCGCGTTCATCCATCTCCCACAGGGCAAAGCCCATAGGATCCCAGCGCACCAAGGCTTCCAAGGCTGCCGAAGGGCTGGCGGTAGTCACCACGCGCCCGCCTACAGCAAAAGAGCGGACCAGTGCCGCAGCATTTAGCCAGCGCCGCAGGGCCGTCTCAGGGGCACGCAGGGAATCAAACTGGAGCATCCGGTCAGCATCCAGCAAAAGAGCCGCCGCATAACCGCCCTCAGCCACAGGCTCACCACCGGGGGTAGCAATCACCAGAGCCGGTTCTGCCCCAACACTGGCTTTAACGTTTTCACCACTAGAAGTAATCACAGGTACACCCGGGAAGGCCCGGCCAAGCTCTTCGGCTGTGCGCAAGGCCCCTGCGATACCAGTACGCCACCGATTAAAACCACAATCAAGGCAATGCCAATGGTGGGCCAGATGTCCACACCAACCACACTGGGGTGCACTGCCCCCTCTCGGTTGAGTAAGGGGGCCTCTACAGTTGTCGCAGCGGGCAGGCATACGGCACCGCTGGCAGGCCAAAGCCGGAATATAGCCCGCCCGGGCCACCTGAATGAGCACCGGCCCAGTAGTCAGCGCATCCTTAGCCACCGCAAAAGCCTGGTGGGGTATGCGGGCAATAGCGGCTAGAGGGTCACGGGCTAACTGGTAATCATCACCGGTTGGCATCACACGCGGGGTAAAAGAGCGCACTACCGCCCGATCTGCCCCCAGGTAGCTGGCCCACCCGGTGCGCACCAAACGCGCAGCTTCGCTGGAGACAGCGTAGCCCATAAAGAGGCCAGCAGTTTTTTCAAGGGTGGCGCGCAGCAAGAGGACGTCCCGCGCATGGCAGTAAGGGGCCCGCTGCTCTATCAGGGAAGAATCCCCGTCATCCCAGCAGGCAACCAGCCCCAGGTTCGCCACAGGCGCGTAGGCGGCTGAGCGGGTACCAATGACAATAGGCACCTGACCGGTATGGGCTTTGAGGTAGCTACGGTAGCGGGGGGTGGGCTTGTCGTTAGCAGTAAGCCGCACAAAAGAATCCGAATCCACTAGCTCTTCAAGTGCGGTGGTGAGCCGGTCAAGGCTCTTATGGTCAGGCACAATAGCCAGCGCTCCCCTGCCGGTAGAGGCAGTTGCCACCAGGGCGGACGCCAGTAGTTGCTCCCAGCTTCGCTCCGGGTACGAGGGGAGCACAGCCATCACAGCCCGAGCCTGATGCCCTGCCAGTAGGTCCTCACAGAATTCAACACCTTGGGAGTAGTCAGTAAAACCGGTGAGATCTGGGCAGTCTGGCTCAACCGGTTGAGGTGCCGCCTCTCCCCCTGCTTCTTCTAAAAAGGTTTTCTCTACGCTAGCAACCCGCGGGGGCACAGCAAGCCGCAACACATCAGGAACCAACCCCGCATAGCGCTCAGCTAGGGCATCAGCTAGCTCAAAGACTTCTGGGGCGACCACAGGCAGGGGCGATATCACCTTGTGTAGAGGCACCAGGCGGGTAGGAGCGTCCGACCGTTCTACGCGTTCCCGTAACCAGCCGGTAACTTCTCGCCCACCGAACTTGACCCGTACTCGCACCCCGGGCTGGGCTTCTTGGTCGATAGCTGCCGGAACCTGGTAGTCAAAGAGCCGGTCAAGGTGGGGCACATGGGTGTCGATGTGTACCCGGGCAACCGGTAGCTGCACGGCGGCGTCCTCAGCGGCTGTGGAGCCGACGAGGTTGGCATCGGGTATGTCGAATCCCTGCAACAAATCTGGTTGCAGGGATTCGGGGTTGGGTGCCGTTGTCATACAGACATTTTAGCTTAGAGGCCTACAGCCGCCTTGAGCTCGTTGACACGGTTGGTGCGTTCCCAGGTGAATTCGCGGTCCTCACGGCCGAAGTGGCCGTTAGCTGCGGTCTTAGCGTAGATAGGACGGCGCAGTTCTAGATCACGGATGATAGCTAGGGGGCGCAGGTCAAAGACCTGGCGGATAGCCTGCTCAATCTTGAAGATTTCAACCTTTTCGGTGCCAAAGGTTTCAACGTAGATACCCACAGGGGCAGCCTGACCAATGGCGTAGGCGACCTGAACCTCGGCGCGGTCGGCCAGGCCGGCAGCAACGATGTTCTTAGCAACCCAGCGCATAGCGTAGGCGGCAGAACGGTCTACCTTGGAAGGGTCCTTACCTGAGAAGGCACCGCCGCCGTGGCGGGCCATGCCGCCGTAAGTATCCACAATAATCTTGCGGCCAGTCAGACCGGCATCACCCACGGGGCCGCCCTGCACGAAGCGTCCAGCAGGGTTAATGATGAAGGTGGCCTCAGATGAGTCAAAATCAAAGCTGGCAAGGACAGGCTCAATAACGTGCTGCTGAATATCAGCAGCCAACTGGTCAAGGTCGTAGTCTGCGGTGTGCTGGGTTGAGACCACAACGGTGTCAATCATCACGGGCTTGAAGTTCTCGTCGTAACCCAGGGTTACCTGAGTCTTACCATCGGGGCGCAGGTTGGGCAGGGTGCCGTCCTTACGTACCTTGGTGAGCTGCTCGGAAAGACGGTGAGCCACGTAGATGGGGGCGGGCATGAGCACTTCGGTCTCGTTGGTGGCGTAACCGAACATGATGCCCTGATCGCCTGCACCTTGAAGGTCCAGATCATCGGCGGCAGTGCCCTGGCGGGCTTCAAGGGAGTTGTAGACACCCGAGTTGATATCCGGTGACTGCTCACCAATCGATACAGAGACCCCGCAGAATTCGCCGTCAAAACCGTGTGTTGAGGAGTTGTAGCCAATATCGAGGATGGTTTTGCGCACGATGTGGGGAATATCGACATAACCGTTGGTGGTCACTTCACCGGCCACATGAACCTGGCCGGTGGTGACCATGGTTTCAACCGCTACGTTAGAGAGCGGGTCAACGGTCAAGAGGGCATCCAGAATTGAGTCAGAAATCTGGTCACAGATTTTGTCAGGGTGACCTTCGGTGACGGACTCACTGGTGAATAAACGGAGGTGGTTATTTTCAGTCACGGTTTTACTGTACTTCTCTCGGCCCGGCGGGGCTACTTTTGTGAATGTTTGTTGAGTTCTTGCGCTATATGACGAAGCATTGCGCGGGAGACATGGAGTTTGCTACCTTCTAGGGTTACCTCTTGGTCGCTCTTGGCTGACAGTAACGTAATAGCGTTGTTATCTGCCCCAAAGCCCTGGGTAGTGCTCACAGTATTTACAGCCAGGTAGTCACAGCCCTTACGTACCAGCTTGGCCCGGCCGTAATCCAGCGGGCTGGTGGTAGCATCGCCAGTCTCAGCGGCAAACCCGACAATCGTGTGGGGTGAGTGCTGTGGGTTCTCCTGGCGATAAAGCACCGCTTCTTTTAACACATCGGGGTTACGGACCAGACGTATCACCGGGTCCTGGCCGGGGTCGTCCGTCTTTTTAATCTTAGAGTCAATGTACTGTGCAGGCCTAAAGTCAGCTACCGCTGCGGTCATCACGAGGACGTCGGTGGTCGCTAGGTGCTCAACAACAGCTTCGCGCAGTTGCAGGGCACTTGAAACCCGTGTGACCTGATCAAGGTTCTCAGGGATATCCACTTCTACATGGGCGGCAATGAGGTGAACTTGGGCGCCCAGTTCGCTGGCGGCAGTCGCTAAGGCTATACCCTGCTTGCCGGAGGAACGGTTGCCCAAGAAGCGTACCGGGTCAAGGGCTTCACGGGTGCCACCGGCTGTAATAAGTAGCCGCTGCCCCGCCAGAGGCAGATCATCGGTTTCTACCGGGGGGTTCTCCCCTGCCTCCTTCTGCTTCCAGCCTAAAAGCGCAAGGGCCTGGGCGTAGATATCTTCAGGCTCAGGTAGACGCCCCACACCAGAATCGGGGCCGGTCAGACGCCCCACGGCAGGTTCAATCACCTGATAGCCATAGGACTTCAAAGTAGCCACGTTAGCCTGAGTGGCCGGGTGCTCCCACATCTGTGTGTGCATGGCAGGGGCCAGAATAACCGGGGCGTAGGTGGTCAGTACGGTGGCGGTGAGTAGGTCGTTAGCCCGACCAGCCGCTAACCGGGCCATAAGATCTGCCGTTGCCGGGGCAATAATCACAGCGTCAGCCTCTTCAGCCTGCCGCACGTGGTTGACCTCGGGAACCCTCTCAAAAACGTCCACCGATACTGAGTTTCCACTCAGAGCTTCTAGAGTTGGCTGGCCCACAAATTTGAGGGCAGCCTCGGTCGGCACGGCAATAACCTCGTGCCCAGCTTTACCAAAAAGACGAAGGAGCATTGCCGCCTTATAGGCCGCAATGCCCCCTCCAATGCCTATAACAACTCGCATGAGCTACTGCAGATTAGGCCTGATCTGCGTCTTCAGCGTCGACGTATTCAACGAAAGGCTCTTCCATGTAGAAATCGCCACCAGCAAGGAAAGCGCTGGGCTCTTCTTCATGAAGCAGGGTGCCATTTTCATCGAACTGGCCATCAGCAATATGGCGGGCCTCAATCAGGCCCTCGTTAATTTCACGCATAGCCACAGAGAGCGACTTCTCGTTGGGCTCAGAATCTACCAGAGGGCCTACGTAATCGTACAGGTTCTCGTGAAGCTGTGAGTAGTAGGCGTTAATCTGGCGAGCACGGCGAGCACCAAAAATCACCAGACCGTACTTCGACTCAGCTTTTTGGATCAGAGCGTCTGCGCTGGGATTGATGATACCTTCATCGTTGTGTGCGTTTGCCACGTAAGACTCCATCTTGACTGTGCTTGCTCACCACCGGTTATACCGGTGGCATAAAACTCTACCTATACTATCGGTCAACCGTTTTTTTGTCACGCAAAAGGGCGGCGGTGCAGGGGTGATATTCCCCTACACCGCCGCCCTAGTAGATAGGTTTTCTACTTGCCCTGGGCGCCCATGAGCCGCACAATTTCTTCTGCCGCTTCTGCCACAGTCTCATTAATGACAGTGTGATCGAACTCAGGCTCAGCAGCTAGCTCAATTTTGGCTGTCTCGAGGCGGGCCTCTTGCTCCTGGGGGGACTCGGTACCGCGGCCAATCAGCCGGGAAACCAGTTCATCCCAGCTAGGAGGAGCTAAGAAAATCAGTTGAGCCTCGGGCATGGCGTTACGTACCTGGCGGGCCCCCTGCAAGTCGATTTCAAGCAAAACATGTTTGCCAGCTTTAAGCTGCTCTTCAACTATGGACCGCATGGTGCCGTACTTATAGGAGTTATGTACGGTAGCCCATTCCAGCAGCTGGCGGTTCTCTACCATTGACTCAAAAAGTTCTTCAGAGACAAAGTGGTAATGCACACCGTCTTCTTCACCGGGGCGAGGGTCACGGGTCGTAGCTGATACAGAGAACCACACCTGGGGGTAGTGCTCCCGAATATAAGCAGAAACGGTTCCCTTACCCACAGCAGTGGGGCCAGCGAGCACGGTCAATTTAGGTGCAGAGGTCTGTTCAGCCATAGTCTACCTATCGGTCAAGAAGATTGATGAGTGCCTTACGCTGGTGGATACCAAGACCACGCAGACGGCGGGACGCAGCAATATTCAAATCGTTCAAAATGTTCTCAGTACGAACCTCTCCCACGCCCGGCAGGGAAGTGAGCAGGTCAGTTACCTTTAGTCTAGCGACTGCCTCATCAGTTTCGGCACGCTTGAGAACTTCTGCGATAGTAATCTGCTTGTTCTTAACTGCGTCCTTAATTTCAGCGCGGGTAATGCGGGCCTTTTTGGCCTTTTCGCGGGCGGCGATGCGCTGTTCTTCGGTGAGGGGCTGAAGAGGCATAGTATGTTGTCCTTCTGTGCGAGATGCCAATGAGGCAAAGAGCGGGGTTTGTTGGAATAAATAAGCAACCGAGCAGCTTTGCTCAGTCTTGGGGGTATTGCTTATTTATTTGCGACCCAACAATTACAAAATACCATGTCAGAGATGGTTAGGGAAGATAGTTACCCGTGAGTAACCTTATTTAAAGAAAAATGGTGGGAATTTGAAATAAATTCCCACCATTCTTCCGATAAAGACTCTATCGAGCCTTCAAAAGCTCATCACGAGCAGCTTCAGCAGCCTGACGCAGCCCCTGAGCTGACGGCCCAGCAGACAAGACGCCACGGCTTGAGTTCACCAGCACCTGTTTCTCAATACCAGCAAAGACAGTATAGAGATCACCAGCAGTAGCCCCTTGAGCACCAAAACCTGGAGCCAGAATAGGGCCATTGAAAGCGGAGAGGTCAATCTCGAGCTTCTGTAAGGCATCAGCTACGGTAGCACCCACGACCAGGCCGCAGGGGCCCATAGCCTCCCACTGACGCTGGCTGTTCTCAGCGTGAGCTGCTGCAATAATGGTTGCAGCCACAGATGAAGTGCCACCAACATGCTGCACAGTCCGCCCCTCAGGGTTCGAGGTAAGTGCCAGCACGAAAGTACCCCGCTGATTGCGGTCCGCCACCTCAAGAGCCGGACGCAAGGACTCAAACCCCAAGTAAGGGCTCAAAGTCACCGAGTCAGTGGCCAAGGGCGAGTTCTCCCCCAGCCAAGCGTCCGCATAAGCAGCCATCGTGGAGCCAATATCACCGCGCTTAGCATCGGCAACTACCAGCACACCGGCCTCCGCAGCATCACGCTGCAACTGCTCCAGGGCAGCTAAACCAGCCGAGCCATGACGCTCAAAAAGCGCCACTTGGGGCTTGAGGGCAGCAACCACCGGGCCGCAAGCCTCAAGCACAGTAGAAGCGAAGGCGCCTAGGGATGCCGCAGCGTCGGGCAGACCCCAAGCCTCCAGCAAAGCAGGGTGGGGGTCAATGCCCACGCAGAGGGGGCCCTTCTCCCCCATGGCCTGAGCCAGGCGATCACCAAAACCGCCTGACATTAGGATTCACGGCCTTCCAGAGCAGCCTCAATAGAAGCGCCGTGTTCCTGCAAGCTCATAACATCCCAGCTGTACTCACGCAGAGCGTTAATACCCTGAACTGCTGCACCAAACTCAGAGACAGTGGTCATCACCGGGCAACCAACGGAGGTTGCCGCAGCGCGAATCTCGTAACCATCGCCGCGAGCCTGACCGCCAGAGGGGGTGTTGAAAATCAGGTCGATATCGCCATCGCGCACCATATCAACGATGGAACGCTCTCCTTCCTGAGTTTCAGCAATCTTAGGAACAACCAGCGACTCAACACCATTGCGACGCAGAACATCGGCAGTGCCGCCGGTAGAGACAATCTCAAAGCCCAGCTGCTGCAACATCTTCACATAGATGATGGAGTTACGCTTATCGCGGTTAGCAACGGACACAAAGACCTTACCCTCGGTAGGTAGCTTGGAACCAGCAGAAGCCTCAGCCTTAGCAAAAGCAGTGTCGAAATGACGGTCCAAGCCCATGACCTCACCGGTCGAACGCATCTCAGGGCCAAGCAGGGAATCAACCACAACACCCTCGGGGGTGCGGAAGCGACTAAAGGGCAGTACAGCTTCCTTGACCGCAATAGCGGTTTCAACAGGAAGTGAAGCACCATCCATGGTGGCAGGCAGGTAGCCCTCAGCCTTGAGATCAGCAATGGTCTTACCCGTACCAATCAGAGCAGCAGCCTTCGCCATCTGCACACCGGTTGCCTTGGAGACGAAAGGCACGGTACGAGAAGCACGCGGGTTAGCTTCAATCACGTAGAGAATCTCAGAAGCGACAGCGAACTGAATGTTAATCAGACCGCGCACGCCCACACCAGCGGCAATCTTGTAGGTTGCCTCCTTGACCTGCTCGATGACGTCCGGACCCAGGGTAATGGGGGGCAGGGTGCAAGCAGAGTCACCTGAGTGAATACCTGCCTCTTCGATGTGCTCCATGACGCCGCCCAAGTAGAGCTCTTGGCCATCGTAGAGGGCATCAACGTCAATTTCAACGGCGTCCTCAAGGAACTTATCAATCAAAGCAGGCTGAGAGGAAGAAACCTCAGTAGCGTTCTCCAAGTAGCGCGCTAGCTGAGCCTCAGAGTAGACAATCTCCATGCCGCGTCCGCCCAGAACGTAGGAGGGGCGCACCAGTACGGGGTAGCCAATCTCATCCGCAATCTTCTTGGCGTTCTCGAAAGTGTAGGCGGTGCCGTTCTTGGGGGAAATCAGACCTGCTTCTTCCAGCACACGAGAGAACTCGCCGCGGTCTTCAGCCAGGTCAATGGCCTCAGGTGAGGTACCCAGAATGGGGATGCCAGCAGCCTTGAGCTCCTGAGCCAGCTTAAGGGGGGTCTGGCCGCCTAACTGAACGAAGACGCCCAGCAGACCACCGGTACGACGCTCAGCCTCAACGATTTCAAGGACGTCCTCTAGAGTCAGGGGCTCAAAGTAGAGACGGGTAGAAATATCGTAGTCAGTTGATACGGTCTCAGGGTTGCAGTTGACCATAACAGTCTCATAGCCAGCCTCACGCAACACCATAGAAGCGTGCACACAGGAGTAATCGAACTCAATGCCCTGACCGATACGGTTGGGCCCAGAGCCCAGAATCATGATGGAAGGCTTCTCGTGGTGAGCAACCTCGTCCTCCTGATCGTAGGAGGAGTAGTGGTAAGGGGTGAAAGCCTCAAACTCGGCAGCACAGGTATCAACAGTCTTGAAGACAGGGCGGATGTTCAGGGCGTGGCGGATGCCGCGAACCACGGCCTCGCTCATACCCAGAATCTCACCAATCTGAGCGTCAGAGAAACCGTGACGCTTGGCCAGGCGCATAGTGCGCTCATCGAGGGACTTGGCAGAGGCGATTTCTGCGGCAACCTCGTTCAAGAGCACCAGCTGGTCCAGGAACCAGGGGTCGATAGCGGTTGCCTCGTACATCTGCTCAACGGTAGCACCAGCTAGCAGGGCACGCTGAACCTGGAAGATACGGTCAGTAGTGGCAACCTTGGTCTGCTCAATCAGAGTAGCCAGCTCATCTGAACCCAGCTCGGGGTTATCAAAGCGGAAGGTTGAGCCCTTCTGCTCCATGGAGCGCATAGCCTTCTGCAGGGCCTCGGTGAAGTTACGGCCCAGGGCCATAGCCTCGCCCACTGACTTCATGGTGGTCGTCAGGGTGGGGTCTGCGGCCGGGAACTTCTCGAAAGCAAAACGGGGAACCTTGACCACAACGTAGTCGAGGGTGGGTTCGAAGGAGGCCGGGGTCTTCTGGGTGATATCGTTGGGGATTTCATCCAGGGTGTAGCCCAAGGAAAGCTTGGTAGCGATCTTAGCGATCGGGAAGCCGGTTGCCTTTGATGCCAGTGCTGAGGAGCGGGAGACACGGGGGTTCATCTCGATGACGATGATGCGCCCGGTTGCAGGGTCGATAGCGAACTGGATGTTACAGCCACCAGTATCAACACCAACCTCACGAATCACATTGATAGCGATATCGCGGAGCTTCTGATACTCACGGTCGGTCAGAGTCAGCGCGGGGGCTACGGTGATGGAGTCACCGGTGTGTACGCCCACCGGGTCAAAGTTTTCGATGGAGCAGATAACAACTACGTTGTCATTCTTATCTCGCATCATTTCCAGTTCGTACTCTTTCCAGCCCAAGATGGACTCTTCGAGCAGAACTTCGCTGGTGGGGCTGTACTGGATGCCAGCACCGGCGATACGGTGCAGGTCTTCCTCGTTGTAGGCCATACCTGAGCCCAGGCCACCCATGGTGAAGGAGGGGCGGACGACCATGGGGTAGCCCAGTTCTTCGGCAGCTTTGAGGGCTTCGTCCATGGTGTGAACAATGACAGAGCGGGCTGACTCGCCGCCTGCACGTTCTACTACGCCCTTGAAGGCCTCACGGTCCTCACCCAGGTTGATAGCTTCAATGTTGGCGCCAATAAGCTCGACACCGTACTTTGCGAGAATGCCCTGCTCATCCAAGGAGATTGCCGCGTTCAGTGCGGTCTGGCCACCAAGGGTAGGCAGGATAGCGTCAGGCTTTTCCTTGGCAATAATCTTTTCGATGACCTCAGGGGTGATCGGTTCGATGTAGGTGGCGTCGGCGAACTCGGGGTCGGTCATGATGGTGGCCGGGTTGGAGTTGACCAGAATGACGCGTACCCCTTCTTCTTTGAGTACGCGCAGGGCCTGGGTGCCCGAGTAGTCGAATTCGGCGGCCTGACCGATAACAATCGGGCCAGAACCGATGACGAGAATTGAGTTGAGATCGTTACGCTTCGGCATGGTTCGGTGTCCTTAGTTCTTCTTCTCAAGCATGAGGTCGATAAAGCGGTCAAAGAGGTAGGCTGCATCGTGCGGCCCTGCTGCTGCTTCGGGGTGGTACTGCACTGAGAAAGCAGGAATGTCTAGGCAACGCAGGCCTTCAACAACCTGGTCGTTCAGGCCCACGTGGGAAACCTCAACGCGACCAAATTCAGCATTGGGTGCGGTGACGGCCCCCTCCAGGGGTGCATCAACGGCAAAACCGTGGTTCTGGGCGGTGATTTCTACCTTGCCAGTAGTGCGGTCCATGACCGGCTGGTTGATGCCTCGGTGGCCGAAGGGCAGCTTGTAGGTGCCAAAGCCCAGGGCGCGGCCTAGCATCTGGTTACCAAAGCAAATCCCGAAGAAGGGGGTGCCTTGGCGCAGGATGCTCTGGAGTAGTTCTACCTGCTCATCAGCAGTGGCGGGATCACCAGGGCCGTTAGAGAAGAAGACGCCGTCGGGGTTCTTGGCGGTGATATCTTTAAGGGTTGCGGTTGCAGGCAGCACGTGCACGCGCACACCACGCTCGGCAAAACGCTTGGGGGTCATGGCCTTGATGCCCAGGTCGATTGCTACCAGAGTAGCTTTGACGTCTCCGTCCCAACCCTGGTCGGCAGGCTCTACGATGTAGGCCTCATCGATGGAGACAGTGTCAGCTAGCTTCTGGCCCTTCATTTCGGTGGCGGCCTGTACTTCGGCAACCAGCTCGGTGAGGGGGCGTTCGGCGTCCGCACCGGTGAAGATACCGGCGCGCATGGAACCGGCGCTGCGCAGGTGGCGGGTGAGGGCGCGGGTGTCAATACCCTGGATACCCACGATGCCCTGGGCTACGAGCTCTTCGTCTAGGGAACGCTCTGAACGCCAGTTTGAGGGGCGGCGGGCTGCGTCACGCACGGCGTAACCTGCAACCCAAATTTTGCGGGATTCGGCATCTTCATCATTGACACCGGTGTTACCGATGTGGGGTGCGGTCTGAACCACAATCTGCCCTGTGTAGGAGGGGTCAGTCAGGGTTTCCTGGTAGCCGGTCATACCGGTTGAGAAGACCGCCTCGCCGAGGGTCTTGCCGGTAGCGCCGTAGCTTTCGCCACGGTAGAAAGTACCGTCTTCAAGGACGAGTACTGCTGCACTTGGGGTGGGTGCTTGGTGGGACATTCACACACTTCCTGTTGATTGGTGTAGTCACCTGCCTCTGACAGGTGGAAACTTAGGGGCGGGTTAGGGTGCCGTCATCAGCGGTAGCCTGAGGTGCAATAGCTGCCACAGCATCAAGAATTGATGTTTTATCGGCTGCATACCGGGTGCGGAAACCTGTATCAACGGGGTTACCATTCAGTGACCAGGAGAGCACGACCAGGCCGTCCTTCTCTACAAATTTACCGTTCATTCCAGCTTCCGTGCGTACCCCGATAATATCCCCGGCAGGGATCCAGATATCTTGGGAGCCATTGCGCATGATAATCACTGCATCTTCGTAGACGAAGAAAGTACCGGTTGATTTCACGCCCAGGGTGTTGGTGGCGATACGGTCAAGCCAGTCCCCCATGACGGTGGTGGCCACGTAGGTGCCGGGTACCGCTAGCAGGGATTCGGTTTCCTCATACCGTTGAGGCACATCAATCAGGGTGCCTGTGTGTGCTTGACGCTGCTTCCGGCTCTTCCAGCCGTACCACATGGCCCAGAAAATGAGGGCAGCGATAAGGGCCAGAACGAGGGTGGGAATGAGCTTGTCAGACACAGGCACTCCTAGCAGTTATTTAGCGGACGGGGGTGTTGAGCTTGCCATCGAGTACGGTGGGGTGGCCGCCGTAGAAGGTGGCAATAATCGCGCCGGGCACTTCCAAGCCCCGGAAGGGATTGTTCTTGCCCTTGGTGGCCTGGTCGGCAGGTTCAATCACGCGGGTAGCGGCAGGGTCCACCAGTACCAGGTGGGCAGGTTCCCCCGCTTCGAGCGGACGCCCTTGGTCAGCTGCAAGGCCGATTTCGGCAGGCTTGGTGCTCATGATGCGGGCAACGTCAGGCCAGGTGATGTAGCCGGTGTCAACTAGGGTCTTCTGGATAATGGAAAGAGCCTGTTCCAGGCCGGTCATACCATTAGCAGCGCAGGCCCATTCGCAGTCCTTGGACTCAGCCGGGTGGGGCGCATGGTCGGTGCCGATCACGTCGATGATGCCGTCGGCTACAGCCTGGCGTAGGGCCATAACGTCTTCTTCGGTACGCAGGGGCGGGTTCACCTTATACACCGGGTCGTAGGTGCGCACCAGTTCATCAGTGAGCAGCAGGTGGTGGGGGGTCACCTCAGCGGTCACCTTAATGCCGCGTTCCTTAGCCCAGCGCACAATCTCAACCGAGCCCTTGGTGGAGAGATGGCAGATGTGCAGGCGGGAACCAACGTGTTCAGCCAGCAGCACATCGCGGGCAATGATGGACTCTTCAGCCACAGCAGGCCAACCAGCCATACCGAGCTCAGCGGATACCTGCCCTTCGTTCATCTGGGCGCCTTCCGTCAGGCGGGGCTCCTGGGCGTGCTGGGCAATCACGCCGTCAAAGGTTTTGACGTATTCCAGGGCGCGACGCATCAGGGCAGGATCCCACACGCAGACACCATCATCTGAGAAGACGCGTACCTGGGCACGGGATTCAGCCATAGCACCAATATCGGAGAGACGCTCCCCTGCTAGCCCAACGGTCACAGCACCAATAGGCTGTACCTTGGCCCAGCCGGAGTTCTTACCCAGCTCGTAGACCTGCTCCACAACACCAGCGGTATCAGCCACAGGGTTTGAGTTAGCCATAGCGAAGACGGCGGTGTAGCCGCCCAGGGCTGCTGCGCGAGTACCGGTTTCAACGGTTTCGGCGTCTTCCTGGCCAGGTTCGCGCAGGTGAGTGTGAAGGTCAACGAAGCCAGGCAGGGCAATGAGCCCTTCTGCCTCGATGACCTGGGCGGTAGCGTCCTCAAGGTTCTGGCCGACCTCGGCGATGAGGCCGTCTTTGACGAGGATATCGGCGGTTTTCTCACCTAAGAGTGAGGCGCCTTTAATGAGGTAAACAGATTCAGTCATTGTTTCTCTTTCGTGCAGGCTTAGGAATGAGCGTAGAAGTCTTGGGCAGAGCCACCGGTCATGAGTAAGTAAAGTGCCGCCATGCGCACAGACACCCCGTTGGTTACCTGGCGCAGCACCCAGGAGCGAGGCGAATCGGCTGCTTCAGCACAGATCTCAAGACCACGGTTCATCGGGCCGGGGTGAAGGATGGCAGTCTCATGGGAGGCAGCATCGAGACGGGCAAAGCGTTCAGGGGTTAGGCCCCACAGCCGCGAGTATTCCTCTGAGGAAGGGAAGAAGGCAGCATTCATACGCTCTTTTTGAATGCGGAGCATCATGACCGCATCGACCCCAGATTCGATAGCGTCATCGAGGTTGTAGTAAATCTCTGCAGGCCAGCTGTCAATATCAACCGGGAGCAGGGTGGGCGGGGCAACGAACTTAACGGTTGCACCCAGGGTATGAAGCAACCAGAGATTGGAGCGGGCCACACGAGAGTGCAGAATATCGCCCACAATGGCTACGCGCAGTCCCTCAAGGGTCAGGCCACGGGTTGCTACCCCCTCAACCTGAGCCTTGAACTGGCGCAGAGTCATAGCGTCCAGCAGAGCCTGGGTGGGGTGGGCATGGGTGCCGTCCCCCGCGTTGAGCACCGGAACATCAATCCAGCCAGCCTCAGCCAGCCGTTGCGGTGCCCCTGATGCACTATGGCGGATAACCACCGCATCAGCGTTGATGGCCGCTAGGGTCTGGGCGGTATCTTTGAGCGACTCGCCCTTAGAGACCGAGGAACCCTTGGCAGAGAAGTTAATGATGTCAGCAGAAAGACGCTTCTCGGCGGCCTCAAAAGATAGGCGGGTGCGGGTTGAATCTTCAAAGAAGAGGTTGACCACGGTGCGGCCCTGCAAGACAGGTAGCTTCTTCACTTCGCGCTTGCCGATTTCGCCCATGTAATCCGCGGTATCAAGGATATTGAGGGCTTCATCCAGGGAGAGATCCTTGGTATCAAGCAGATGACGCACGGCTACTCCCCTCCTTCCTGAGCTGAGGTCATGGAGCGGGCAGGCTGAGAGATGATAACTTTGTCATCCCCACCGTCGATAGGCGAAAGCAGAACCTTCACAGATTCGTGAGTGCTGGTGGGAAGATTCTTCCCCACATGATCAGCACGGATAGGCAGCTGGCGGTGGCCCCGGTCAACCAGCACAGCTAAGCGGACGGCTTCGGGCCGGCCATAGTCTTTAAGAGCATCAAGAGCAGCGCGGATAGTACGACCGGAGAAAAGGACGTCATCTACTAGCACAACGGTGCGCCCCTCAATTCCTGCTGCGGGCAGGCGGGTGGGCTCAGGCGTCCGCCCCGGTTTGGAGAGCAGGTCATCACGGTACATGGTGATATCGAGTTGCCCCAAAGAAAAAGCAGGGTTAAACCCAGAATCAGTCTGGGCAATTTTTTCTGCCAGACGCTGCGCTAAGGGGAAGCCCCGGCGCGGAATACCTAGAAGAACCAGGTTATCGCTGCCCTTATTGGCTTCAAGAATTTCGTGTGCGATGCGTGTAAGTGCTCGCTCAATGTCGGCTGACTCCAAGATAACCCGGTGAGAGCCTACTGCTTGGTCGGTGGATACACCCTTGGTATCGGTCATATGCCGGCCTCCTTCCCCGCCTCACAGGACGAATTTAAAGGTTGCTGTCACCCCTCAATCTACCATGTTCACCCTCATCAGGGCTAAACGTGAGACACGTTTCAATAGCTAGCGATTAAACCAGAAAAACCCACCGACTAGGTGGGTTTTTCTCATGTAGATGATACCTATGAGTCTAGGCCAGCAAGGTGGGCTTTACCTGACGCAGGCGATCGAGCAGACCATTCACGAATTTGGGTGAATCATCGGTCGATAGCAGGCGAACCAGGCCGGTTGCCTCTGAGATAGCCACAGCATCAGGGACCTCATCGTTAAAGAGGAGTTCCCAGGCACCCAGGCGCAGAGCCACACGGTCTACGCTGGGCATACGGTCCATAGTCCAGTCCTGGGCGTAGGTTTCAATGTACTCACGGATCTCTTCGTCGTGGTCGCGGACGCCACGAACAATCTGTTCAGAGTAGAGAGAAATCTGTGCTGAGGTATAGGTGCGACGGCGAATTAGGACGTCAATGACGTCCTCACCGCGCTGATCAGCCTCAAACAGGACTTCCAGGGCGCGAAGTCTAGCTTTGGTTCTTGAATTCACGGTGCTTAGTCGTTAACGCGGCCGAGGTAATCGCCGGTACGGGTATCGACCTTAACCTTGGTGCCGGTTTCCAGGAAGAGAGGTACCTGGATCTCAGCGCCAGTCTCTACGGTTGCAGGCTTGGTGCCACCGGTGGAACGGTCACCCTGCAGGCCAGGCTCGGTGTAGGTGATTTCAAGGACGACAGAGGCAGGAAGCTCAATGTAAAGAGGTGAGCCTTCGTGCATGGCGATGGTTGCAGTCTGGTTTTCCAGCATGTACTTGGCGGCGTCGCCCACGGTGACCTCAGATACGTTGATCTGGTCGTAGGTCTTCATGTCCATGAAGACGTAGTCAGTGCCGTCCTGGTAGAGGTACTGGTAGTCGGAGCGGTCCACGGTTGCGGTCTCAATCTTGGCACCAGCGTTGAAAGTCTTATCAACAACCTTGCCGGAGGTGACGTTGCGGAGCTTGGTGCGCACGAAAGCGCCACCCTTACCGGGCTTGACGTGCTGGAATTCGATGACGGACCAGAGGTTGCCGTCAATCTTGAGAACGACACCGTTCTTGATATCTGCGGTAGTAGCCAACAGACTCTCCTCTAAACTGAAATTTTCAATAAGCGTTGCGGGGTAAACCGTAGATAAGTCTACAGTGTGCTTTGCACGTTTGCGGAGTTTCTTGGTGAGGCTCACACGAGATATTAGGGACCAGATTACTCT
The DNA here is from genome assembly GCF_053544675.1 of Rothia sp. 32237D007AR. NCBI lineage: Bacteria > Bacillati > Actinomycetota > Actinomycetes > Micrococcales > Micrococcaceae > Rothia > Rothia sp. 32237D007AR. The sequence goes on along the minus strand of NZ_JBPPUO010000006.1, from coordinate 36,619 downwards.
CAATGGTATGTCTTGGCATGAAGTACTTTGGGAGTAATCTGGTCCCTACGCATTAGGCGGCAATTTCTTGGTAGGTCATGTAAAGAATGGAATCGTCAGGCACCTCGTAGATACGGGGTTTACCCAAGCTTTCAAGTACCACAAAACGCAGCATGTTACCGCGGGCCTTCTTATCACGGCGCATGGTGTCAAGGAGCTTGGGCCACCGGTCTGCCGGGTAGGTGGTGGGCAAATCAAGGGCGGTGCAGATAGCCCGAGTACGTTCAACGGTTGCTTCATCAAGGTAACCAGCTGCAAGGGAAAGCTCTGCGGCGAAGACCATACCGACCGCTACAGCAGCCCCGTGACGCCACTGGAAACGCTCGGCATGTTCAATGGCGTGCCCCAGAGTGTGACCGTAGTTGAGGAATTCACGGCGGCCCGATTCTTTCAGGTCCTCCGACACGACCTCAGCTTTAACCCGGATAGAACGCTCAATCAGTTCCCGCACCACATCAGATTGTGAGTCACGAATAGCAGCAGGGTTTGCCTCCATCAGATCGAGTATCACCGGGTCTGCAATGAAACCGCACTTAATGACTTCGGCCATGCCAGTCAGTAGTTCATGCTCAGGTAGGGTGCGTAGCACTCCTAGCTCACAGAGGACGGCGGCCGGTGGGTGAAAGGCTCCTACCAGGTTCTTGCCCTCTGCGGTGTTGATACCGGTCTTACCGCCGACTGCTGCGTCCACCATGCCCAGTAGCGTGGTAGGAATGTGAATGACGCGGACTCCACGCAACCAGGTAGCTGCCACGAACCCGGCCAGGTCGGTGACTGCACCGCCGCCTACGGAGATTACCGCATCGGTGCGGGTGAAATCATTCTGACCCAGTACCTGCCAGCAGAAAGCTGCTACTTGAATGTGTTTGCCTTCTTCGGCGTCCGGAATCTCAGCAGAAAAAGTCTGGAAACCTGCTGTACGCATCTGCTCCATGACCAGCTCCCCGGTGGAACGCAGGGCGCGGGGGTGAATGACCAGGATGCGCTGGGTGCGGTTACCGAGAATCTCAGGGATTGCACCGAGCAGGTTATGGCCTACATAGACATCGTAGTTTTCAGAAGGCTGGGTGCCGGTAACGGGGATGACGGTGGTAGCCTGGTCGCTCACGCTTGAGCCTTTCGGGTTTTGATGATGAAGTTCTGAATTTCTGCTGCCATGTCTGCAATTCCTCTGCCGCCGCGGGCGTCAAGGGTGTAGCTGGCTAGCTCTTCGTAGCGGCTGCGGCGGGCTTTGAAAATTTCGGTCCACTTTTGCACTGGGTTAGGTTGCAGAAGGGGCCGGGTTTTGCTGTTCTGAATGCGCGGGGCCACAGTCTCAGCATCGACCTTAATATAGATAACGGTTTCGTCTTTGAGCAGGCTAGCTACCTCTGAGGTCATGGGCGCTCCCCCGCCTAGGGAGAAGATGGTGTTGCGCCGGGCAGGTGAGGTCAGCACCTCCCGGATAACCTCTGCTTCAATACGACGGAACTCTGCCTCACCGTAGTCAGCAAATATTTGTGACACCTCACCGTATTGTTCAACGATGAGGTGGTCAGAATCGAGGAACTCGTAGCCGTAGAAGCGCGCCAGGTGCGTGCCTATATACGATTTTCCTGCTGCCATGGGGCCGATGATCACGACCGGCCGGGATTTTTCGATATAGGTTTCTTGCACCTCACGCACCTGGTTGGGTGCGAGAACCTCGGTCATGTCGATCGCGTGGTCACGTGATCGGGGGGTCATGGTTAGGCGTCCCACCCTGCTACGTTAGATTCCCAGGCCAGGGACTCGGGAATGGCAGCTAGGTAGGAGTCCATGTTGCGGCGGGTTTCAGTGATGGAGTCTCCACCAAATTTCTCGAGGGCAGCTTCTGCAAGAACGAGCGCCACCATCGCCTCTGCGACAACACCGGCAGCAGGTACCGCACACACGTCTGAGCGTTGGTGGTGGGCGCGGGCGACCTCACCGGTGGCGGTGTCGATGGTTGCCAGGGCCTTAGGTACGGTGGCGATAGGCTTCATGGCTGCACGGACGCGCAGCAGGTCGCCAATGGTCATGCCGCCTTCGATACCGCCTGCACGGTTTGAGACTCGCTGTACGCCGTGCTCGCCGGGCACAATTTCGTCGTGGGCGCGAGTACCGGGGCGCTTGGCAGTTTCAAAACCATCGCCTACCTCTACGCCCTTGATGGCCTGAATGCCCATGAGGGCAGCAGCCAGGCGGGCATCAAGGCGGCGATCCCAGTGGACGTAGGAGCCAAGTCCCGGGGGTAGGCCGTAGGCTAGAACCTCAACCACGCCGCCGAGGGTTTCGCCGTCCTTATGGGCCTGGTCTACGGTAGCTACCATGGCCTCAGAGGTGGCAGCATCAAAGCAGCGCAGGGGGTCAGCGTCGAGGGCGGTAACGTCACGAGGGGTAGGACGCGGGGCATCAGCAGGGGCTGCCACCTCGGCGATAGCGGTAGTGTGGCTGACAAGCTCCACGCCTAGAGCCTTGAGAATCTGGGCTGCAACAACGCCAAGGGCGACACGGGTTGCGGTTTCACGGGCGCTGGCTCGCTCCAGAATGGGGCGGGACTCATCGAAACCGTACTTCTGCATGCCAGCGAAATCTGCGTGACCGGGGCGGGGGCGGGTAAGAGCCGCGTTGCGGGCCCTACCTTCAATCAGGGAAGGGTCAACAGGGTCAGATGACATAACATCAACCCACTTGGGCCATTCGGTGTTAGCAATCTCGATTGCTACCGGCCCGCCCTGGGTCTTGCCGTGGCGCACACCGCCCAGGATGCGCACGCGGTCTTCTTCAAACTTCATGCGGGCACCGCGGCCGTAGCCGAGGCGGCGGCGGGCTAGAGCATCGCGCACCATCTCACTGGTAAGTTCAACACCTGCCGGTACGCCTTCAATAATTCCTACCAGGGCTTCACCGTGGGATTCACCGGCTGTGAGCCAACGCAGCATCTCTAACCTTCTTTACCTTTGCCTATGAGTCTTGTGTTCTAAGATTTCCAAAAATAGCGGTCGATAGCAAACCGCCGCTTCATCATTCGGTATAAAGAGTCTCAGCGAATGATTGAGCTGATTTCGTTAATCGGTTCAGGGGCAAAGCCCGTCACAGGAAGACCCACTGCGTGACGCATGGCCGCAAGAACCTCATTTTGTTGTGGCAGTGGGAGCGACCGGGGGTGACCGGTAAAAAGCTTCACCTGGTCTACAGCCTGATACATCAGCATCTCTAAGCCGCTGGTCACTACCCCACCGAGAGATTCCCACTCCTCGGCTAAGGCCGATGGCCAAGGGTCATACGAAACATCAAGTAGGTAACCGGCCTGCTGGTCTGTGCCAGCAGTAGCCAGCAAATGGTTAGCAGCCCCCGCTGGTAGGGTGCAAATAGTAATATCGAACTCGGCGTACCGCTGAGCAAAGTCGGCAATGGGCAGGAAGTCAAGGCGCAAACCCAGGCGGGTGGCGGCGTCCGCAACCCCCTGAGCACGGCTAGCATCTCGCACAAAGACACGGACGCTCTGAGCTCCCATAGCGCGCACAGCAGCTAGGGCTGCGGTTGCGGTGCCACCACCACCGATAATGGCAGGGGTGACAGGCTGACCTGTAAAACCTGCCTGGCGCAGGGCATTGACAATACCTGAGACATCGGTGTTATCACCGTACGAGACGAACTTACCGTCGGGGCCCTGTTGCCAGTAGACAGTATTAACAACACCCACGGCTTGAGCAAAGGGAGTCAAATAATCGAGGTAGCCCTTAACCGCAGATTTGAGGGGCATGGTCACGGAAAAACCGCGGGTGCCCTGCTGCGGAGTATAGCGAGCAAAAACCTCTGCCAGCTGATTCTCACGGGTATCTAAACGCTCATACCTGATGTCGAGGCCCATCACCTGGTAGGCAGCCCGGTGCAAGAGGGGTGACTTACTGTGTGTAATGGGGTGCCCCAAGACAAAAGCCTTGGGGCACTTTGCTACTTGCCCATTCATTAGGAGCAGACACCTTCATGAGTCGCACAGAACTGGTTGTACACTTCAACATTCTTGAGGTGTTCCTCGTAGGTCTTCGCGAAGAGAGTTTCTCCGGTAAAGAGATCAACGGTCACCCAGAAGTAGTAGTCGTTCTGTTCAGGGTTAGCAGCAGCCTTAATGGCAGCCAGACCCGGAGAACCGATGGGACCTTCCGGTAGCCCCTTGTAGTAGAAGGTGTTGTACTTGTTGTTGGCGTCCTGCTTCTGCTCGTTGGAGATGTGATAGCTCTGAATACCCAGACCGTAGGCCACAGTCGCATCAGACTGAAGGTAGCCGCTGGTCTCACCCTCAGGGTTGTTCATGCGGTTCTCAATAGCCCCGGCAATAGGGTAATAGTCAGCCTCACGGCCCTCAAATTCCAGGATGGAGGCAACAGTGACCACATGGAAAATGCGGTCGTCTCCCGAAACGCCAGCTTCCTCCAGGGCCTTGAAGGTGTTATCAACCATTATCTGCAGAATCTCTTGAGCATCGGCGTCCTTGGGGAAGCGGTATTCGCCGGGGAAGAGGAAACCTTCAATGGTGGGGAACTGAGAGGGTATGCCGAAGCGGGTCGGGTCGGTAGACAGGGCCTTGAACTCCTGGGCACTAATACCGGTGCCAGCTGATAGAGCCTCAAAAGTTTTATCCATACGCCAGGTACGGGCAACAGCAACATAGTTAGTGTTAGCCTCATCAAAACGCAAGAGCTCGCCCAGGGCAGCAGAACTACTCATCTCTTCTTGCATCGTGTACTCACCAGGCTGGAAGAACTGGCCCTGACCTTTTTCAGAATACTCCTTGAGGAAGCGGTCAGCATTAGCGATAATGCCCTGCTCCTCTAGAGAATTAGCGATACCAATTGCCGAAGCTCCCTCAGGGATGGTGAAAGTAACCTCGGTGCCGTTACCATCGCCCGCAAAGTCTTTACGCTCAAACCAACCGAACTGGGGTGCTAACACTGAGACGATGAGCACCAGGGCTACTGCAAATACTAGGCCAGCGGAAATAATGAAGTTGCGGGAGCGGCGGCGGGTTCTGGCACGCTCATCTGCAGTGTATTCGTCTTCGTCAATGGCTGTAAAAAAGCTGTAGCTGTTGGAGGTCTCTTTATTGGAGGCTAATAGCCCGTCCAGGTCGGTCTGGTGGTTCTTAGCCATATGGCGCGGGGGGCGGTTAGAACTCGAGTTTTCAGTCATTCGGGTTCTCCGTTTCGTCTGTGGAGGTTCTGGGAATAAGCGCATCGTGTGGGTCACTGAGCTCAACTTGGTAGCCAGCTAGGTGCTGACCAGCTTTGAGAGTGTCAACAGCGTGCTGCAGGATGTTGACGGCAGCTACCTGATCGACCATGGTTTTAAAATCTCTGCTCGACACCCCGGCCTCGTGCAGTGAGCGGTGAGCGCTGACCGTGGTAAGTCGCTCATCGACCAACCATACGGGCACAGATGCACCATCGGCAGCGAGTTCTTCCACCAGGGCCTCGGCATACTCGCGAGCCATGAGGGTTGAGGGGCTCTCTCCCCCGCGCATGGTTTTGGGTAGCCCCACAAATACTTCGGTGACTTCGTTAACCTCAATAAGTTTGCGAAGTACCCGCCGGTCCGAGTTCTTTTTGAGATCTCGGCGCAGGGTTTTGAGGGGTGTTGCGAGTATGCCGTCGGGGTCGCATAGGGCCAGGCCGACGCGGGCGTTACCCACGTCGACTCCCATGCGGCGGCCTCTGGTGAAGGTCACTGGGTTAGGCTCCCAGCTCTGAGATAGCTGATCGAATAGCGGTGAAAGCCTCGTCAATCTTGGTGGCGTCCTGGCCGCCGCCCTGGGCGACGTCGTCTTTACCGCCACCGCCGCCGCCAAGCACACCGGCGGCAATACGGACCAGGGCGCCTGCCTTCACACCAGCGTCACGAGCAGCCTGGTTGGTGGCAACCAGAATGACGGGGCGGCCATTATTGACACCGGCAACTGCTACGGTGGCGGCGTCCTCACCCAGGCGTGAGCGCAGGTCAAGGGCAAGCTCGCGCACGGCGTTGGCATCTAGCTCCCCCGCATTGTGCAGTAGGGTGCGGACGGAGCCAACCATCTGGGCGGTTTCGGTCAGCTTACCGGCCTCAGCCTGGAGCTTCTCCTTGCGGAGCTTAGCTAGCTCCTTCTCAGCTTCCTTGAGCTTTGCCAGGGTCTGGTTAATCTTTTCGGGCAGTTCATTGGAGGACTGCACCTTCATCAGGCCGGTGAGCTGGTTGACCAGGGTACGCTCAGCAACCAGGTGATTAAAGGAATCCAGGCCGACTAGAGCCTCAACACGGCGGTTGCCTGAACCGACGGACTGCTCGGTGAGCAGGGTCAGGGAACCAATCTGGGCGGTAGAACCAACGTGGGTACCGCCGCAGAGTTCTCGGGAGAAGTCGCCGCCCATTTCGACGACGCGCACGGTGTCACCGTACTTTTCACCGAAGAGGCTCATGGCGCCCAGCTTCTTGGCCTCGTCCAGGGGCATTTCGCGGGTGATGGTCTGGAAGTTATCGCGGATAGCGGTGTTAGCTACCTCTTCAACTTCCTGTTTTGCGGCGTCGGAAAGACCTTCGCTCCAGGCAAAGTCAAAGCGCAGGTAGCCTTCCTTGTTGAAGGAGCCACGCTGGGTTGCCTCGTTACCGAGTACCTGGTGCAAGGCTGCGTGGATGATGTGGGTACCGGAGTGGGCCTTTTCGCCGTCCTGACGGCGCTGTACATCAACCTGGGCTACCACGGGAACACCAGCAGCGACCTCACCTTCGCGCACAATAGCACGGTGGACGGAGAGGCCCTTGACCGGCTGCTGAACGTCTGAGACGTCGATGATGAAGCCGCTGCCGGTAATAACGCCAGTATCGGCGGCCTGGCCACCTGCTTCTGCGTAGAAGGGGGTTTCATCGAGAACAATCTCAACCTTCTGACCGGCAGAGGCCGCGGGTACAGAGACACCATCGACGAGAATAGCGCGCAGGGTGGTTTCGGTGCGTAGCTCGTTGTAGCCGGTGAAGATTGAGCCGCGTTCGTCAGCGAGCTGGCGGAAGACTGAGAGGTCGGCCATGCCGCCCTTCTTAGCTTTAGCATCGGCCTGGGCACGGTGACGCTGTTCTTCCATGAGGGCACGGAACTGGGCTTCATCAACCTTTACACCAGCTTCTTCAGCCATTTCGAGGGTTAGGTCGATGGGGAAACCGTAGGTGTCGTGCAGGGCAAAGGCATCTGCACCTGAGACTTCGCCCTTGCCGGCGGCCTTAGCTGAGGCAACGGCTTCTTCTAGGCGGGTGGTGCCAGATTCGATGGTCTTAAGGAAGGCCTTCTCTTCGGCGTAAGCAATGCGTGAGATACGCTCAAAGTCTTCTGCAACGTAGGGGTAGGCACCGGCCATGGCGTCCTTTGAGGCGGGGAAGAGGACGGGCAGGCAGGGCTCGGTGACGCCCAGCAGGCGCATGGCGCGGATAGCGCGGCGCATGAGGCGGCGTAGAATGTAGCCGCGGCCTTCGTTGGAGGGGGTCACGCCGTCTGCGATGAGCATGAGGGATGAGCGGATGTGGTCGGCAACCACGCGCATGCGCACGTCGTCTTCGTAGCCCGCATCGTTGGCGTTTTCTGAGCCGTGGTACTTCTTGCCAGAGAGCTTTGAGGCGGCATCAAGGACGGGGCGCACCTGGTCGGTTTCGTAGAAGTTCTCTACACCTTGCAGGAGCATGGCTAGGCGCTCTACACCCAGGCCGGTGTCGATGTTCTTCTTGGGTAGTTCGCCTAGAATTTCGAAGCTGTCTTTGCCGGTGCCTTCGCCGCGCTGGTACTGCATAAAGACCAGGTTCCAGATTTCGATGTAGCGGTCATCATCTGCTGCGGGGCCACCTTCTTTACCGTATTCGGGGCCGCGGTCGTAGAAGATTTCGGAGTCGGGGCCTGCGGGGCCGGGCTGGCCGGTTGACCAGTAGTTCTCTGCCATGCCCATCTTCTGGATGCGTTCGGCGGGGAAGTTTACGTCTTTGGTCCAGATGTCGTAGGCTTCGGTGTCACCTTCGTAGACGGTAACCCAGAGGCGCTCAGGGTTTAGGCCATAGCCGCCATCTTCAACTGAGGAGGTGAGCAGCTCGTAGGCCCAGGGGATAACGTCCTTTTTGAAGTAGTCACCGAAGGAGAAGTTACCAGCCATCTGGAAGAAGGTGCCGTGGCGGGCAGTTTTACCTACTTCATCAATGTCGAGGGTGCGGATGCACTTCTGTACGCTCACTGCGCGGGAGAACTTGGGGGTCTCACGGCCTAGGAAGTAGGGGATGAAGGGCACCATGCCTGCAATGGTGAACATGGCACCGGGCTCGTGTGATACGAGTGAGGCTGAGGGAACTACGGTGTGCCCGCGCTTTTCGAAGAATTCGATCCAGCGCTTTGAGATTTCCTGTGAGAGCATCGAGGCTTTCTTCCTTCGGTTGGTTTTAAATCTTGGGTGGTTCGCTTATGCGAAAAAGTCTTTGCCGAGTTCAGCATCGCGCTCTAGGCGGCGTCGTATCTCGGCTTCACGCCCGGTCAGTTTCTGAGACGGGGGCAGGGCTTCTGATTCGATGATCAGGCCGTCGTCTAGTTGCTGTGCTGTACCTTGCTGTTGCCAGGTGTCGAGTGAGCCGGGGCGGACGTCCTTGGTTTGGGTGTCGAAGCGCTCTTTGAGTTCGGTTTCTTTTTCGTCCATACCTGCTTTGACGGTGGCTGCGAAGCTGATGGCTTTGAGGGCTGCGCCTTTGAAGGGGGCGCCGTATTTGGAGTCAAAAAAGTGAGCCATGGTGCTATTTTCTGCTGTGAATCGTTGCAGGGTGTGACGGGCTGAGACTTCAAGGTCGGTGGACGCTGGTGAGGGGGTGCGGGTGCGTGTGGCTAGATAGCCTGCGGCGGCACCACCGGCGATGAGCAGTACATTTTTGAGCAGTCCCATTAGTGGCCTTCAGTTGAGCTGCCGGGGTGGGGTTGTGCTGCAGCGGGTGAGCTTGTTGCGGTGGGTGCCGCTGATGAGGAGGGGGCGTCTCGCTTCACTGCTTTGCGGATGCCGTGGGAGAAGGCGGCGACCTTGATGAGGGGCTGGCCTACGGTGGAGGTGACGAGGGATGAGAGGGCAGAAACGTTTGCTGAGGCGTCAGAGACGTTGCTGGTGATGTTGTCTACCTTGTCGATTTGGGCGTTGGTGCTGGCCACTGTTTTGGTGACTTCACCGATGAGGGGGGTGGTTTCGTTGTTGAGGGACCGTATGGTTGCGGTGAGTTCGTCGAAGACTTTGCCGAGTTTGAGGATGGGTAGGGCGAGCAGGGCCACGAGGATTGCGAATACTCCTGCGGCTATGAGGCCTGCAATATCTGCTCCGCTCATGGCTTTCCTGCTTTCTGCCGTGGTACCCGGCTGGTAAAGGACACGATTTGATAACAATCTTACTTTACATGGCATTAAGGAGCCAGCCCGCTCCCCTGTCCCTATTGTGGGGGCAGGTGGGCGGGCTGGTTGTGCTTGGCGTGTTTAGGCCAGGCGTGAGTAGTATTCAACCACGAGCTGCTCTTCGCAGGTCACGGGGATTTCTTCACGCTTGGGTGAACGCTCTAGCTTGGCGTGGAGCTTTTCGATCTCTACGTTCAGGTAGGCGGGGGTGTCAGGCAGGACGTCCTGGTGTGCGCCGGTGGCTGCAACCTGGAAGGGTGCCATTTTCTCGCTCTTGGGGTGAACGTGGATGAGCTGGCCGGGCTTGACGCGGAAAGAGGGGCGGTCAACGCGGATGCCGTCTACCATGATGTGGCGGTGGACGACGAGCTGACGTGCCTGTGCGATGGTGCGAGCGAAACCTGAGCGCAGGACGAGGGCGTCTAGGCGGGTTTCGAGGATCTCGACCAGGTTCTTACCGGTCTGGCCTTCGATGCGCTTGGCTTCGAGGTAGGCGCGGCGCATCTGTGCTTCACGGATGTTGTACTGTGCGCGCAGACGCTGCTTCTCGCGCAGCTGGGTGGCGTAGTTTGAGTCTGCCTTCTTGCGGCTGCGGCCGTGCTGGCCGGGGCCGTAGGGACGACGCTCGAGGTACTTTTCTGCCTTGGGGGTCAGTGCGATGCCGAGGGCACGTGACTGACGCACGGTACGGCGGGTACGGTTGTGGTTTGCCACAGTTCGTATTCCTTTTCTTTAGCGGTTGGCACGGCCTGTAACGCATATACGGTGGTGTGCTGGGCTTTTCCCACGGGTGTGGGTGTGCCATTGTTCTGGTGGTCTGGCCTCCGGTGGGCCGCCCACGGTTTGGGCGGTGGAGAGTAGAGAGCAGCCGCACTCTTGCTACTACGAGCTACCCGGTGATCAGTTTCTGCGCCCTTGCCGGGGCGGACGCTGCGTTTTGGGTAGTCTGCCAGCCAAGATTTAAGCATACAGCTCTGTCTGCTAGAAGTCTCTAGCAGGCAGAGCTGTAGCGGTGTGGGTTTGTCCACACTGTTAGGTTAGAGGGGTATTTTAGTAAATGCCGTTGTGGTCGTAGTTGAGGCCTGAAGGTGCAGCGTTTAAGGCAATCCGGGAATCAACTGATTCACCCCATGCGATAGGTGTAACCGGTACGCGACTTGAGAAAGCCTTAAAACCGTACTTGTAACCATAGCCAGCAGCACGCCAGGTGGCACGTGCAGCTTCGTAGTATGCGATAACTTTGGAATCGTTTACGTAGTTATCGCCAACAATGCTACGCAGGTCAGGTGCACCATCAGTTAGGGGGGTGACAACGATTGCGTTCTTGATGCGGCCGCTACGGGAAAGCCCATCACCAAAACCAAAGACCATATCAGCTGAGTTCTTGAAACTGGAAACAGAACCGCCCAGGAAACGATCAATAGTCCAAATGTAGGATTTTTGCCCAGCTACTCCGCTATGAATTTCTGCGACTTTGCCATAGGAGCTCAATGCACGTGTCATCCAACGAGTAGCTGAATTTTCTGTAACACTAGTCTTGGGCAGGTCAATACGGAATTGCAGTAGGTGCTCGGTAGGTGCTTGGTCGTTATTACGAACATTCACGTAGGCATCTTGAGCGAAACCATCTAGTGCAGAGAGCGGGGAAAAGAAATCAACAGTAATTTCACCATTGCGAACGGTGTTTGATGAAGCAAATGCTTGGTCAATCATGGCTGCAAGTACGCGATTAATAGCAGGTTCTGAACTGGTCTCTGCAGCAGATGCCTGAGATGGTAAAGCAGTAAGAGCCAGTGAACTAAGTGAACCCGCTACAGTTGCTTTAAGCGCAGAACGGCGGTTGAGTGAAATCATAATCGTATCCCCTAATTACTTTAGTATGAACAGAAAAATGTATTCAGACAAGATACCTAGCTAGTTTCCATCTTATCTTCTCCTAATATATCAATTATTTATAGGAGTCAGTCTCTTTGTATCACTACTATTCCATGCACACTTTAGTGGACAAATTTTTATCCATCATTCTAAAAACGGAAGAAACCCTATGGGCTTCCATAGGGTTTCTTATCCTGATTCTGCTATTACAGTACGCTGAATTCTATTGTTTAGAAGATACCATCGCGGGTACGGCGGTAGTAATCAGTCTTCGCGTAGCCAGTGAAGTTACCGGTAACAGTAGAATCCACAGGAGTGTTTACATAAACAGGAGTTTCAGTGGTGTAAGGAACTGAACCGTTGGTGTTACCCAAATCGCCACGGAAGGTGTATGCAGCCTTAGTTGTTGATTCGTGAACAGCAAGCTTTGACTTGTAGTATTCAGCACATGCCGCATTGGTAAGATCAACAGTATCAGGCAGCTTGGGTGAGGGGGGCACAAGTGCAAGAGGAGTGAGAACTATCTTGCTTGTAATACGCCCAAAGCCACAGATGCCATCACCAATACCAATCCTGAAGTCAGCTTCATTATCTCCAGATCCTGAAGCGGGAATAACCCCAACAAATGTCCAAATGTAGGTGCGGGTCTTGGTGGCAGCGTTGTACCCCCGATCCTGCACGTTTCCCCAAGAAGTCGCTGTTGACGTTACAGAGCGGCCAGTTGAAGAGCAGTTAGTATCGTTGAGGTCAACAAGTTCAATCTTCATCACCAAAGGGTTGGTAGCAGTGAAAACCGCCTCACAGGCTGAGTTGTTTTTAACGTTTACATACGTTTCGGCAACGAAACCGTTGAAATCGCCCATGGAGTAGATATTAAGCTCCATGTCATAATTAGCGCATGGATAGGTCTGCTTAAATTCAGCAAAGGCAGTATCGATTGCCTTGATAGTTGCAGTGCTACAGGCAGTAGGGGAAGCAGCATAGGCAGGGATTGCAGTGGTTGCAACAACTGCAGGAGCCGCCCAAGCGGCACCCTTAGCCAGGGTACGGCGTGAAACATTGTGAGTCATGATGTTATAAATCCTCATCATAAGGTGTAAAAAGACGTGACCTCACTACAAAGAACAAGTACACCCTAGTGCTCAGCGCCTTGCCCTTATAAGGTCTACACAAAAGTCTAAAGGTTTCCTGGCAAAAAACCAGAGAACACACCAGCCTACATGTATGGCATGCAGCACACTAAGATGTCGGCAGAACAGCCCACATTACTTATAAGCCCCGCAAGGCCCTAATACGCCGCAACCGATCCCCCAACTCCTTCTCAGCACCAAAAACCGTAGGCGAGTAATACACCTTCCCCACCAGAGCATCAGGCGCGTACTGCTGACGGGCCACCCCACTCTTCTCATTATGGGGGTAAACATAACCCCTCCCATGCCCCAACTCAGCAGCCCCAGGGTAATGACCATCCCGCAAATGCAGCGGCACCGGCCCAGCCAAGCCAGCGCGGACGTCCGCCAGCGCCCCATCAATAGCCCGATACACCGCATTCGACTTAGGGGCAGACGCCAAATGAATCGTCGCTTGCGCCAAATTCAAACGAGCCTCGGGCAGCCCCACTAGCTGTACCGCCTGGGCAGCGTTCACCGCTGCGGTCAAGGCAGTCGGATCAGCCATTCCGATATCCTCACTGGCATGCACCATCAAGCGGCGGGCAATGAAGCGGGGATCCTCCCCCGCCTCAATCATGCGGGCAAGGTAGTGAAGGGCGGCATCAACATCTGAGCCCCGAATGGACTTAATGAAGGCACTGGTGACGTCATAGTGCTGATCCCCCTGCTTGTCGTAGCGCACAACTGACCTGTTAACAGCTAAAGCCGCGTGCTCAGCCGTCACCGGCAAAGGCTCACTCACCGAAAACTCAATCTCAGCGTCCTCAGCCTCACCAAAAGCCACAGCCGCAGCAGCCTCCAAAGACGTCAAAGCCTTACGGGCATCCCCATTCGCCATCTTAACCAGATGCTCAGCGGCCTCTTCATCTAGGTCAATCACACCAGCAAAACCACGAGCATCCGCAACCGCCCGTTGGAGCAGTTCAGCGATGTCTGTATCGGTGAGCCCCTGCAGGGTCAGAAGAATAGAACGCGACAGCAAAGGCGAAATCACCGAAAAAGAAGGATTCTCAGTGGTTGCCGCCACCAGCACCACCCAGCGGTTCTCCACCCCCGGCAGCAGGGCGTCCTGCTGGGCTTTAGTGAAGCGGTGAATCTCATCAAGAAAAAGTACGGTAGTCAGCCCACGAAAATCACGGTCCTCAAGGGCCTGATCCATGACGGCGCGAACGTCCTTAACCCCGGCAGTAATGGCAGAGAGCTCAACAAACTTACGCCCGGCTCCCCCGGCAATCACGTTGGCCAGCGTAGTCTTACCTGTACCGGGCGGGCCCCATAAAATAACCGAACTCGGGCCAGCCGGCCCACCACCCTCACCCGCCAGAACCCGCAAAGGTGAGCCAGGGCCCAGCAAATGCTTCTGCCCCACCACCTCATCGAGGCTACGCGGGCGCATACGCACCGCCAAAGGAGCCCGTTCCCGCCTACGCGTCACCTGCTCACTATCGGTATCGGGCTGAGAATCATCAAAAAAGAACAGAGAAGGTTCCATACACCATTTCCTTCCAAGCCAGTAAGACACACCCACCTACACAAAAGTGCCCAGCAAAAACCTGGGCACTTTTCTCGGAACATCAAGGCAAACTGCTATACAGCCCGAGAAGGGGCGCTTACTTCTCGCCGTCCTTCTTAGGCTTGAAGTCCACACCGGCTTCCTTACGCTGCTGCGCGGTAATCGGCGCAGGGGCTGCGGTCAGCGGGTCATAGCCGCCACCGGTCTTGGGGAAGGCAATCACATCACGAATTGAATCAGTGCCACCGATTAGCTGCAACACACGGTCCCAGCCGAAAGCAATACCACCCATGGGGGGCGCACCGAAGCTGAAAGCCTCCAGCAAGAAGCCGAACTTCTCCTGGGCCTCTTCCTCAGTAATACCCATAACCTTGAAGACACGCTCCTGCACATCACGCTGGTGAATACGGATAGAACCGCCACCAATTTCGTTACCGTTACAAACAATATCGTAAGCATAGGCCAGGGCCTCACCAGGGTTCTCATCAAAAGAGTCAAGGAACTCAGGCTTAGGTGAAGTGAAAGCGTGGTGCACAGCAGTCCAGGCAGAGTGGCCCAGGGCAACGTCACCAGAAGCGGTAGCGTCAGCGGCAGACTCAAACATGGGGGCATCAACCACCCAAACAAAAGACCAGTCGCCCTCCTTAATCAGGCCGGTGCGGTGGCCAATCTCAACACGGGCTGCACCCAGCAGGGCGCGGGAAGCCTTAGCCTCACCGGCGGCAAAGAAGATGCAGTCACCGGGCTTAGCACCGGTAGCCTCAGCCAGGCCCTCACGCTCAGCATCAGTAATGTTCTTAGCAACGGGGCCGGTCAGCTCGCCGTCCTCCTGAATCAGCACATAAGCCAAACCCTTAGCGCCGCGCTGCTTAGCCCACTCCTGCCAAGCATCCAGAGTACGGCGGGCCTGAGAAGCACCACCAGGCATCACAACAGCACCAACATAAGGTGCCTTAAAGACGCGGAAAGTGGTGTCCTTGAAGTAGTCAGTCAGCTCAGTCAGTTCCAGGCCAAAGCGCAAATCAGGCTTATCTGAACCATACTTCTGCATGGCGTCCTTATAAGTGATGCGCTCAATGGGGCGGGGAACCTTCACATCAATAAGACCCCAGACCGCCTCAACAATACGCTCACCCAGGTCAATAATGTCTTCCTGATCAACGAAAGAAGCCTCAATATCAAGCTGAGTGAACTCAGGCTGACGGTCGGCACGGAAGTCCTCATCACGGTAGCAGCGGGCAATCTGGTAGTACTTCTCAAGGCCACCCACCTGCAAAAGCTGCTTGAAAAGCTGGGGCGACTGAGGCAAGGCATACCAGGAGCCAGGTGCCAGGCGCGCAGGCACCAAGAAGTCACGGGCACCCTCAGGGGTGGAACGAGTCAAGGTGGGGGTCTCAACCTCGGTGAAGCTCTGGCCGTGCAAAACCTCGCGGGCTGCACGGTTAGCCTCCGAGCGCAGACGCATCAGACGGGCAGGCTCCGGGCGACGCAAATCAAGGTAACGGTACTTAAGGCGAGCCTCTTCACCCACTTCAACGTGCTCATCAATCTGGAAAGGTAGAGGCGCTGACGTGTTAAGCACCTCAGTCTCCTTGACCATCACCTCAATCTCACCGGTGGTCAGGTTGGGGTTCTCGTTGCCTTCAGGGCGGCGGGTTACCTCGCCCACAACCTTGAGGACGTACTCGTTGCGCAGGTGCTCGAAGTCGGCTTCATTGTGGAAAACTACCTGGGTGACACCTTCACGGTCACGCAGGTCAACGAAGGCCACGCCACCGTGGTCGCGGCGGCGAGATACCCAGCCAGAGAGGGTAACGGTTTCTCCGATGTTCTCGGCGGTCAGCTCGCCGAGGGTATGAGTGCGTAGCACTGAGTTCCTTTCGATGGGGCACGGTACCGGGAGGCACTGTAAAAGTTCAGTTTGCACCCGATTTTACCGTGTTGTGGTGCACCTGGCACCGGTTAGTCGGGTGTGAATTAGGCGGTAGGGAGCACGCGCACGTGCAGGTCCTCGGCAGGTGGCGCCCAGGTGGCGGGGTCTGCGGCTACCTGTTCGCCGCTACGGATATCTTTAACCTCATGGGTCAGCTCGCCGCTCTCCCCTACTGAGGTGAACCAGACAAAGGGGATTCCGCGCCTCTCAGCATATTTAATCTGCTTACCAAACTTAGCGGCAGTAGCGGAAACCTCACAGGCAACCCCGCGGGCGCGCAAGGCATCGGCCACATCCTGGGCACCTGACCACATCTCATCGTTAGTGAGGGCAATCAGGACGGCGGTGGGCACCTTACGAGTAGCCTCAGCAAAACCCTGAGACAAGATACGAGCCACCAGGCGGGTCACACCAATGGACAAGCCCACACCAGGGTAAGTCTTCTTACCATTTGAGGCCAGAGATTCATAGCGGCCACCAGAACATATAGAACCTAGCTGCTCGTGGCCCACCAGCACAGTCTCATAAACAGTACCGGTGTAGTAGTCCAAGCCGCGGGCAATAGAAAGATCAGCAACGACCCTACCAGGGGCGCGCTTAGCAGCCTCACCGATCACCTCGGTCAGTTCTGCCAGACCCTCATCAAGTAGCTGATGGGTTACGCCCAAGGCCCGCACCTGGTCAGCAAAAGAAACATCTTCAGCGCGGATGCTAGCCAGCTTCAAAGCGGCAGCAGCCTGCTCATCGGTAGCGCCGACCTCCTCTTTAAGGAGCTGGGCGACGGCGTCCGCACCAATCTTTTCAAGCTTATCGATATTGCGCAGAACCCCGGCAGTATCGGTCAGGCCAAGGCCCAGGTAGAAGCCCTCCGAGAGCTTGCGGTTATTAACCCGCAACTTGAAATCAGGGATAGGCAACTTAGAGAGCGCATCAACAATGACCAGGGCCAGCTCCACATCGTAGCGGAAAGGCAGGGTGCCATCGCCAACGACATCCACATCAGCCTGAGTGAACTCGCGGGCACGACCCTCCTGGGGGCGCTCACCACGCCACACCTTCTGAATCTGGTAGCGCATGAAAGGGAAAGAAAGATAACCGGCGTTCTCTACCACGTAGCGGGCAAAAGGTACGGTCAAATCAAAGTGCAGGGCCAGCTTTTCTTTCTTGCCACTGCGGGACTCGTCCGCATCGTCCAAAAGGCGAGAAACAGCGTAGACCTCTTTATCAATATCGCCCTTACGCAGAAGCTGCTCAATGGTCTCAACCGAACGAGTCTCAATCGAGGAAAAACCATGCAGCTCAAAGGTCTCTCGCAAAGTATCGAGAACAAAATTCTCTACCAGGCGCTCCTCAGGCAGGTGCTCCGGAAAACCAGAAAGCGATTGTTTGCGAGCCATGTGCTCCCCTTTTATCGAATGAAAACGGTCGAAGTAAACAGCCTGCCCTCACCCAAGAAACAATCTCTTGAAAGAGCACAGTCCCTATTAATACTAGACCGAAGGGGCACCAGCCCGGTAATTACACCCGTAAGCGCCACAAACACGCTATGCTGGTAACTGCGCCACCTGCGCCCGATAGATTATTGCCGCCTCACCATGAAGCAGCAACCAGCCCTATCGACACGGCCCGGTCTGGTGCGCTTTTCATTACTTAAACAGGGAGACATACTCCCCCACTACTGATGCGAAAAGAGTTATAGCGGTGACTACCCAATCCGACGACACCACCCTCAACGTAGACCTCGAAAAGGCCCGCCAGTTCGGCCGCGTAGACGAAGACGGCCACGTATTCGTCATCGTTGACGGTGAAGAATACGCAGTAGGCCAGGTACCCGGCGTAACCGCCGACGAAGCCCTCACCTACTTTGCCCGCAAATTTGAGAACTTTGAAGCTCAGGTTGCCCTGCTTGAAGAGCGCGTAGAGCGCAAAGCCAAAGCCGCCGACCTGCAGAAAGCCGCAGCCCACCTGGGCCAGCAGGTTGCAGCCCGCAACATGGTTGGCGACTACGCAGCCCTACAAGAACGCCTAGTTACCCTGGTCAGCAAAATCAATGAGCGTGAAGAAGCAGAAAAAGCTGAAAACGCCGAAGCCCGCCAGGCTGCCCTCGAAGCCCGCGAAGCCATCGTCTCAGAAGCTGAAACTATCGTAGCTAAAGACGATTCCAGCATTCACTGGAAGAACTCCCACGCCCGCATGAACGAGCTTTTTGAAGAGTGGAAGAAAACCCAGAAAGAACATCACCTAGCCAAGAGCATCGAGGACGAGCTGTGGAAGCGTTTCCGTGCAGCCCGCACCAGCTTCGACCGCCGCCGCCGCGCCCACTTCTCCCAGCTCGATGAAGCAAACGCCAAGGCTAAGCGCGTGAAAGAAGCACTCATCGCTGAAGCTGAAGCCCTGCAAAACTCCACCGACTGGGGCGCTACCACCGCTAAGTACCGCGACCTAATGGACCAATGGAAGGCTGCCCCCCGCGGCACCCGCAAGGAAGATGACGCCCTCTGGGCCCGCTTCCGTGCAGCCCAGGACGTCTTCTTCGACGCCCGTACCGCCGTTAACGCCGAACTGGACAAGGAATTTGAGGCAAACCTCGAAGCTAAAGAAGCCCTGCTTGAAGAAGCCCGCGCCATCCTGCCCGTCACCGATATCACCGCAGCCAAGAAATCCCTAGAAGGTATCCTTGACCGCTGGGAGGCCATCGGACGCGTACCGCGCAACTCCGTGCGCCGTATCGAGCAGGAGCTGCGTAAGGTTCAAGACGAAATCCACCGCGCCGAAAACGCTAAGTGGCAGAAGACCGACCCCGCTAAGCAGGCCCGCGCCAACTCCATGCTCACCCAGCTTGAAGACGCTATTGCCGGTCTAGAAGCAGACCTGGCCAAGGCTGAAGCGAGCGGCAACGCCCAGAAGATTAAGAAGGCCCAGGAAGCCCTGGACGCCCGCAAGCAGTGGCTAGAGACCCTTAAGGCTTCTTCCGCTGAGTTCGGTGCCTAAACCCCAGCATTTTCTGTGACGTCTTTATGACAAGGAACCCCCGTCTACCGGCCGGTAGGCGGGGGATTTCTGTGGATAAATAAGCTCTGATGAGGGACGTTATCCACAATCTGCTAGTATCCCAAGCCCGCACCTTTCTCAGTGTGCTAGAAACATAGGCATGGCACATCTCAACTCACTTGGTGCTCTCTCCGAGCTACCCCTGCCCCTAGCCCCAGGCCCCCTCAGGGCAGGCAATACCCTGCAAATTATCGCCCGCGATAAAAAATCATTCGCACCCATCAAGGCTGAGAACCAGCAAGTAAGCTGGCAAAACTCACCCACCCTCGTCCGCCTCTACACGCAAGAAACCACGGGGCTACAAACCCGCCTCTGGCGAGCCTTCATCAAAGACCGCAACCTCGTACCCTTTCACCACGATATCTACCGGGAAGCAGAAGATGAGCCCACGCCCCTCACCCGGGCCGCCAGCTTAGGCCTACTCACCCCGTCAGGGTATCACCACCGTATCCGCTACTCACGAAGCACCGCTGCCTGGGTACTAGGCTACCTGCCAGAACTACCAGAAGGGCGGCTACACGTAGACTACGACCGTGATAACAGGTGCAACCTCCCCCGCCCCTATCGGGCAGGGTTCGCTACCCACCAGGCTGTACTGCGCCCCTACGAAACCATCACAATCGGCCCCATCAAACTAACCAGCCCACTCAAAACAGCCCTAGATATCATCATTCACTCCACCGATGACCAAGAGCTGATGATCGTCAAAGAAATCCTGATCGACAGCCACAACAGCGTCACCCCGCAGTTGCTGCTACAAAGCGCCCGAGAGCACCTAGCCCGAAAGTCCCCGGCCCTGCTGAGAGCCCAACATTTAGCCCACCAAGTAGCAGCCGCCGCACATGAAATCTAGCCCTGCTTATTCTTCAGGGGGCGGGAACCTGTCAGACGGTAAGCATTATAAATACCTGGAACGTTACGAATCTGATTCAATAGGTGCTCCAGCATGAACCGGTCAGAAAGCTCCACGGTGTAACGATTCACCGCAAAACGGTCATCACTGGTGTGCACCTTGGCATCTACAATATTGCAGCCAGCCTCAGAAATCACACGGATAGTATCAGATAGCAAAGCCTTACGGTCAATGCCCTCCACCTGAATCGAAACCCGGTAGACAGAATTACTGTGGGAGGCCCACTCCACCGCGGTCTGGCGGGGATCATCAGCCTGACTCAGCACATTAGGGCAATCAGTGCGGTGCACCGAAATACCCTGCAAACGGGTCACAATACCCACAATCTCATCAGGCGGAACAGGGGTACAACAGCGAGCAATCTTCGTCAAAATACCCTCAGCACCGGGCACGACCACACCATTATCGTCACCAGCTGACGGGCGGCTAGAGACCAAAGAAGCATCAAAACTATCAAGCTCAACAGCCTGATCAACCTCGTCCTCACCGTAGTAGAGGTTCACCAGGGAAGTAATAATAGCCTGGGTTTCAACCTCATTCTCACCCACAGCATGGTAGAGGCTGGCAACATCGTGCTTATGCAGATCGTGAGCCACCTGAAGCATCAGCTCCGGCGTCATCATCTTCGTCAAAGGCAACTCGTGCTGGCGCATAGCCTTCACCACGCGTTCCTTGCCCCGGTTCATGGCCTCAATACGCCGACCCTTAGCATAGTGCTGGCGAATCTTCGTGCGAGCCTTACTGGTGCGCACAAACTTCAGCCAGTCCTCACTCGGGGCATGGTTCTCGTCCTTGGTCGTCTGAATCTCAACCGTAGAAGCAGTCTCAAGTTCAGTATGCAGGGGCACCAGCCTACCGTTGACCTTGGCCCCAATAGTGCGGTCCCCCACCTCAGTGTGGATAGCATAAGCAAAGTCAACAGGGGTAGCGCCCACCGGCAAAGTAATCGGCTTACCCTGCGGGGTAAAGACCACAATCTCATCAGTCTCTAGGCGCTCAGACAACTGCTGATAGAACTGCTCAGACTCAGGGTTAGATGAGGAAATCTCAGAAATTGACTGCAAAATCCCGATATTGAAAGCAGCAGTATGGGTGCTCGGCTCCTTGGGGGTAAGATCAACTTTCTCCCCCCGTGAAGCAGCCTTATAGCGCCAATGCGCAGCCACACCATACTCAGCCTCTTCGTGCATCTTATAGGTGCGAATCTGAACCTCAAGAGGCAGCCCGCCAGGCCCATGCACCGTCATGTGCAGCGACTGGTAATGGTTATTCTTAGGCTGCTTAATGTAATCCTTAAAACGACCGGGCACAGCCATCCACAAGGACATCACATGGCCCAAAGCGGTATAGCAATCCGCCTCGGTCTCCACCATGATACGCACAGCCAGAATATCGTTGATTTCATCAAAGCTCTTACCCTTAGTCTTCATCTTCTGATGAATCGAGTAATAGTGCTTAGGGCGGCCCGTCACAGTACCCTCAAGGCCCACCTGAGCCAGACGGTCTTCAATGGTTACACGAGCCTCAGCCAGATACTTCTCAAGCTTAGGGGTGCGCTCACCGACCATACGCACAATCTCAGCGTAAATATCGGGGCTCATTGCGGCAAAAGACAGATCTTCAAGCTCCCACTTGATAGTGTTCAAGCCCAGACGGTGAGCTAGCGGAGCATAAATCTGCAAGGTCTCCTCAGCCTTCTTAGCCGCAGAAGCACCAGAAACAAACCGCCAGGTTCGAGCATTGTGCAGACGGTCAGCCAGCTTAATAAGCAGCACGCGGGCGTCCTGCGACATTGAAATGACCAGCTTACGAATCGTCTCAATAGGGGCGTTTTCACCGTAACTCACCTTATCGAGCTTGGTCACGCCATCTACCAGGTAGGCGACCTCCGCACCGAAATCAGCGGTTAGCTGCTCCTGGGTATAATCGGTATCTTCAACCGTATCGTGCAGCAGACCAGCGACCAGCACCGTGCCGGTAGCACCCAGCTCAGCAAGAATAGTGGCCACAGCTACCGGGTGGGTGATATAAGGGTCACCGCTCTTACGTTTCTGCCCCCGATGGTAATGGTTTGCTACCTGAAAAGCCCGCTGAAGAACCTCAAGATTCTCATCAGGGTGGAACTTCTTAACAGTACGAATCACCGGGGCCAGCACCGGGGAAAAACGTGGGGCAGGGTTCTGTTCCTGCTCCCGCCCAAAGACCAGGCGGGTAGGCACACGCCCCGAAGCGGACATCACCCGGTGCGACCCGCGAACCGGCCGCTTCTGCTCTGCGCGGGCAATCTTCTGACTGCTCTCTTCTGACCGGCTCATGCCCAACTCCCCCTCGAAACTGAAATACTCGTGTGGGACTATCTTAGAATATTTCAGCACCCTACGTCACAAAAACGGGAGCAGACACTAGGTCTACTCCCGTTCTTAAGACACAAAGCCCAAGCTAAGGGGGCTAGTTTCGCTCTAGGTTAACTTCATGCACAGTCACCGTAACCGGCGCAACCGGCTGGGCAGAAGCGTCCGGACGCTCCCTGGCCTCTTCAGCCTGACCCCGGCGGGCACGGCGCACCAGCTCAGTATGCTCACCTACACTCTTTTCACTCAAACGCAGGGCAGCATAGGCAGGAGCAGCCACAAAGAGAGTGCCCAAGGTGCCAACGATAATACCGATAAAGAGAGCTAGCGACAGGTCTTTGAGGGTGCCAGCGCCCAGTAGGAGAGAACCGATAAAGAGAATCGACCCCACCGGCAAAATACCCACAATCGAAGTATTGATAGAACGCACCAGAGTCTGATTAACCGCCAGATTAACCTGCTCAGCAAAGGTCGCATCACGGCGTTTCTCTAGCCCCTCAGTGTTCTCACGAATCTTATCGAAAACCACCACGGTGTCATAGAGCGAGTAGCTCAAGACGGTCAAAAAGCCGATGATCGCGCTGGGAGTAATCTCAAACCCAATCAGGGCATAAAGGCCCACCGTAGTCACGATAGTGAACACCAGGCCAGCAATCGCAGAGACTGACATCTTCCAGGTGCGGAAATACAGGGCCATGCCCACCATCACCAGCACAATAAACCAGATCAGACCCATCAGAGCCTGCCGAGTGACCCCCTCACCCCAGGTAGGGCCCACAAAAGATGAGGTTACCTGGTGGGCGCCCACACCATAGGCTGACTGCAAGGCCTGCCCCACAGCAAGAGTCTCATCATCAGTTAGTTCACCCATCTGAGCGCGCACAGTTCCCGCAGCGATATTGGTGACGCGCACATCGGTAGCCTCAGGGGCAGCGTCCGCAATAGCCTGCTGACCGGTTGCGATATCAGCATCAGCCACCTGCGAGACAGTGAACTCCGAGCCGCCCCGGAACTCAATGCCCAGGTTAAAGCCCCCACGTGCCACCGGCACCAGGGCTGCAAGCACCACAATGAGCAGGGCAAGCATCAGCCACAGACGGCGCTTAGGCACAAAGGCAAAGGATCGCTGACCAGAATGTAGTTCGTTACCGAACTGAGCCAGTTTATTAGCCACGGCGGGCCTCCTCAAGGTTAGTGGAATCTTCAGCTGCCTCAGCTGCCTCAGCGGCAAGACGCTGGCGGCGCTTACGCTCAGCCAAAGACAAAGAAGCCTCAGCATCATCAAGAGTGCGGACGCGCCCGGCACCCCGATACAGCGGAGTTGCACCCAGCGCCACCGGATCCATACCAGAGAAACGCCCACCATTGAGGAAGTAATCCTTACGGCCCAGTAGAACCATGAGCGGGTGGATGAAGAGGAAGGTAATCACCAGGTCTGACATCGCGGTCAAACCCAAGGTAAAAGCAAAACCACGCACGTTACCCACCGAAGCGAAATAAAGAACCACAGCAGCTAACAGGTTCACAGCCTTAGAGGCCATGATGGTGCGCTTGGCGCGCAACCAACCGTGGTCGATAGCAGCCGGAATAGTACGCCCAGCACGAATCTCATCACGAATACGCTCAAAGTAGACGATAAAAGAATCAGCCATCAGACCAATCGAAACAATCAGACCGGCAACACCCGCCAGCGATAGGCGATAGTTCATCAGGTGCCCCAACAGCACAATCACACCGTAAGAGAGCAGACCCGCCACAATAATCGAAGTGATATTAACAAGACCCACCAGACGGTACTGGAAAAGAGAATACATAAAGACCAGGAGCAGACCAATCAGACCAGCAATGAGGCCCATCTTCAACTGGTCAGCACCCAAGGTAGCAGAAATCTGCTGCTCAGACTGAATCGTGAAGCTAATAGGCAGAGCACCGTACTTGAGCTGCTCAGCCAGATTCGCTGCCTCTTGCTCAGTAAAGTTACCGGTAATCTGGGGCTGGCCGTTAGTAATCACTGCCTGAGTGACAGGAGAAGAGAGCACCTGCCCATCAAGCATGATGGCAAAACGGGCACGCGGGTCGGACGGGTTCGCCCCACGAATTGCGTTCAAGCGGGTGGTGACGTCCTTAAAAGTCTGGGTGGCAGCATCGTTAAAGACAATGTTCACACCCCACTGGCCGGTCGCAAAACCGGTCGAACTGGACACCTGCGAGTAGGAGGCAGTGCTAATATCGGTGCCCTCAATTTCAATGGGGCCCAGAATATACTTTTCGCCTCCATCTGAAGCGCAGGCAACAATAGCGGAGTTAGGGTCCTGGCCAGAGCTATCAAGGTTGGCAGGTACAGTACAATCTAGCTGCTCAAACTCACGCCACAGTTGAGGGGTGACCCAGTTATAGTCAGACCCGTCAGCTGGCTCAGCGGTCGGTTCCGGTAGAGAATCCTCAGGTGCAGCAGCGTCCGCCGCAACAGCCTGAGGGGCACCAGAATTAATGACGGGGCGGAAGCTCATCTGCGCCGAGGTCTGAATCAGGTCGCGGGTTTCGGCACTCAAAGTACCAGGCACCGAAACCACCACATTCTGACCAGACTGGGTGGTAACCTCAGCCTCCGCTACACCCGAACCATCGACGCGCTGGCGGATAATCTCAACCGCCTGGTCGAGCTGGTCAGCGGTAATCGCTTGGCCTGACGAATCATTAGACTCAGGTGACAGAATCAGCTGGGTGCCCCCTGAAAGGTCCAGAGCCAGCTTAGGTAGCCAGGTGCCCCCGGCAAAGGTGGTGCCGAAGATTGCTCCGGCAAGTAAGAGCAGCACCAGGGCCATAGAGGCAAGTGCGCCCCTGGCCTTGGCGGCGTAGGATGGTTGAGCCATCAGCGCCCCTTCAAGTAAGTGATTGCGTAAAACGTGAAAAAGCGCGCTACCTCTCTTCCAAGAGGTAGCGCACCCTAGATGATGGTTTAGTTTTTGGGGTCTTCTGCGACCTGACCCTGAATGGTAGGACGCTCAGCCTCAGCTACCGGAGCAACAGCAACAGTGTCTTCTTCGATGCTGGTCACCGTCATGAGGTGAACCTTCACCACGGTGCCCGGAGCGATTTCAAGCTGGGCGGTGCTGGCTTCTTTATCGATCGAAACAACAGAACCGTAAAGACCGAAATTGGTCATGACCTTAGTGCCGGGCACCATGGCGTCCTGACGTTCTTTAATCTGCTGCTGAGCCTTCTTTGCTCGACGTGCCGGCAATACAATCAGCACGAGCATCATAATGCCCAGAAGTAGAAGCATAAATACGGGTGAACCGGGTTCCACGAGATTCCCTCTTAACGTAAGTGATGGGGGTAAACAAACTAAAGCCCCATTCTATGCCACCTAGCTTGCAGTTAGCTGATTAGCCCCCGATATTACAAGCACCGGTAAGGCGCCAGCAGCACTGGCACAGGCGGGACACTCAAGGCAGTTCTGGTGCCTCAAGCCCCAGGTGCTCCCAGGCAGCAGGTAGAGCAACACGCCCGCGAGGTGTGCGACCTATCAGACCCTCACGCACCAGGTAAGGTTCAGCCACCGTCTCAACAGTCTCAGTCTCTTCACCCACAGCAATAGCTAGAGTAGATAGACCCACCGGCCCCCCACCAAACTTAGTGATAAGAGCTTCAAGGACAGCCCGGTCAAGGCGATCAAGGCCGCGCTCATCTACCTCATACATGTTCAAGGCAGTAGCAGCAGCAGAGGCCTCAATACGGCTAATACCATGCACCAGGGCCCAGTCACGCACACGGCGCAAAAGACGGTTGGCAATACGCGGCGTACCACGGGAACGGCCCGCAATCTCAGCGAAGCCCTCAGGGCTGATACTTAGTTCCATCAGACCAGCAGAGCGGCGAATAACACTCTCCAACTCCGCCACCGAATAAAATTCAAGGTGGCCGGTGAAACCAAAACGGTCACGCAAAGGCCCAGGGAGCAGACCAGCACGGGTAGTAGCACCCACCAGAGTAAAAGGCGGCAGCTCCAGAGGGATAGAGGTAGCGCCAGCGCCCTTACCCACCACAATATCCACACGGAAATCTTCCATGGCCATATAGAGCATCTCTTCAGCCGGGCGGCTCATACGGTGAATTTCATCAAGGAAAAGTACCTCACCAGGAGTCAGCGACGAAAGAATAGCGGCCAAATCACCAGAATGCTGAATAGCCGGGCCAGAAGTAATACGCAGCGGGGCATCCATCTCAGCGGCAATAATCATAGCCAGAGTAGTTTTACCCAAGCCAGGAGGGCCAGATAAGAGCACATGGTCGGCCGAGCGTCCGCGCATCTTTGAAGCCTCAAGCACCAAAGACAACTGCTGCCGCACCCGCTGCTGACCCACAAAATCATCAAGTGACTTGGGGCGCAGGGCGGCCTCAATCATCTTTTCTTCTGGCTCTTCATCCATAGACACCAGGCGCTGGCCAGGAATCTGGCTATCAGCGTGAGGGAACTGACTCATACTCTACCTATCGCCCCACCGTGTTCTGGCTCCCCAAAGAGGCCAAAACCCCACGCAGAGCCTCAGCCACACCCATAGTTTCAGCAGCCGGATTATGCTCAATAAAGGACCCAATAGCGCCCTCAGCATCCCGCTCAGACCAGCCCAGGCTAGTCAAAGCGTCCTGCACCTGAGGCTTCCAACTCACACCCTGATCCATGGGCAACTGGTCAGTGGCACCATCTGCCAAAATCAGCTTGCCAGCAAGCTCTAAGACGATGCGGCGCGCCCCCTTAGGGCCAATACCGGGCACCTTAGTGAAAGCTTTATCGTCACCGGTGGCAACAGCACGCTCAACCTCAGCCGGGGTATGCACACCCAACACGGCAAGAGCAATCCGCGGGCCGATACCAGAGACCGATAGCATCATGTCAAAGACCTCACGCTCAGCAGGCTCAGCGAACCCGTAGAGAGTCATCGAGTCCTCACGCACAATCATGGTGGTCAGAACCGTAGCCTTCTCCCCCAGACGCAACTGCGAGGCGGTGCGGGCATTGAGATGCACCAGCATGCCAAAACCATTGACGTCGATAACAGCGGTCTCTAACCCCAAGTGGGTGACAGTACCGGTCAGTGAGCTAATCATGAAACCAATTCTATTCGAATATATGTACTAATACAAGGAGCCTACCGGCGGGCCCTCGCCTCCGCCTGCATCCAGGCCCGCTGGGCAGGAGTAAGCTGGGCAGACCGCCTAGCAGCAGCCGGGTTAGACCCCTGGTGAGTCTGCGTCCTAGCAGCCATATTAATACCAGAACCAATACCACCACCACGCCAGCCATGACAGATAGCAAGAGCCAAAGCATCCGCAGCGTCCGCCGGTTTAGGCATAGCATCAAGCCCCAAAATACGTGTGACCATACGCCCCACCGAAGCCTTATCAGCCCGGCCCGAACCCGTCACCGCAGCCTTCACCTCCGAAGGAGTATGAAAATGCACCGGAACACCGCGCGCAGCAGCCGCAGCAATCACCACACCAGACGCATGAGCGGTACCAATGACCGTATTAACCTGCTCCTGAGCAAACACACGCTCAATCGCCAGCGCATCAGGCTGATAAGTATCAAGCCAGGCCTCAGCCGCCCGAAAAATCTTCAAAATACGGGCATCCAGGCTCTCCGATGCGGCAGTACCTGCCACCCCCACATTCACAAAATGGGCTTTACGGTTAGCCGTCATATCAACCAAGCCAAAACCGCACCTGGTCAAACCTGGGTCAACCCCCAGAATGCGGGCAGCGCCCGGAACTCGCTGGGCGGGTTCCGGGCGCTGGTGCGAAGTGCCGTGAACAGGGCTCACGCACTCCCCCTTTCTACAGCCGTTTATTCAGCTTCCAGCTCGGCCATCACGTCTTCGTTGATGTCTGCGTTAGAGTAGACGTTCTGAACATCGTCAAGCTCTTCAATAGCGTCAGCCAGCTTGAGGAACTTCTTAGCACCTTCGGCATCCAAATCTACCTGCATGGTGGGGCGGAAGACCGGGTCATCGTTGTTGTATTCAAGTTCTGCTTCTTCCAGAGCCTTACGGATAGCAGGCAGGTCGGTAGCCTCAGAAACAACGGTGAAGATATCGCCCTCGTCAATAACTTCCTCAGCACCTGCGTCCAACACAGCCATGAGGACGTCATCCTCAGTCAGGCCCTCAGTCTTAGCGACTTCGGCAACGCCCTTGCGCTCAAAGAGGAAGGCTACAGAACCGGAGTCTGCCATGGTGCCGCCGTTGCGGGTCACAGCGGTACGAACCTCTGCTGCTGCACGGTTGCGGTTATCGGTCAGACATTCAATGTAAAGGGCGGTACCCTGGGGGCCACGAGCCTCGTACATGATTTCGGTGTAGTCAATGGCTTCACCGGTCAGACCGGCACCACGCTTGATGGCGCGCTCAACGTTGTCGTTGGGCACAGAGTTCTTCTTAGCCTTTGAGACAGCCAGGTCCAGGGCGGGGTTACCTGCCGGGTCGGGCCCACCCATACGCGCTGCAACTTCAATTGCCTTGATGTACTTAGCAAAAGCCTTGGCGCGCTTGGCGTCAATGGCGGCCTTCTTGTGCTTGGTTGTGGCCCATTTGGAGTGACCTGACATGATTCTCCTTATTCGTCTGATGCGCCCACACACGGGGGTAGGCGCGATGTACCTCGTACTATTCTAGCGCGGACGGGCGGACGCTGAGGCGCGCGCCTTCTCCACCAGGGTGTCGTCAATGACGACGGGGGTGAACTCACCGTACTTCTTGATAGCTGCCTGCTTAATCAGGAAGTCCGAGATAGCAGGGTTCTTAGGGAGCAAGGAGCCGTGCAGGTAGGTTCCGATGACATTATGCACGCGGGCACCTTCACCAGAATCTTCCTTATTATTGCCCTCCCCCTTAGTCACGGTGGCCAGGGGCTTGGTGTCACCGGCTAGATAGGTCAGACCCGAGTGATTTTCAAAGCCAATAATGGTGCCGAACTCTTCAGATTCTTCAACGATGTTGCCAATCAGGCGTTCTTCGCCGCCGACAGTCTTAGCATCAAAGACACGGATACCGTTCAAGGTGGCGCCACTGACCGTTTTAAACTCTTTACCAAAGAGCTGGTACAGGCCGCAGATGACCAGCATGGGGGTGCCGTCCTCTGCCAGCATACGCAGGGTTTCAGCGTTAGCCAGTAGGTCCTCCTGAATCACCGACTGGCCCGAGTCTTGGCCACCGCCACCCACAAAGATATCACCGTCAAGCGGGAATTCATCACCGGGGTTGTAGTCCACAATTTCAGTGGTAAAACCGTGGGCCTGGGCACGACGAGACAGCGAGAGGGTGTTGCCCCAGTCCCCATAGATGTTCATGTCTCTAGGGTAAAGCTGCACAATTTTGAGGCTCTTATTGTTCCCGGTCTGGGTGATAATCTGCTCGCCCGCCTCTACCGGTGCATTCTCAAAATCGTTCATTAGATTTCCTCCACATCGGTAATTTTTGCCAGTTCCTTACGGATAGCCAGCATGGCGGTGTAAGTGCAGAAGATGCGCATGGGGCGCCCCTCAGACTTAGCAATAAAAGTGGCCAAAGCTTCTTCAAGGTTCTCATTGATGTTCTCAACAAAAACATCATCGTGCTGCAAACGCAGGGCCATATCGTAGGCGCGCACACCAGAAACCATAGTGACACCGCCCTGCACCAAGGAATGGAAATCAACATCCCAGAGCCAGGAAACATCGCGCCCATCAGCGTAAGCATCATTGATAGTGATCATAGTGGCATAGTCCTGGGCATCAGCGGACGCCAGAGACAGGCGGAAACCACTCGGATTCTTCACCAGCAGCAGTTGCAGGGTCTGGCCCTTAACGTTGAGGGTTTCACCGCGACCAAAAGCCGGGGCAATATGCTCAAGCTCAGCCAAAAGCTTAGTCTCGTTGAGAGCATCTCCCATGACCTCACGCGTCAGGGCCATAGCAGCTGCAGCGTTAAAAATGTTATAGACACCGTAAAGGTTAATGGTGCCCGCCAACTCCTTACCAGCCACATCAAAGGTAGCGGCAGCTCCCTTAAAATCCTTAAGCAAGACGGACGCCCCCGGCAACTCCGGTGCCAGACCACCGGCGTCCGCACCCCCAGCACCCTCAGGGCTCGTACGCAAACCATCATCAGAAGGGAAAAGAGCACGCAACTTCTCAGACAAACCAAAGTAGCTCACCTGCGTACCAGGCTGAACATTCTCAGCCAAAGAACGAATACGCGGGTCTTCACGATTAAGCACCACCGTGCCAGTGGTTGCACCGGCCACAGTAGCCAGCATGCGGCGGGTCGCATCAATCTCACCGAAACGATCCAACTGATCCCGCAAAACGTTCAAGAGCAGCGCGTAATCGGGCTTGACCTTACGCACAAAGTGCACGGCATGCGCCTCATCTAGCTCAAGCACCGCAATATCAGCATCCAGCTTGCCGCTCAGGCTCATCTCACCCAGCAAAGCCGCAGCCACACCACGCACAAAATTAGAGCCAGTGCGGTTAGTGAAAACCTTCAGCCCCTGAGCCTCCAACAACTGCACAACCATCTTGGTTGTGGTGGTCTTACCGTTCGTACCCGAAACAACAACCACACCGCGCGGCAGCTTAGCAAGCTCCTCAGCCACAAAATTAGGGTGCAACTTCTCCATCACCAAGCCCGGGAAAGCAGAACCGCCCCCACGCAACTTGGTCGCATAACGAATGCCTTGGCCAACAAGGCGAACAACAGGTCGTGACATGGTGACTATCATACCTTGCACACACCAGGCAGCAAGAGAGAACGCACCTACCCCCTACGTACTACCACACGTAAAATTGAGAAAAGAGAACACCAAAACGCCGACCAACGAAACCTACCACACCCATGAATAACCCCATCAACCCACTCGTAACCCACCCCGAATTTATTTGGCGTGACATCACCTGGCGCAACCGCGCCCCCTACCTCAAAATTGAGCCCCTTACAGACGGTCAACCAAGCGGCAAGATTGAAACTATCACCATAACCCCCGGCAGCTTCCTCGGCCTGCAAACCCTCCCAGCAGACGCACGCGGCGCAGGCACCTACTGCACCGGCTACGCCAAAGCCAACACCGACAGCATCGGCTTCCACCAAGTCCCCTGCCCCCACCACGCCACACTCACCAAAGGCAAACAGTGCAACCTATGCTTCGCACGGGACGAATTCGCCCCCATCCACCGCATACACATAGGCTCCCGCATGACCGAAGCAGCCCTAGCCTACGTCAACCTAGAACACTACCTCTACATAGCAACCTTCCCCGACGGCACCTCCAAAGTCGGAACCGCCTCCCTACACTCCAACCCACGCCGCCTAGACGACCAGGCAGTCGCCGCCGCAACCTTCGTAGCCCGAGCTGACACCGGCATCATCATACGCCAGCTAGAAGACCTCGTTTCACACGAAGCCAACCTCACCCAGTTCAAACACGCCTCCACCAAATACAAGGCCTGGGTAGACCCCGCCAGCACCGAACACCTCAAATCAGCACACTACATGGCCGTAGAAAACGCCACCTGGGCACTCGACAACGCCCAAGACACCATCGACGGCTTCGACATCACCGCAAACCGCTGGGTGCCCTCAGCTGCGATGAGCCGCGCCTACGCGTCCTTACGGGCAGAAAACCCCGAACCGCTCAGCGCCCACCCCACCCTCACAGAAGGCGCACACGGCTTCTACATCAGCGGCGGCACCGGCAAATTCCTCACCGCCCACTTCGGGGACCCCGACCAGACCTTCCTCATCAACACCGCAGAACTCTCCAACAGGGCCTGCCGCAGCTTCGGGGAACTCACTCCCCCAGCGTCCGTGCAGGAATCCCTGTTCTAGAAATATAGTCGCCATAAGGCAGCAGGCAAGCCAAACGCCCGCCGACCCTCTGATATCTCGCGCTGGGGCGCTCGATATCATTCACGCCAGCCCCGAGCCAGCGGGCTTACTTAGCTTTCCTGCTGCCTCCGCTTAGCAATCCCAGGCAGCACTGAGCAGATCCCGAATCTCACCCAGAGTCTGCGTAACCGTCTTGGTGCCCGCAACAATGGGCAGGAAGTTGGTGTCCCCGCTCCAACGCGGCACAATATGCTGGTGCAGGTGAGCAGCAACCCCTGCCCCGCCAACCTTGCCCTGGTTCATACCGATGTTGAACCCCTCCGCCCTGCTGACCTGCCGCAAAATGCCCATAGCCTTCTGGGTGAGAGCAGCAATTTCAGCGGTTTCCTCAGGCGTGGCGTCATCATAATTCGGGATGTGCCGGTAGGGGCAGACCAGCAGATGCCCCGGGTTATAGGGGTAGAGGTTAAGAATGACGTAGGCGCGCTCGCCACGGTGCACAATCAGCGACTCAGCGTCACTGCGGGCTGGGGCCTCGCAGAAGGGGCAGGTGTTCTCGGTGTAATCCTTCTGCCCGCCCTTCACGTAGGCGCGGCGGTGGGGCGTCCAGAGACGCTGAAAAGCATCTGGGACGCCGGGGAGCTCAAAATCGTCGGTGGTGTAGCTGGGGTTTTCTACCATGAACCCAGTTTATCCCGAGGTGCAGGCAGGACGCCGTCTAGCGCCGGGTGCGCGTGGACGGCTCATAGCGCAACTGCCTCTTTGAGAGTTTCGGGTGTGGCTTTCACAGTTTCCAATTTAGTTGGTCAAGGCTTTGTTGCGGTAAGTCTCCCCCGCGTTTACACCACTCTAGGGTATCTCCCGCAGCCTGGCGGCCTCGAAATGCTCCCGGGGGTACTGCCCCGTATGCGCGAAACCAGCCCAGATAGCGCGCAGAGCCTCCCCCTGGGTCTGCTGCTGGGCCCGGTCTGCCCCAGCCCAGAGGCTACTACCCTCCCAGATAGGGTTATCAAAGAGCAGAGCCAAATCAGTGCAATGAACAGATTCCATAGGGTGCCCCACTGCGCCTGTTGCCAGCTGGTAGGCAAGGGCCTGGCCGCCGGCGTCCTGGTGCCGCTGGGCAAAGTGACGGGCCGGTTGGGCGTAGAGCCTGCGGGAGAACTGGCAGATCAACCGGTCAAGGACGGCCCGCTGGGCACGCCCTGCCCTCCCAGTTAGGTGCGGGGTGAAATAGCCGGATTCTCGTTCCATGGACCCCACCAGCACCTTGAACTTCCCTGCGACGGCCCGGTAGGCGGCGTCCTCGTCCTCTTCGGCAGGTAGGGGGTAGTGCCCGTACTGGCAGCCGAAGGGCATCATGGCGCGGTCAAGGCCAAAACGGAAAGGATTGGCCATGACGTGCTTGTGGGCGGCTTCTCCCCAGGTTTGTGCTGGTGCTCCCTGCGGTATGCCCTGAGTTGCGGTGAGTAGGTGGCGGGTCATGGCGTCCTTGCCGTGGATAAGGTGCAAGGGGGCGCTTTGAATGATGGCCTGCTGGAAGAGGTTTTCTTGGGCCACGCCGTCTGTGATCATGAGGCGGGCTACCAGGTCGCCACCGGCTGATTGGCCAAAGGCGGTGACGCGGTCAGGGTCTCCCCCGAAGTCTGCGATATGACGTTGCACCCAGCGCAGGGCCTGGCGGGCATCAAGTAACCCTAAGTTGGCCGGGCGGCTTGGCGTGCCGCCCATAAACCCCAGGTAGCCCAGCCGGTGCGTCACTTTGACCACGATCAGGCGGTGCTCGATGACCAGCAGGTAGGGGTCGTATCGCTGCCCGTCCCCGGAGCCGTAAATGTAGGATCCACCGTGGAAGAAGACCATGACCGGCAGGTTCTCGCCCGGCGCTGTACCGGCCGGGGTGACGATGGTGAGGTTCTGGCAATCTTCGCTCAGGTGCGCCGTCTGCCGCATACCCTTTTTGCCGGGGCGCACGTGCTGGGGTGCAGCAGGTGCCGGGTCGGTTGCGGTGAAGTCTGCGGGTAAGTTCTCTAAACCGAGCGGACGCGGCGACGCAAACCTCTCTGCCCGCGCGTAGGGAATACCGCGATAGTAGTGGGCGGCCTTAATTGTTTCACCGAGACGGGCAATGTTCATAGGGTGGTCCTTGCAGGTAGGTGTATATCAGCGATGACTGTGCTGATGTTCCACAGAATCAGGTGGTTGCTGTGGTCAACAACTGTTGAGTGGTTGCGATGTTCGATGATTGCAGCAAAGAGTACCCCTGTATGTGTGCGGGGTGCCCCTTCATTTCCTGACCAGCTGGTCATGTGTCCCAGTTCTCTGGAAGTAGGCAGTCTTGTTATCTTCGTACCAAATTAATAACCAGTCGCCAGCATTAGCTATATGGCATTCTTGGCTCCCCAGCCACTCACCTTTGAGAGAATGTATTCGGTGCCGTTGACGTAGTACCTGTTGAGCCTCGGCTGTATTTTCTAGCACTAGGCTGATGACTTCTCGCAAGGGAGCCATATCCGTATGCTTCTTTTTTAAACGCTTTACGTCTCGGTGAAATGCAGAGCTGTAATCTGCGGTAAGGCCCATTAGATACCCAGGTCGTTGAAGAGCTCTTCAGCGTTAGTGAACCTACCTTTTCGACCGCTGGCGAAGAATTCTTCTGCTTCCCGAATAGCTTCAAGCGAATCGGCATTGGGTTTGGGGTCGCCCACCATGAAGGGGATTCGGTTCTCTCTGATAGCCTGCTTGACGAACATGTTGATTGCGGTGGACATGTTGAGCCCAAGCTCCTTAAAGAGAGCCTCGCCTTCTTGTTTCGTTTGAGCATCCATACGGACGCTAATACTGGTAGTAGCCACTACAAACCTCCTAAAGAAAAATACACTGTATATACAGCGTAGCATCATAGTGGTGGGGTGGCACCCCCTGCTGGCAATCTAGAAACGCTTTTTTATACCCGACTACCGGCTAATGTTTGTCTCGCAGAATAAGTTCAAGGTCATTCCTTTACTCGATGTCAGATTAGGCAGGCTGTCTGAAGAGGACACCCAGGAACTCTTTGACTGGGATGCAGAAGCCCAAGGGCGTTTCAAAAAAGCACGCACTCAGTCTGGCTCGCAGAAAGCTGAGGGTTATTCATAAAGAGTGCCCAACAACTAAAAACACCCCCACCGCCAAAAACACCTACCCACAAGACCCCAAGCAGCCGCCGAAAACCCGATTACAAAACACCCTAAATCTTCACCTGCGCAATGACATTCCACCACCGCTCACAGCTTATCGATAATACGGCTACTATCTCCTTTACAGCCTCAAGTGAGCGTTTTCACCCCAGACTTACACTGAGCAAGGGATTCAACAACCTCAACCCGACGGTAGCCCCTATCAAC
This sequence comes from Rothia sp. 32237D007AR, assembly GCF_053544675.1. Taxonomy (NCBI): domain Bacteria; kingdom Bacillati; phylum Actinomycetota; class Actinomycetes; order Micrococcales; family Micrococcaceae; genus Rothia; species Rothia sp. 32237D007AR. Next base: position 1,099 of record NZ_JBPPUO010000006.1, on the reverse strand, counting down.
AAGGATCATCTCCTCCACATACTTGTGTAAAACCGTGCTCCTTGACGGCATAAACATCACGCCAAGCACCAGGTAGCCGGTCAGTAATAACAAGGAGTCTACCGTCAATGGTGCAGATGACCTAGTGGTTGTAGCCAACACGTTTATCTTTGCCTGAAAAGTTTATTTCACCTCGCCAGTTCCAAACCGGTACCAGTGTGCTGTTGATGACCAGTGAACCTGGTGCTTTGAGTGCTTTGTCTAGGGGTTGGATCAGTGGTGTGAGGATTTTATCCAGTGCCGTCTTGATCCGGTTGATGGTTCTTGAAACTGTCGGTTGGGATATGCCGTAGAGGGCTGGGAGGAGCTCGTCGGTGAGGTTGTGCCGGTGGTAGGGCAAAGTAGCTTTGAGTGCCTGGGGTAGGGTGAGCGCTGGTGGTCTGCCTCCTGGTTTTCCCTAGGTGAGATGGTTGTTTAGGGCGTGTAGTAGCGTGGGTGTTTTGCGTAGTTGTTAGCCTGGTTGTACGTTGGTGGGGTAACGGTCTTTTCCGGTTGGTGTAAGGTTATGTGTAGAGGTTTAATGCTCATTTTTTGCTACTGGTGGGGCTGTTATTTAGTTGGCGGGTGTGGGGTGTGTTCCTACTTGTGAATAAGCCTCAATGTGTCAGAAGCTAAATTGACGCTATTTGGCTAAAATTGCTGGAAGCTATGAGGCTTATTCAAAAGTCCCACCCGCAGCCAAAAACACCAACCCCCGCACCACCGCAAACACCCGCCCATACAACCCCAACGGCCGCCTAAACCCTGTATGAAGAATCCGCCAAGTCTTGATGTGAGCGATAACCCGCTCCACCACCGACCGCAGCCGATTCAGCACCCGATTATTCCGCCTCTGCTCCCGACTCAGCCGCTGACCCGGCTTGCGCCTGGCCGGGGTAGCCAACCCCAACCCGATATAGCCCTTATCAGCCACAGTGCTCTCATCAAGATATCTTTCCAAGCCATGATGTTTGAAGGCGTAAGCATCATGCCTGGCCCCGGGCACCGGGTCTGTGATAGCCAGCAACTTTCCATCCAAGGTGCAAATGACTTGGTGGTTGAATCCGGCTCGTTTGTGCTT